>JAAEZB010000079.1:0-4807 GCA_018223085.1 Paracoccaceae bacterium
GCGGCCCCAGCTCTCAGAGGGCAGGTTTTTGCGGGAAAAATTGGTGACGGCGCCGGGGGCCATGAACACGGACAGCCCGAACACCACGGCGGAGATAAGCGGGGCATAGGCCCCCGACAGAATCACAGGGGTGGCGGAGCCAAGCGCAATGCCGGTCAGGATCATGGCCAAGGGCAGGCCCGAGGCGAATTTCGCCAGAACGGGACGCCAGACAAAAGGCGACAGAAAAATGCTCAGCCCCAGCGTGATCCAGACAAGCGCGATGAAGGGGGCGCTTGCGGATTGTGCGGTTAGCCATGCGGACAAAAAGGTCAGGTAGACGATGTAGCCAAGCCCGAAAGAGATATAGCCGATAAGTTCGGGAACCATTTTGAGGAGAGGCAGGCGTTGGGGCTGTGTGCTCGATTGGGTTGGGACGCGCAACTGAACCGCGGACCAGAGGCCGAGGGGCAGAAAGCTAAAGCTAACTGCGCCAATCACGATCCATCCCCACGGCCATGATGTCGGCCCGAAGATGTCGAGCATCAGGGGCAGGCTCGCGCCCGCCAGAATAATCCCCAGCCCACCGCCTGAGCCAAACAGGATGGCAATCGCCAGTGCATTGCGGCGCGGGTCATCCTGAAACAGTTGGGCGGCGAGAACGCCCGCTGTGGCAAAGGACATGGCCCCAAAGACCCCCGCCAGCACCCTCCAGAGGGTTTGCCAGTAGAGAGCGGCGTCCAATCCGGTCGCCATCAAGGATACCGTCGTTGTGACAAGGCCGAAGGCATAAAGGTGCGATGGCGAGATTTTGCGGATCAGGAGCATCGTAAGGATCGCCCCCACGATATAGCCCAGCGCATTGGCCGTATTGAGCCAGCCCGCCTGTGCGTAATTCCAACCCATTTCGGATTTCATGGCGGGCAGCAGCAGCCCATAGGCGAAACGGGCAAAGCCATTGGTCACGGTCACCCCGAGGGCCAACCCGCTTAGGACAAGCCAAGGGCGGCGTGGTGGGGTAATCATGGCTTGGGCCATTTCTGTATGGGAAGAACAGTCATGGGCGCCACTTTCACACCCAGTTGGCTTGCAATCAAGCGCGCCTGTCGCTAGCAGAGGCACGATTGATCTTGAGGGCAACGCTATGGATGATCTGCGTCACAAATATCTCGACCTGATTTCGAATGCCGCCGACGAAGGCGCGCTGGAAGACCTACGGGTTCAGGCCGTGGGCAAGAAGGGCGAGATCAGCCTCAAGATGCGCGAGCTTGGCAAGATGACGCCGGAAGAGCGGCAGGTCATGGGGCCGAAGCTCAACGCGCTCAAGGATGAGATCAACAGCGCCCTTGCGGCCAAGAAGGTGGCGCTTGCCGATGCGGCGCTTGATGAGCGGCTCAAGGGTGAATGGCTTGACGTGACGCTTGCGGGGCGGGCGCGTCGTCAGGGCACGATCCATCCGGTGTCTCAGGTGATGGAAGAAGTTACGGCGATCTTTGCCGATCTTGGTTTCTCGGTGGCGGAAGGGCCGCAGATTGAGACCGATTGGTATAACTTCGACGCGCTCAACATTCCGGGCCATCACCCGGCGCGCGCCGAGATGGACACGTTCTATACCCACCGTGCCGAGGGCGATAACCGCCCGCCGCATGTGTTGCGCACGCATACCTCTCCGGTGCAGATCCGGTCGATGGAAAAGCAGGGCGCGCCGATCCGTATTATCTGTCCGGGCCGCGTCTATCGCGCGGATTACGACCAGACGCATACGCCGATGTTCCATCAGGTCGAAGGCCTCGCGCTTGATAAGGATATATCCATGGCGAACCTGAAATGGGTTCTTGAGGAATTCTTCTCGGCGTTTTTCGGCACCCATGTGGAAACCCGTTTCCGCGCCTCGCATTTCCCGTTTACGGAGCCGTCGGCGGAAGTCGATATTCAGTGTGAATGGGTCGATGGTCAGGTCAAGGTTGGCGAAGGCAATGATTGGCTTGAGGTTTTGGGATCCGGCATGGTGCATCCGAAGGTTCTTGAGGCCGGTGGGATTGATCCGAACGAATGGCAGGGCTTTGCCTTTGGCATCGGGATCGACCGTCTTGCGATGCTGAAATACGGCATCCCGGATCTGCGGGCGTTCTTTGACAGCGACCTGCGGTGGCTGCGTCATTACGGGTTTGCGAGTCTGGACCAGCCGACGCTGCATGGTGGGTTGTCGCGGTAATTGGCGGAGTGGCGGGCTGAAGCCCGCCCTACGGGTTACCATGAAGAGATGGTTGAAAGGGGCGCTGGGCGTCCCTTTTTTGTTGTCTGGTAGAGGGCGCAGACAGGCGAAACTTGGTCGGGATCGGCGCGGCGGGTTTAACCGCCTTGCGGCATGGTTTTCTTGAGAAAGGAGACCTGCCGATGGGGACGATTCTTATTGTGGAGAGCAATACGCCGGAGCTTTTGGCGATTGGGAAATCTGCGGCGGTGAGTTTTTTGCATACGTTTCAGGCGCTTGCGCCGGAGGTGGAGGTGCGGGTGGTGTGTCCTTATGCGGCGTCTTTGCGGGGCGATGTCCTTGAAGGTGTGGATGGGGTCGTGTTCTCGGGGTCGGCCGTGATGTGGTCGACGGATGATCGGCAAGCTGCGCCGCTTCGGGCCGGGATGGAGCGGGTTTTTGAAGCGGGGTTGCCGGTTTGGGGATCGTGCAACGGGATGCAGCTTGCGGCGTCGGTTCTTGGCGGGCGGGTCGGGGCGTCGCCCAATGGGTTTGAGCTTGGAACCGCGCGGGATGTGCAGGTTACGGCCGAGGGCGTGGCGCATCCGATGATGGCGGGGCGCGCGGCGGGGTTTGCCGTGCCGTGTATCCATCGCGACGAGGTTCAGAGCGTGCCGGAGGGCGCGGTTCTCATGGCCGGGAACGCGCATTCGCCGGTGCAGGCGATGGTTTACGAACAGGGCAGTGTCGATTTTTGGGGCACGCAGTATCATCCGGAGATGAGCCTTCAGGAAGTGTCGGTCGCGGTGCGGGGCAAGGGGATTTTCGAGGAGGCGAACCGGATGGCGGATCGTCTTGAGATCGCAGATCACGATAAAGAGGCGGCGGCGGCGTTTGGCACCAGCCCTGAGGCCTTGGCCATTCCGGTGCGTGCCCGCGAATTGGCCAACTGGATCGCGCATGTGCGCGAACGGCGCGGGTAAGCTTGACAGGGGCGGCCCCGGATCGGAGCGTGGAGCAAAGATCAGGGGAGCCAGAATATGAGCGAACAGGGATTTTCATTGCGTGCGCGCCGGGATGGGGGCGGGACGGCCCGTCTCAATTCCTGGGGTGCCAATAGCGATTATGGCACGTTGCGGTCTGTGTTGCTTGGGCCGATCGAGAATTACCGATGGCTTCAGACGTCGAGCGTATCGAAGAAATCGTTGCGCCGGGGGGTGCCGTTTGATCCCAAGGTGGCACAGGCGCAGCATGCGGAGATGGTCGATGCCTATCGGTCGGCGGATGTGGAGGTGCATTTTCACAAGCCCGATCCGCATTTGCCCTATCAGGTCTATGCGCGCGACAGTTCGGTCATGACGCCCTACGGCGCGATCATCACCCATATGGCGCAGCCCTGGCGGCGGGGCGAGAATTTCCGCGCCATCGAGACGTATCATGACCTTGGCATCCCGATTTACGATTATGTCACGGCGGGCACTTTTGAGGGCGGTGATTTCAACGTGATTGAGCCGGGCGCGGTTCTCATTGGTTGGGAAGGGCCGGAGGGGCGTAGTTCAAAGGAAGGTGCCGAACAGATCGCCGGGTGGATGGAGGCCGAAGGATGGGAGGTCATGCTCATCGATATCGACCCGTTCTATGTGCATATCGACCTGATGGTGGTGATGATCGCGCCCAAGCTTGCCGCCGTATGTATCGAGTGCACCGATCCCAAGGTGGTGGAGTGGCTCCGGGCCAAGAAGATCGAGATCATCGAGGTGCCGTTTCAGGAGACGCTTGCGCTTGGGTGTAACGTGGTGGCGCTTGGGGAGGATCGTGTTTTGCTTCCGGCGGCGTCGAAGACGCTCAAGGAGAAGCTCAGGGCGCTTGGCTTTGCGATTTACGATCCCGAGCTTGATATGATTACCCAAGGGGGCGGCGGCGTGCACTGCATGTGTCAGAGCCTCATTCGCGACGAGGGATAAGGGGCGCGGCCCCTCTTGGGCCTTTGGCCCAATTCACCCCGGAGTATTTGCCACAGAGAAGAAGCAGGGGGCGCGGATTTGGTCAACGCGCTCTTTCCCCTGTGTGCCATATCCGGTAAAGCCCTCGTGACCCGAATTTTGAGCGACGGACCGATACGATGAAATTCACGCTTTCCTGGCTGAAAGATCACCTTGAGACCGAGGCGACCCTTGATGAGATTCTCTATGCCCTGACCGACCTTGGGCTTGAGGTTGAGGGGGTCGAGGATCCGGCGGCGAAGCTGGCGGGCTTTACGTTGGCCAAAGTGACCCATGCCGAGCAGCACCCGGATGCGGATCGTCTGCGCGTGTGCAAGGTGGCGACGGATGAGGGCGAAAAGCAGATCGTCTGTGGCGCACCGAATGCGCGCGAAGGGATCACCGTGGTTCTTGCCAAGCCGGGCGATTATGTGCCGGGCATCGATGTGACCCTTTCGGTTGGCAATATTCGCGGTGTCGAGAGCCACGGGATGATGGCGTCCGAGCGCGAGCTTGAGCTTTCGGATGAGCATGACGGGATTATCGAGCTACCGTCGGGCGAGGTTGGCGAGAAGTTTGTTGACTGGCTTGCTGCGAATGACCCGGCCAAGGTTGATGCGGTGATCGAGATCGCGATTACGCCGAACCGCCC
>JAAEZB010000079.1:5099-6664 GCA_018223085.1 Paracoccaceae bacterium
CCGCTGCACGTGTTTGACGCGGATAAGGTCAAGGGCAACCTGCGTGTGCATCGCACAGTGGGCGGCGAGACCCTCGTGGGTCTTGATGAGAAGGAATATACCTTTGGTGCCGGTCAGGTGGTGATCTCGGACGATGAAGGCATCGAGAGCATCGGCGGCGTGATGGGTGGTCTGCCGACAGGCTGCACCGAGGAAACCACGAATGTGTTCCTTGAGGCGGCGATTTGGGACCGGGTGCAGATTGCCTATACGGGGCGTGCGCTCAAGATCAATTCGGATGCGCGGTATCGGAATGAGCGCGGCATTGATCCGGGCTTTAACATGGAAGCGCTCGACCTTGCGACGCAGATGATTATGGATCTGTGCGGCGGTGAGCCGTCCGAGGTTGTTGTTGCGGGCGAGGTGCCGGATGTGGCGCGGGCCTACAAGCTTGATACCGATCGGGTGCAGTCGCTTGTCGGGATGGAAATCTCGGCCGAGACGCAACGCGCGACGCTGACCGCGCTTGGCTTTGTGATCGAGGGCGACATGGCGCATGTGCCGAGCTGGCGTCCGGACGTGATGGGCGAGGCGGACCTTGTGGAAGAGGTTGCGCGGGTTGCGTCGTTGACCAAGCTTGAAGGCAAGCCGATGCGTCGTCCGGTTGAGGGTATTCCGGCCCCGATCCTGTCCCCGATGCAGAAGCGCGAACAGATCGCGCGGCGCACGGCGGCATCTTTGGGCTATAACGAATGTGTCACCTATAGCTTTATCGACAAGGCGGCGGCGGAGCTTTTCGGCGGTGGCAGCGATGCGACCATGCTTGAGAATCCGATTTCGAGCGAGATGAGCCACATGCGCCCGGCGCTTCTTCCGGGGCTGTTGCAGGCGGCGGCGCGTAATCAGGCGCGCGGCTATATGGATATGGCGCTTTTCGAATGTGGCGCGGCGTTCCATGGCGGCGAGCCGGGGGAGCAGCACCTGTTGATCTCTGGCCTTCTTGTGGGGCGGACCGTGGGCAAGGATGTGCATGGCGAGAGCCGTGGCGTTGATCTTTACGACGTCAAAGCCGATGCCGAGGCGATCCTTGCGGCGATTGGTGCACCAGCGAAGGTGCAGATCCTGCGCGGGGCGCGGGAATGGTGGCATCCGGGTCGGCACGGCAAGATCTGTCTTGGGCCGAAGAAGGTTCTTGGGGTCTTTGGCGAGCTGCACCCGAAGGTGTTGGCCGAGATGGACGTGAAGGGACCGGCGGTTGCCTTTACCATCTGGCCGGAAGAAATTCCGATGCCGCGCAAGAAGAACGCAACGCGTCCGGCGCTTATCCTCAATGACCTTCAGGCGGTCGAACGTGACTTTGCCTTTGTCGTGGACAAGGAGGTGGAGGCGCTCACGCTCGTCAATGCGGCGGCCGGGGCGGATAAGGCGTTGATTGAAGATGTGCGCGTGTTTGACGAATTCATCGGCGGCGCGCTTGGCGAGGACAAGAAATCCATCGCCGTGACCGTGCGCCTTCAGCCGACGGAGAAAACCCTCAAGGAGGCCGATATTGAGGCCGTTGCGGGCAAGATCGTTGAGAAGGTCAC
>JAAEZB010000079.1:7512-11690 GCA_018223085.1 Paracoccaceae bacterium
ATGACACTCAAGGTTTATCTTTCCGGGGAAATTCATACCGATTGGCGCGAGCAGATTATCGCGGGGGCAGAGGGGCTTGATGTGAGCTTTGACAGCCCGGTGACGGATCATGCGGCCAGCGATGATTGCGGGGTGGCGATCCTTGGGGCGGAAGAGAACAAGTTTTGGCATGACCACAAGGGTGCCAAGGTGAACGCGATCCGCACCCGTAAGGGGATTGAGGATGCGGATATTGTCGTCGTGCGGTTTGGCGAGAAATACAAACAGTGGAACGCGGCCTTTGATGCGGGTTATGCGGCGGCGCTTGGCAAATCGATCATCGTTTTGAGCCAGCCGGAGCATCAGCACGCGCTCAAGGAAGTGCATGCGGCGGCGCTCGCCGTGGCGGAAGAGCCGCGGCAGGTTGTCGAGATCCTGCGCTATGCGTTGACGGGTGTTTTGCCGGGCTGAGGGGGATCACGCCGCAGCTTTTCCCATGAAATCGGGCTCTCTATTCCTGCAATGGAGAGTTTGGTATCCTGTATGACACAGGACACGACAACTGAAGGGAAGGGAAACGCGATGCTTCAGGAATTCAAGGACTTCATCGCCAAGGGCAATGTCATGGACATGGCCGTTGGTATCATTGTTGGCGCGGCCTTTACGGCGATCGTCAAATCGATGGTGGGCGACCTCATCAACCCGATCGTGGGGCTTTTCCTCGGCGGGGTGGATTTCACCAACCTCTATGTTGTGCTTTCGGGCAGTGTTGCGGAAGGCGCAAGCCTTGAGGCGGCGCGCGAAGCGGGCGCGGCGGTTTTTGCCTATGGTGCCTTTGTCATGGCGGTCATCAACTTCCTGATTATCGCCTTCGTGGTGTTCATGCTTGTGCGCTATGTGAACAAGGTCAAGGAAGCGGCACAAAAGCAGGAAGAAGAGGCACCGGCGGAGGAAGCACCCGCAGGGCCCAGCGAGCTTGACGTGCTGCTTGAGATTCGCGACGCGCTCAAGAAGTAAGATAAGAGACATGTCGGGGCAGTCCTGCTGATGGCGGGGCTGCTCCTTTTTTGTGGCAGAGAGAAATCGGGGAACGAGCTATGGAACAGATGATGGACTATGCAAGCGGCATGGGGCCGTTGGTCATTGCGGCGGCAAAGGCGCTTGTTGTCATTGTCATTGGTTGGAGCGTGGCGGGGATCGTTGCAGGTATTGTGCGCCGTAAGGTCAATGCCAGCCCGGAGATCGACAATACGCTTGGTAATTTTGTGGCGTCGATCATCCGTTGGGTGATCCTGCTCATGGTGCTTGTGGCGGTGCTTGGGCTTTTCGGGATCGAAGCGACCTCGCTTGTGGCGATGATGGGCGCGGCGACGCTTGCCATTGGTCTTGCGCTTCAGGGGACGCTTAGCGATCTGGCGGCGGGGTTCATGTTGATCCTGTTCCGGCCGTATCGACTTGGCCAATATGTCGATATTGGCGGCACGGCGGGGACGGTGAAGGATCTCAACCTGTTCATTACCGAGCTCGTGACGCCGGATAATGTTCAGATCATTATTCCCAACGGCAAGGCCTGGGGCGCGATCATCACCAACTATTCGGCGCATGATACGCGGCGTGTCGACCTCACCTTTGGGATTGATTACGGCAATGACGCCGATCATGCGATGGCGATCATCCTGCGCGAGGCGGGGGCCGATGAGCGGGTCAAGGGCGATCCGGAACCGTGGGTGCGGGTTACCAACCTTGGCGATAGCTCGGTCGACATCACCGCGCGTCTTTGGGTTGAGGCGGCGGATTACTGGGACGTGAAATTCGCCCTGACCAAGGGGATCAAGGAAGCCTTTGACAAGGAAGGCGTGTCGATCCCGTATCCGCATGTTGTCGAGATCAAGAAGCAGGGCTAAGGCCCGGCGACAGGCAAAGAAGAAAGGCGCCCCGGAGATGGGGCGCCTTTTGTCGTTTCAGCAAGAGCGGGAGGATCAGCTTTTGAGAACGACAGAGGGCGATGTGACGTCGATGCCAAGGGCTTTGCCGACGGCGTAGTAGGTCAGTTTGCCCGCGTGGACGTTGAGCCCGTTGAGGAGATGGGGATCGTCCTCGCAGGCCTTGCGCCAGCCTTTGTCGGCGAGAGCGAGAAGGAAGGGCATGGTTGCGTTGCCAAGGGCGATGGTCGAGGTGCGGGCCACAGCGCCGGGCATGTTGGCGACGCAGTAATGCATGATGCCGTCGACGTCATAGATCGGGTCGGCATGGGTTGTGGCGCGGGAGGTCTCGAAACAGCCGCCCTGGTCGATGGCGACATCCACGAGCGCGGCGCCGGGTTTCATCGTGGCAAGTTGTTCGCGGCTCACGAGTTTGGGTGCGGCGGCGCCGGGGATGAGGACCGCGCCGATCACCATGTCGGCCTGTTGAAGGAGGTCGGCGGTATAGCCAGCGGAAGAAAAGCCGGTTTTGAAGGTGCCGCCGAAGACGTCATCGAGATAGCGCATACGGGGCAGCGAGCGGTCGAGCACGGTCACATCCGCGCCCATGCCCGCAGCGATGCGGGCGGCATGGGTGCCGACAACGCCGCCGCCAATCACCAGAACCTTGGCCGGGCCAACGCCGGGGACGCCGCCCATGAGGACGCCGCGCCCGCCATTGGCCTTTTGCAGGGTCCATGCGCCGACCTGCGGCGCAAGGCGGCCCGCGACCTCGGACATTGGCGCAAGGAGCGGTAGGCCGCCACTCGCGTCGGTCACCGTTTCATAGGCGATCGCGGTGCAGCCCGAGGCGAGGAGGTCATGGGTCTGATCGGGGTCAGGAGCAAGGTGCAGGTAGGTAAAGAGGAGTTGCCCCTCGCGCAGCATCTTGCGTTCATTGGCCTGGGGTTCCTTGACCTTGACGATCATGTCGGCGGTGGCAAAGACCTCTTCGGCGGTGTCGAGCATCCGGGCACCGGCGCGGGTATAATCCTCGTCGGCAAAGCCCGAGCCGAGACCGGCGCCGGATTGGATATAGACCTCATGGCCATGGGCTACGGCCTCCTGGGCCGCGTTCGGGGTCATGCCGACGCGGAATTCTTGTGGTTTGATCTCTGTGGGGCAACCGATTTTCATGTCATTTCTCCCTGTTCCCGATGCGGCGACCATGGGGGAGGTTCTTTGCAAGGTGCTGCATTTTTGGGCAAAATAAGCCTGTGCAAATGGAAGAATCTTCGAATAAATATGGGAGAGGCGCAAAGGAGTTTCGCAAAATGTCTCTAGATCAGACGGATCGTCGGATTCTCAAGGTTCTGCAACGGCAGGGGCGGATTTCTAATGCGGAGCTTTCGGAGGCTGTAAACCTGTCGCAATCGGCCTGTCACCGGCGGGTGCATCGGCTTGAGCAGGATGGGTATATCCGCGAATACGTGGCGCTATTGGATGCGCGCAAGATGGCGGTGCCGACGACCGTGTTTGTCGAGATCTCGCTTTCGGGGCAGGCGGAAGATGTGCTTGGGGCGTTTGAGAAAGCCGTGTCGCGGATTCCGGATGTGTTGGAGTGTCATCTCATGGCGGGGTCGGCGGATTACCTTTTGAAGGTGGTGGCCGAGAACACGGATGATTTCGCACGGATTCACCGGCAGTATCTTTCGCGTCTGCCGGGGGTCGTGCGGATGCAGTCGTCCTTTGCGTTGCGCACGGTGTTCAAGACGACGGCATTGCCGGTTTAGGGGTAAGGGGCGCTGCCCCTCTGCCCGCCGAGGCGGGCATTCACCCCGGAGGTATTTTTACAGAGAAGAAGCAGGGGTGTCAGCGATAGGGTGGCACCGGATCGTTTGGCGCGGGGGTCGCATGGTAGACCGCGCGGGCGATGGCGCGGGCGAGGCATGTTGCGGCGGCGTGGCCGAGCCAGAGCGTATCGGCGACCGGGTCTTTGAGCGGTTTGGCAGAGGTTGAGACGCCGAAGACAAGATCGCCATCCATGGGGGTATGCGAGGGCACAAGCGCGCGAGCCATGCCGTCATGGGCGGCGGTGGCGAGGCGGGTGCATTGGCTCTGATCCAGCGCGGCGTCGGTGGCGACGATGGCGATTGTGGTGTTGGCGTTGTGGCTTGCGAGTTTTGTGGGCGGCAGGCCGGGAGGGATCGTTGGTGCGGGGCCGTGGCCACCGAATTCATCCCCGACCTCGAAGGGGGCGGCCCAGAAATGGGTGCCGTCGACCGTTGCATCGCCAAG
>JAAEZB010000080.1 GCA_018223085.1 Paracoccaceae bacterium
ACCGGATTGCCATGTCCTTTATGGTTATGGGGATGGCGGCGCAGAAACCGGTCAGTGTCGATGACGGATCGCCGATTGCGACGTCGTTCCCGATTTTTGAAAGCCTGATGGGGCAGCTTGGTGCCAAGTTTAGCCAAGAGGGTGTGTAATGGCCTTTACCATCGCGATTGACGGACCGGCTGCAGCGGGCAAGGGGACCGTGTCCAAGGCCGTCGCGGCGCATTTCGGCTTTGCGCATTTGGATACCGGGCTTCTTTACCGGGCAGTGGGCGCGAAAATGCTTGCCGGGGTAGAGCCGGTCGAGGCGGCGAAAACCCTTTTGGCAGAAGATCTTGAGGTTGACGGGCTGCGTACTCCGGAGGTGGCTCAGGCGGCGAGCAAGGTTGCCGTGATGGGCGAGGTGCGTGCGGCTTTGGTCGATTTTCAAAAGGCCTTTGCGCGGCGCGCAGGGGGCGCGGTTCTTGATGGGCGCGATATTGGGACGGTGATTTGTCCCACTGCCGAGGCCAAGCTTTTCGTCACGGCGAGCGCAGAGGTGCGGGCGGAGCGGCGCTATTTGGAGCTTGTTGAAAAGGGTCATGAGATCAGCCGGGAGGCAGTTCTTGCGGATGTGAAAGAGCGCGATGCGCGGGATATGGAGCGGGCGGAAGCACCTTTGAAGCCGGCGGAAGATGCGGTTGTGATTGATACCAGTGCGATGAACATCGAAGAGGCGGTGGCCGAGGCGATTGCGGCGATTGAAGCGCGGAGGGATGCATGATGAAGATGCGCAGGTTTGGGGCCAAGGGGCCGGAGGTTTCGGCGTTGGGGATCGGGGCGATGTCGTTCTCGGATTTTTACGGGCCGACCAGCGAGGCCAATTCCCATGCCATCCTTGATGCGGCGATTGAGGCCGGGGTGACGCATGTGGATACAGCCAATATCTACGGCATGGGGCGGTCGGAAGAGGCGATTGGGCAATTCCTCAAGGTGCGGGGCGCTGGGACACGGGAGCGGTTTCATATCGCGACCAAGGCGAGCATCACCAAGGACGATGATGGGAACCGGTGTTTCCGCAATGACCTTGAGCATCTTGAAGCGGAGCTTGACCAGAGTCTCGCCCGTATGGGGATTGAGCAGGTGGACCTGTTCTATATCCATCGGCGCGATCCGAATGTGCCGATTGAAGAGGTCGCGGGGAACCTTAGTCGATTGAAAGAAAAGGGGAAAATCGGAGGGATCGGATTTTCCGAGATCGCGCCTTCGTCTCTGCGCAAGGCCGCTACGGAATGCCATGTGGATGCGGTTCAGTCGGAATATTCCCTTTCGACGCGGGCGCCGGAGCTTGGGCTTTTGCAGGCTTGTGAAGAGCTTGGCACGGCGTTTGTGGCCTTTTCGCCGGTGGGGCGGTCGTTCCTGACGGATGATCCGATCCCGCTCGAACGGGTGGAGGACCTGCCATTCCTGAAGGTCAATCCGCGCTTTCAGGAGCCGAATTACAGCGCGAATATCAAGGCAACAGAAGGGTTTAGGGCCCTTGCGGCAGAGGTGGGTGTGCCCGCGGCGGGGCTGGCGATTGCCTGGACCTTGGCCAAGGGGGAGCATGTCATCTCGATCCCCGGAACGCGGTCCGTGGCGCATTTTGCCGAGTTGGTCAAAGGGGCGGAGCGCGTGTTGAGCGGCGATGAAATGGCCGCGATTGAAGCGGTTTTGCCGGTCGGCTGGGCGTATGGGGACCGCTATTCGGCGGACCAGTGGGTCGGGCCGGAGCGGTACTGCTAGGGCCGAAAACGCAGGTCTGTATCGCGTCTGTATCGCGTACGCATCGCGGTGGTGCGGATTTTCCGCCTGGAGCAGTTGTGTCTCCTGCGAGATTGTGTTTGTTATGATATAACATACCAATGCTTGTGGAGACAAAACATGCATGATTCACGACTTCCGGTCACGGTCTTGTCGGGCTTCCTTGGCGCAGGGAAGACCACGCTTCTTAACCACGTGTTGCAGAACCGGGAGGGGCGCAAGGTCGCGGTGATCGTCAATGACATGAGCGAGGTCAATATCGACGCCGATCTCGTGCGCGAGGATGGGGCGCTGTCGCATCTGGATGAGAAGCTCGTCGAGATGACCAATGGTTGTATCTGCTGCACGTTGCGCGATGACCTTCTTGTCGAGGTGCGGCGGTTGGCCGAAGCGGGACGGTTTGATGCGCTCCTGATCGAGAGCACCGGGATTGCCGAGCCGCTTCCTGTCGCGGCGACGTTCGATTTCCGCGACGAAGAGGGGCAGAGCCTTTCGGATATTGCGCGGCTCGACACGATGGTGACGGTGGTCGATGCGATCAACCTTCTGAAAGATTTCAGCAGCCATGATTTTCTTGGGGATCGCGGCGAGAGCCTTGGGCCGGAGGATGAGCGCACACTGGTGGACCTGCTCACCGATCAGATTGAGTTTGCCAATGTCATCATCCTCAACAAGGCGAGCGATGCGGGGCAAGTGAAGGTCGATGCGGCACGCACGATCATCAAGGCGCTCAACCCCGATGCCAAGGTGGTCCTTGCCGATCATGGAGAGGTGGCGACGGGGGAACTTCTTGAGACCGGGCTTTTTGATTTTGACCGCGCGCAGGAGCATCCGCTCTGGGCCAAGGAGCTTTACGGATTTGAGCACCACGTGCCGGAAACCGAGGAATACGGAATTTCATCCTTTGTCTATCGGGCGCGGCGGCCATTTCACCCGGCGAAAATCCAGGCACTGCTCAATGGCAATCTGCCGGGGGTGATCCGGGCCAAGGGGCATTTCTGGATCGCGACGCGACCCGATTGGGCGGCGGAGTTTTCGCTTGCCGGGGCGGTGTCGATGGTGCGTCCGCTTGGGCGATGGTGGTCGGGTGTGCCGGAGCGGTTTTGGCCGACCCATCCGGGGGCAGAGGTCGAACGGTTGCGCCATTGGCAGGAACCGTGGGGCGACCGACGGCAGGAGCTGGTGTTTATTGGCACGGGATTCGACCGGGCCGAGATCGAAGCGCAGCTTGAGGCGTGTCTTGTGGAAGAGGACGACTTCGTGCCCGAGCGTTGGGCCGGGATGCGCGATCCGTTTCCGGGATGGGGCCGGGAGGCGGCCTGATGGGGCGGCGTAATCTACGCGCCGGAAATATGCGGCGGCGTGCGGGCGATCCCATGCGAGAATTTGACGCGTTACCACCGCCGCTTCGGGCGTGGTTGCGGGAGGCGGCTTTGCCGTGGAGCCCGAAATCGGCGTTGCGTATCTGGCAAAAGGCGTGCCGGGAAGGCGACACGGAAGAGGCGCTACGCCGCTTGACGGCGGTCGAGGCGGGGACTTTGGCGCGGGATGGGGTTGGCGCGGAACGCTAGGGTCGGCGGGGCCGGATGAGGGCAAGGCACAGCGCGGCGTAGGCCGCGGCGAGCAATGTTTTCTGCCAGAGGCCAGCGAAACTCTGCGGGGCTTTGGAGCCAAGGAAGAGGGCAAAGCCGATCCATGCGAGTGCGGTCAGGGCGATCAGGGCGGCGCGGCGGTGTTGGGCCCGCAGGCTCAGACCGGTGATGGCGAAGAGCAGGGCGAGGCTCCCAAGGCCGGCGGAGATGCCATGCAGTTTACCCGAAAGGGTTTCGGCATGGCCGGGCAGATCTTCGGGAAACAGGCCCGCCAGCACCCCGCCGCCCAAGGCCCAGACAAGCAGTGCACCCCAGACCATCCAGCCCCGAATTGGCGCGAAACGGGCCGGGCGCAGGGGAAGAAGGGCGATGGCCCAAAGGATGCCATAGAGAATCAACCATGCGGAGGCGAGGCTTTGCACCGGGCTTGTCTTGGCGGTCAGGGTGCTCAGGGTGTCGTGGAGGTGGCTAAAGCCGGGATAAAAGGGGCCAAGAGCATAGGGAATAGCCAGATCGCAGAGAGAAAGAGCCATCAGGGTCATGACGGCATAGTCAGACGGCGAAAATTTTCCTGAGCCCGGCATCTGCGGTGCCTCATATGGGCAAAGAGCCCTTGCCTTACAGGGGTAATATGCCTATGACACGGCCTGTCGACAAGGCGTGCAGCGCCATAGAACAAAGAGACGAGCAGGGTCGGACACTACCGGCCCTCTTTGTTTTATGTGAAAGGTGCGGCGTCTGACCAACGAAATCCAAGACCGGCGGAGACAACCGCACGGCCAGCAAAAGCACTTTGTAAAGGAAAAGACGCCACATGGCTAACGCAACCATGGAGGAATTCGAAGCCCTCCTTAATGAAAGCTTCGAAATGGACACCCCGAATGAGGGGACTGTCGTTAAAGGTAAGGTCATCGCAGTTGAAGCGGGCCAAGCCATCATCGACGTAGGCTACAAGATGGAAGGCCGCGTTGATCTTAAAGAATTCGCAAATCCCGGTGAAGCTCCTGAAATCGCTGTTGGCGACGAAGTAGAAGTATTCCTCCGCGCGGCTGAAAACGCCCGCGGTGAAGCCGTGATTTCCCGCGAGATGGCCCGCCGCGAAGAGGCATGGGACCGTCTTGAAAAAGCATACGCAGACGATGCCCGCGTCGAAGGCGCGATCTTTGGCCGCGTCAAAGGCGGCTTCACTGTCGATCTCGGCGGCGCCGTGGCCTTCCTGCCCGGCTCGCAAGTTGACGTGCGCCCCGTGCGTGACGCAGGCCCGCTCATGGGTCTCAAGCAGCCGTTCCAGATTCTCAAGATGGACCGTCGTCGTGGCAACATCGTTGTGTCGCGCCGCGCCATCCTCGAAGAATCGCGCGCCGAACAGCGCGCAGAGGTCATCGCGAACCTCACCGAGGGTCAGGCTGTGGACGGTGTCGTCAAGAACATCACCGAATATGGTGCCTTCGTGGACCTCGGCGGTGTCGACGGCCTGCTGCACGTCACCGACATGGCATGGCGCCGTGTGAACCACCCGTCCGAGATCCTGTCGATCGGCGAAACCGTCAAGGTTCAGGTCATCAAGATCAACAAAGAGACCCACCGTATCTCGCTCGGCATGAAGCAGCTTCAGGAAGATCCGTGGGATCTCGTGGCTGGCAAATACCCGCTTGAGTCGGTTCACACCGGCCGTGTCACCAACATCACCGACTACGGTGCATTTGTTGAGCTTGAGCCGGGTGTTGAAGGCCTCGTTCACGTTTCGGAAATGTCCTGGACCAAGAAGAACGTGCACCCGGGCAAAATCGTGTCCACCTCGCAAGAGGTTGAGGTCATGGTTCTTGAGATCGACGCCGCGAAACGCCGTGTGTCGCTTGGCCTCAAGCAGACCATGCGCAACCCGTGGGAAGTCTTTGCAGAGACCCACCCGGAAGGCACCGAGGTCGAAGGCGAAGTCAAGAACATCACCGAATTCGGCCTGTTCATCGGCCTCGACGGCGAAATCGACGGCATGGTTCACCTCTCCGACATCTCGTGGGACGAGCGTGGTGAAGACGCCATCCAGAGCTACAAGAAGGGCGATGTCGTCCAGGCTGTGGTTTCGGAAGTCGACGTCGAGAAAGAGCGTATCTCGCTCTCGATCAAGGCGCTTGGCGGTGACAAGTTCGCAGAAGCCGTTGGCGGCGTGAAGCGTGGCTCGATCATCACCGTTGAAGTCACCGCGATCGAAGATGGCGGCATCGAAGTCGAGTATGAAGGCATGAAATCCTTCATCCGTCGTTCGGACCTGTCGCGTGACCGTGCAGACCAGCGCCCCGAGCGTTTCTCGGTCGGCAACAAGGTCGATGTGCGCGTGACCAACGTGGACAGCAAGACCCGTCGTCTTGGCCTGTCGATCAAGGCACGCGAGATCGCCGAAGAGAAAGAAGCCGTGGAACAGTACGGTTCGTCCGACTCCGGCGCATCGCTCGGCGATATCCTTGGCGCAGCGCTCAAGGGCGACGAGTAAGCCAACCGCCGGAAACGGCAGGAAAGATTGGAACGGCCCCGTATTGCACGGGGCCGTTTTTTCATGTCCACTCGGCCGGAAGGGCGGAGCCAAGGCTTTTTCGAAGTCGTTTGGCCGCGAGCAAGGACAGGGAGAGGGATATGAGCCGGAAAACAGTCTTGATTACGGGTGCCGCGCGGGGCATCGGCCTTGCGACGGCCAAGCTCATGGCGGCCGAGGGTTGGCGCATTGCCATGCTGGATCGCGATACAGAGGCGCTACGTGCAGCGATCGACGAAATCGAGGACGCGGTTTATCTGCCTTATGATGTGTCGGATCCTGCGCAGGTCGATCAGGCGGTGGCCGATGTGACCTCGGTCTGTGGGCGGCTGGATGCGTTGGTCAACAATGCCGGGGTGGCCGATTTTGGCCCGATTGAAGAGACGGATTTCGCCCGTTGGCGCACGGTGATGGCGACCAATCTCGATGGGGTGTTCCTGATGAGTCAGGCGGCAATCCCGCTTTTGAAGGCGAGCAAAGGGTGTCTGGTGAATATCGCGTCGATCTCGGGGTTGCGGGCTTCGACGCTGCGGGTTGCATATGGCACGTCCAAGGCGGCGGTGATCCAGCTTACGAAACAGCAGGCGGCGGAGCTTGGCGAATATGGGATCCGGGCCAATTGCGTCTGTCCGGGGCCGGTGCGTACCAAGCTTGCCATGGCGGTGCATAGTCAGGACATCATCGACGCCTATCATGATGCGATCCCGCTCAACCGCTACGGCAGTGAGGGGGAGATTGGCGAAGCGATTGCTTTCCTATGTTCTGACAAGGCGAGCTATGTCACAGGGCAGGTTTTGGCCGCAGATGGCGGGTTCGAGAGCACGGGCGTGGGGCTTCCTGCACTTCGCGATTAAGGATTGTGGCAAGAATGGGACGCATTTCTCATTCCGAATCAATGGCTTCTCTGCGCTGCGGCGGAGGGTTTTTCGCCAGATGCCGACAGGCAGAGAGGCAAAACAGGTGGTTTAGATGGGTCTTTTGAGCGATTTACAGCGAATTTTGCGGCTCGGGGCTGCGTATCTATTTCCGTTTTGAAGGATTGTTCCTATAGTCAGCGAGATGCACGCGCATAAAGACTTGCACGTATAGGGAGAATTTAAACCGATGATTCGCTCGGAACTCATTCAGAAAATCGCCGACGACAATCCGCATCTCTATCAACGAGACGTGGAGCGGATCGTGAATACGATCTTCGAAGAGATCATCGACGCGATGGCGCGCGGTGACCGGGTTGAACTGCGTGGCTTCGGCGCGTTTTCGGTCAAGAAGCGCGACGCACGCGTCGGGCGTAACCCGCGTACGGGCGAAACGGTTCAGGTCGAGGAAAAGCACGTGCCTTTCTTCAAGACCGGCAAGCTCCTGCGTGATCGTCTCAACGGGAAGTAACCCATGCGGTATATTCGTTATGCTTTTCTCGCCGCCTTGGCGGTTGTTCTTATTGCTGTGGCGATGGCCAATCGCGGGTTTGTCACGCTGAACCTGCTGCCGTCGGCGCTGGCGGATTTGACGGGTTTCGGATGGTCGATGTCACTGCCGCTCTATGTGGTGATCTTTGCCAGTATCGCGGGTGGGGTCCTGATCGGATTCATCTGGGAATGGCTGCGCGAGCATAAGCATCGCGCCGCAGGCAGTCAGGTGCAGCGCGAGTTGACGCAGACAAAGCGCGAAATACGCCGCATCAAAGGTAACGAAGGCAAGCCGCAGGACGAGGTTCTCGCGATTCTCGACGAGGCGAGCTAGGGTCGGTTTGCACCGCGTGCGTCTTGCGGGTAGAGAACCAGCATGGATATCCGGGTTAAGATTTGCGGGCTGAAAGAGCCTGAGCATGTGGAAGTCGCCGCCGAAGCGGGGGCGGCCTATATCGGACTGGTCTTTTTCGAGAAATCACCAAGATATGTGGGACTCGCGCAGGCGCGGGATCTGGCTTTGGCGGCTCCTGTGGGATTGGCCAAGGTGGCGCTTGTGGTGAACGCCGAGGATGGGTTCCTCGACCAGATGGTCGAGACCGTGCCGCTTGATATGTTGCAGCTTCATGGCAAGGAAAGCCCCGAGCGCGTCGCCGAAATTCGGGCGCGCTATGGTTTGCCGGTGATGAAGGCGGTGGGGATTGCCGAGGAGGCGGACCTTGCGGCGCTTCAGACCTATGGCGCGGTGGCGGATCAGCTTTTGGTTGATGCGAAACCGCCGAAAGGCGCGGTGCTGCCGGGGGGCAATGGGCTGGCGTTTGACTGGCGTTTGGTGAACCGGAAATACTGGCCCTGTCCGTGGATGCTTGCCGGGGGGCTGACGCCCGAAAACGTGGCCGAGGCGGTGCGGATGACAGGGGCGCGGCAGGTCGATGTATCATCGGGCGTGGAAAGCGCGCCGGGGGTCAAGGATTCCGGGCTAATCCGGGATTTTGTCGCGGCGGCGCGGGGCGTGGGGCAGGACGCAGCGGTGCCGAAGCTTCGTTAGGGGCTCAAGGCCGTGACAGGGGCGCGCGGCATCGTCTCAGCGGCCCGGTTTCAGCTTGCCCTGTATGGATGTGCGTTCTAGGTAATGTGGACGCGCAGGAGAAGGGCGACCCAATGGCCAACGATCTTTTCAATTCCTTCATGACCGGACCCGACGAAAAGGGGCGGTTTGGCAATTACGGCGGGCGGTTTGTGTCCGAAACGCTAATGCCGCTGATCCTCGATCTTGAGGCGGAATATGAAAAGGCCAAGACCGACCCGACCTTCTGGGCCGAGATGAATGACCTTTGGAAGCATTATGTCGGCCGACCCAGCCCGCTCTATTTTGCCGAGCGCATGACCGAGGCGCTTGGTGGGGCGAAGATTTATCTCAAGCGGGACGAGCTGAACCACACCGGCGCGCATAAGATCAACAACGTGCTGGGCCAGATCATTCTTGCCCGTCGCATGGGCAAAGACCGCATCATCGCCGAGACCGGTGCGGGCCAGCATGGGGTTGCGACGGCGACGGTTTGCGCCAAGTTCGGCCTCAAATGTGTGGTCTATATGGGCGCGCATGATGTGCAGCGTCAGGCGCCGAACGTGTTCCGTATGCGCCTTCTGGGGGCCGAGGTAATCCCGGTCACGTCGGGGCGCGGCACGCTCAAGGACGCGATGAACGATGCGCTGCGCGATTGGGTGACCAATGTGCGCGACACGTTCTATTGCATCGGCACGGTGGCGGGGCCGCACCCTTATCCGGCCATGGTGCGCGATTTTCAGTCGATCATCGGTAAAGAAGTCAAAGAGCAGCTTCCCGAATTTGAAGGCGAGGGCGCGCTTCCCGATACGGTCATTGCCGCGATTGGCGGTGGATCGAATGCGATGGGGCTTTTCTATCCGTTCCTCGACGACAAAAGCGTCAATATTATCGGCGTCGAAGCCGGGGGTAAGGGCGTCGACGAGAAGATGGAGCATTGCGCGTCGCTGACTGGCGGGCGTCCCGGCGTGCTGCATGGCAACCGGACCTATCTTTTGCAGGACGACGACGGGCAGATCCTTGAGGGCTATTCGATTTCGGCAGGCCTCGACTATCCGGGGATCGGGCCAGAGCATAGCTGGCTTAACGATACGGGTCGGGCGACCTATGTCTCGATCACCGATAAAGAGGCGCTTGAGGCGTTCCAGTTCTCCTGTTCCCATGAGGGGATCATCCCGGCGCTTGAGCCGTGCCATGCGCTGGCGCATGTGATGAAGCTCGCACCGACCTTGCCGAAGGATCATGTTCTGGTGATGAATATGTGTGGCCGTGGCGATAAGGACGTGCAGACCGTGGCGCGATACCTTGGGTTTGATATGAGCGATACCGAGGGGCGGTCGGCGGACTGATCCCTTGGCAGAGTAGAGGAAAGGCGCCCGGTTGGGCGCCTTTTTTGTTCGAGATGTCTTCATAGCGTGTTGGTTGGATTCAGATTTCGAGAAAAAGGCCAATATGACCTCTGCAATTTGCATGTAGAGGCCATATGAAACAGAAATCCTTCGAAAACCTGCTGAAACGACTGCATGGCCTCACGCCCGATCAGGCGAAGGCTTTAATACGGTCAGTGCAGGACATGACTGCGCAGAATGCCGCCCTTGGGGTCATCGACCAAAAGGCAAGAGAAGCCAGTTGCCCCCATTGCAGTGCCACAGACAAACAGAAATGGGGGCGCACACGAACCAGGACACAGCGGTATCGTTGTTCCCAATGCCGCAAGACTTACAACGGAAGAACAGACAGTTCGATCGCCCGGATTCAAAGGCTCGATCTATTCTACCGTGTTGTTCAGGACATGTTTGCCTCACCAACCCCGGGTTCCGTGCGCCAACTGGCCAAAGAGTTAAGCATCAGCAAGGACACTGTCTGGCGTTGGCGGCAGATCATCCTCCGTTCTTTGTCTCAGAGTATTGAGCCTCTCAGTGGAATTGTTGAAGTAGACGAGGCCTTTGTCCGTGAAAGCCGTAAAGGTAGCCGGGAATGGGTGCGCCATCAGCGAGACCCTGTTCAATACCCCCAGCCGCCGCGCCTGCGTTGGTATGAATACAAGCTGACCGGAGCGTTGATGAAACGCGGTCTCAGTAAGTGGAGGCTGCCAGTGCTCACAGCCACGGACCGGTCCGGGAACCGCTTTGCGGAACGGCTTCCTGATCGCCGGGACCGGACGATCTACCAGTGTCTGTCTCCGATCATTCGTCGGGATGCTGCCCTGTGCTCAGACGGTTTGCCGGCCTATGCCAGATTCGCTCAGGCTTCCGGGATCTCCCACTTTGTGCTGGGTTCCAAACCGGGCACCCGCAAGATCGGGCAGAGCTTTCACATCCAGAATGTCAATGCACTACATTCGCGGATGAAAGACTTCCTACGCCCGTTCAAGGGGCCTGCGAAGAAGTATCTGGATGGCTACGTGGACTGGTATTTTGTGAGGATCGGCATGGACCCTGAACGGGCACTCGATGGCCTGCTGAGGTGAACATGAGCGCCTTCGATTAAGAACCCTTACGGCTTGCCCAAGGCACCTGTTTTGTAGTCGATGCAAAGATGTTAGTAGAATGCTCATGGCAAAGACTTCAATTTATCAATTCGTCAAAGAAAAACTCATCACCCATGGGGTCAAAAATACCAATGATGGTCTGCTGACACTGACTGATCAAAAGCTGTTCTCCCTATTTGTCGACCTGGAGCGTGCCAAGCGAAATAAAAGTTTTGATGCTGTTCAATCTGCATCGCTCGACATTGAAAAATACCTGATTTCCCTCAAAAAACGCCAGCTACTGGCTTTTGTATACCTATATCTGAGGTTTTCCGATTTGACGCCGGAGCGAACGGAGCTCGATGAGCTATTACCAGATGGCAAGATCCGGAAATCCAGCGTGTTTTCGAACAAACTCACTGACGAAGAGATGCTGATCGGCCTTTGGGCAAAGGTCAAAGATGATCAGCTCGGAGAAAGGCTCCTTCGCATTGTCTATGCTGGCTCGTGACGCTCGAAAAACGAAAACGCGGCCGACTGAGGGGTTTTTTATGCGGCAAAACTTTTTCTTCAATCGACGACTGGTTCTCAACATCAATTCTTGTGTGGTGAACACCACAGAGAAATTGAGTCACCTTGATGCATTTTACCCAGCCGGCTTTAAGCCGAACGAAACGGAAAGCGGTCGTCTGCCTCGCTTCTCGGCGACCATGCAAAATACCAACACGATTTGAAGACATTGCTTTTTTGTTTGGTCTTAGCCTTCCTGAAGCAAGGTTTCGAAGCCTTCGAATTCGGGTGGGCCCATGAG
>JAAEZB010000081.1 GCA_018223085.1 Paracoccaceae bacterium
ATCTTACCAATTCGCCAATCGTGACGTGAAGGTCAGATATCGCTGAACGGCAGTTCCGCCCATGCCCGCTTTCAACACTTTTTCAGGCGCCCCTAAACTTTTTTCAGAGCTGCGGGAATTTTTGGGGCGCGGGGTCGTATCTCCTGTGTCTGCTGATTTGGCAGGTTTTGAAAACTGGAGAAACACGATGTCGTTCAAATCCCTCGCACTGACCGGCGCGATGCTGGCGTTTACTGCTGCTTGTGCCAATGCCGATGGTCACACCGGCGCACCGGTTCTGACCGGGAAGGACAATTATCAGTCCTATCTCATGGATACCAACAAGATGACCCTTTACACGTTCGACAAGGACGCCAAGGGCGTGTCGAACTGCTATGACGATTGCGCCGTCAAATGGCCGCCGCTTTATGGCGAAGCGGGCATGGACCTGCCGGCGGGCTATAGCCTTGTGGAGCGCAAGGACGGGCAGCAGCAGGTTGCCTACAAGGGGCAGCCGCTTTATCTTTGGTTCAAGGACAAGAAACCGGGCGACATGACCGGCGACGGTGTCAAAGGTGTCTGGCACACCGCGCGGCCCTAAGCCAAAGGAAACGGGGGTGGGCATTTCGGCCATCCCCGCCATTTCATCATGATCCAATCCTTTGATATACAGCTTGAGGCCTGCCTGCCGGATTTATGGCGCTATGCCTGGTCTTTGACGCGGGACCGGGATGCGGCGGACGATCTTGTGCAGGACTGCGTGGAGCGGGCCTTGCGCAAGCGGCTGCTTTGGATGCCGGGGCGACCGTTGAAACCGTGGTTGGCGAAGATGTTGCTTAATATTTTTCGCGACCGCTGGCGCAAGGATGCGCGCTATGTGACGGTCGATCTCGATCAGGTTGGCACGCTTGCCGCGCCGGGCTGTAGCGCAGAAGAGCGGCTTGAGGTTCGGGCCGTTTGGCGGGCGCTTGAGACCGTGCCGCGCGATCAGCGCGAGGCGCTTTTGGCGGTTGTCGTGGCCGGGCTTAGCTATGAAGAGGCGGCGGCGGCGCTTGGCATTCCGAAAGGCACGTTGATGTCGCGTATTTCGCGGGCGCGGGCTAAACTCAAGGCGGATGTGGATGCCACTGCCGTAACCAAGATCAGGAGCGTGACATGACGCGCAGCACCCTCAGCGAAGAGATGATCCAGCGCGCGATTGACGGACAGTTGTCCGCACAAGAGCAGGTAAGTCTGGAGCAGCATCTTGAGGCGCACCCGAAGGACGCCGAACGGATCGCCCAGATGCAGCGGCAATCCGACCTGATCCGGAGCGCGATCCCCGAGCCGTCTGTGGCGCATCTGCGCCAGTTGCGCGAGCGGGCAGATCGCACGGCGGCTCCGTCTTTGCGGGTGGCGGCCTCGGCGGCGATCTTTGTTCTGGGGCTTGGTGCGGGATATGCGTTGCATTCAGGGGGCGGTAATGTGCCAAGTGATATGGCACAATTCGCGCAAGCGGCCAAAAACGCCCATGCGCTCTATGTGAGTGAGGTTTTGCATCCGGTTGAGGTCGCGGCGTCGCAGAAGGATCACTTGCAGGCATGGCTGTCGAACCGGCTTGGCGCGGCGATCATTGCGCCGCAACTGGGCGAGTCGGGTTATCGGCTTATGGGGGGGCGGCTATTGCCGAGCGGCGCGCAGGCCTCGGCGCTTTTCATGTATGAAAACGCGCAGGGCGACCGGCTTAGTCTGATCGCGACGCATGGCGGCGGGCAGGACAAGCAATCCTTCCGATATAAGGAAGAAGACGGGTATCTGACCGTGTTTTGGCAGGACGGGCCGTGGCGATACTCACTGGTGGGCGCGCGCCCGCGCGAGACCATGGACCAGATCGCCCGCGAGGTGCATGGGCAGTTGATCTAGGGCCTGTGGGTGTCAGCGCGGTTAAATCCGGGCGTAAAGGGCGACAAGCTCCACCTGTCCGCCGACTTCGGCCTTTTCATAAATGAGCTTCAGCCTCTGGCGCACGGAGGCGGGTTTGAGGCTCATGATGTCTGCGATCATGGCGGGCGTTTTGCCCGACGCAAGGAGGTTCACCGTTGAGATTTCGCTTTCGGTGAGCCCGTAGTCTTCGCGCAGGCGGTTGTGTTTGACCAGATTTGTTTCGTCACACACGGTCCGAATGGCGCATGATTTGAACGGCATGAAAAAGTGGCGCAAGCTTGGGGGGATTTGAATGACCAAGACGTTGATCCCCAGATCGTCCTGCATGAATTGATAGGATTTGCTCAGCGATTTATTCGGGTCAGAGGTCAGCACGTCCATGAGTTCCATGCGGAATTCTTCGCTGATTTCCTTGGGCATCAGACTCGCCAGTTGGTCTTGGGTTCTGATGCGGCCGCCCTGATCAATATTGAAACACTGTTTGCCGTCGGCATCGAAAATAAAGACCTCTGAATCCGTGCCTTTGAAGAACTGTGAGAAGTCGTAGATGCGTTGATGCGATTTTTCAGCGGCGGTTTTTGCGGCTTGCTCAAACAGGGGCTGAATGGCTTCGACCAATGCGATGTCGTCTTTTGTCACCGGTGGGTGATCATTGGCGAAATGGACGGTGAGGGGCCAGTATCCGTTTGGGGTCAGAAGGCGGATGGTGAGGACATTGCCGAAATCCCATTTGCGCAGGAAGTCGCGATAGAAAGGGATTTGTGCCTTGGCCGCGCGGTCGGGAAAGACTTCGTCGTCGCTGGCCCAGCCGCGCTCGAACATGATTGTTAGAACGCCTTCGCGCGGATCGCTAAGGGTGCGGGCGAGGGGAAGATATTCGATCAGGGCTTCTTTCATCCGCGCCGATCCCCCCATCCAAAGCCCACGGACCTGTGGATTGGCGGGCGGCAAGAGTGCCCCTGTGGCTCCGAACAGTGTCGTTACTTCTTCGCATACCGCGTCCCAATAGGTTGCGTCGTCGGTGGCATGGTCCAGTAAAGCCTGAAGTTTGGTGAGATCATGGGCCATTGGTCTCTCCCTGTGGGTCTTGGCGCGCGTTTTGTGCGGACATTGCGTTTTGCCGCTGCTTGCCATGGAACATGGCACCCATTTTGGGATCGTTCCAGTGCGGATTTCCTTACCCCATGGGAATCTTACCCCATGAAAACAGGACATTTTTACGCGTGAAATCTACCGCCATACCCATATGGTAGTTCGTTTTGCCGGTGCGCGCCGATAGCAATAAATTTCGCCCCCACGAAAGCGGAGGGCGAACGAAAAGTGAGCGTTTTCACATGGGGAAGTGACATTCGGACCGTGCAGGGCTTGGCGTCTGCGTTGGGGGACCGATTGACTGGGAGTTTGTTTGTATGGTTTTTCACCGCTTGGGAAAATGGGTTGGTTGCGTTGTTCTGAGTGCCGTAACATTGGCGACACCGATAGAGGCAACGGCGCAAAACTTGCTGGTGAATGGCGACTTTGAAGCCGATAGCGTCCCCAATTACGGCGATAATGCCGGTGTGACGATCACGGGGTGGATGCGCTATGGGGAGGACCCGGTGCCGTCGACACCGTCTCAGTATCGAGAAGTGTTCCTGACCAAAGTGGATGGTCCCGGTGGTCAGCCGGTCACTGAGATGACCATGATCCCGGCGCCGGTAAATGCGCCGATCCTCAATGCCGGGCAATATCCGATCCCGGAGTCAGACGTGACGCATGGCGGCGCGGCGCAGGATGCGCATTTCGTGCGGGTTGGCGGCGGCGGTGGACCGTTGTTGTTCCAGCATTTCCGCGCCCCGGAGACGGGCTGTGCGATTTTCGGCGTGTCGCTCCATTCCTATGTTTCCAACCCGGCCCCATGGTTGTTGCGGATGGGGCAGATTAATGAACCTGCATGGACTGCGGCGGTCGCGGCCAATCAGCCGCAAATCGTCCCGCCATCAGCATTCTTTAACGGACCTGTGGCCGTGGCGCAGTCCGGGCTGGCGGTGACGCCGTTTGCCTGGAGCGACTTTTACGGGTTTGCGCCGGTTACGGGCGGAGAAGTCTACCGCTATATGCAGGTCCTCCCATCGACGGCGGCGATTGACGACGCCTATGTGCAGTATGTCGATAACGCCAACTGCCCGAGTATCCCTGCGGGCACACCGAACCCGCCGAATGTCACGATCCATGATGTTCCGACGCCGCCTGTTTCTGCGCTTACCCCGCAGGATGTGACCCTGACCAAGACCTGTCAGCCGCCCGTGCCGCATACGCATGCTGGCGTGTTGGGGCAGCGTTGGGAATGTCAGGTGGCGGTCAATGTGGCCTCGGCACCGTTTGCGGGCGACATCATTTTGCACGATGTGTTTACAAACACTCCCTTGGTGACCGGGCAGATATTGCTTGGTCAATCCGCGAGTGGGAACGGCACTTGTTTCCAGGGCGATTGCCTTATCAACGGGGCGAATTTCGATGCGTCAGGGACCGAAATCTTTGAGTTTGATGTCTATGTCGAGGCAACGGACGTGGCGGAGGTGTATCCGCTGGAGAATTGTGTCACGGGCGAGGTCGATGACGGGACAGGCGCCACGCAGCCGCTTGGGCAAAGCTGCACCACGGCGCAGTGGGTGCCGCGTTCGGAAGTAACCAAGACATGTGAGCCGATCCCCGAAGGGGCAACCGCACCTTACACGATGAACTGTCGTATCGACGTGACGGCCAGCGGGCTGGTGGGGGGCACGTTCGTGTCTGTTATGGATGCTTTCGTGGCGCAGCCGCCCTCGGTTGCGACCGTTACGCCGACCTTCATGAATGTCACTTCGAGCGAGAACTGGGACTGTGTCGATCATCAGCTCAACGCGCCCAGCTCTGTTGGGATTTGTGAATTGTCCGCCGAGGATATGATGGCGGCGGGCGGGGTTTCGTCGCTCAACATTTCGTTCCAGTTCGATGTGGATCAGGCACCTACGCAGGTTGCCAATTGCCGTTTTACCGATCTTCACGAAGGCAGCTTTCTTGCGCAGTTGAGCGGTCAGCGCAGTGCGATGAGAAGCCCGATCCAAGGCGGAAGCGGGCAGGGTGGATGGCCGCAAATGCCGGATGGCTGTGTCTATGTTGATGTGCCTGCCCCGGCGTTGGAGACCAAGGTCAAAGCTGAGGCCAAGAAGACCTGCGATCAGCCGCATCTGAGCAATCAGAACGGGGTATGGGGGTATTTGTGGCAGTGTGAAGCGGAGATCGTGGTGACACCGTCGCCCTTTGCAGGCAGCTTTACCTTTGTCGATGACGGGTCGCAGATTTCCATGGGCACGGCATCCTTTATCGCCGTTTCCGACCCCAACAATTGTCAGGGGCTACAGACCGATACGCTTACCTGTACGTATCAGGGCAGCAGCTTTGCCTCGCCGCATCACGTGCAATACGATCTTTTCACGCCCTATATCGCGACCGATGAAGAGATCACCTGGAAGAATTGCATAGAAGGCGAGGCCGTTACGGCGGCAGGCAGCTTCCCGACTGTGCCGATGTGCACGGGGCGCACGATCAAGCCCAGAGATATTCCCGATCTGAAGCCGCTTGAGGAGGTGAGCCTCAAGAAGAGCTGTGGCGATGCATATGAAGCCAAATATGAGGGCGAGACGGGGCTTGGCTGGGACTGCAAGATCACCGTTACGGCCGAACCGGCACCGTTCGCGGGCAGCTTTACCTTTACCGAGGATGCGACCGCCATCATCGGGAGCAATGGGCTCATCGTGGATATGCAGCAGCCTATGCCCAATGACTGGACATGTGCGCCGGGTTTGCCGAGCGCGAGCACGGATTGCACCATTTCGGGCAGCGCGTTTGATCCCAGCGGTGTTGAAACCCTGAGCTTTAGCCTCTTTGCACCCGATACCGGGGCGCCGGTGACATGGAAGAACTGTGTCAGCGGGGTTTACGCGGACGGAAATGGCGAGTCGCGTGCTGTTGATGGCAATTGTGAAAGCATCACCTGGAAGCCTCCGGTGATTTCTGATCCGCCCGAGTTTTCGCTCAAGAAATCCTGCCGTGGGCCGGACGCTTATCAGCAATCGCAGCGCTACCTGTGCACTATCCACATCACCCAAACGGGCGGTGGGGCAATTACCCAGCCCCTGACGCTCAACGAGTTGTTCAGCTCCACGACGACAGGGCAGCTGGCCACGCAATATATGCTCATGTTGCAGGGGAGTACCGGTTGGGTTTGTGATATGGCGAGTGCGAGCTGCACCATTCAACCCAATGATTTCAATGGTGTCAGCGGGCACCAGATTAACGGCATGTTCTTGATCCCCAACGGCATTCTGGCCGAGCAGGATTTTGAGAATTGCGCAGCCCTGTCCATGGGCGATCAAGAGGTCGCGACCGCGCCTTGCGTGGGTCTTGATGAGCCGAAAGAGGCGGCCGAGTTTGACGTTACCAAAGAGTGCAAGGCGCTTGGGGATCGTCAGGTGATGGGGCCGAATGCGTGGTTCCAGCAAATGGAATGCACCATCACAGTGACCAGCAACGGCGTACCGTTTACGGACCCGCTCTGGATTGATGAGGACATGCTTTACGGCAGCCATAACGGCGCGGCCTCGGTGGCGTCGATCCAATCGGCAGATCCGTGGCAATGTTCGCCGCCGCCTTATGGGCCGCAGGGTAACCAGCCGGTTTGTGGCATTCAGGGGAGCCAGTTCCCGCATGCCGCAGGTCAATCGACGCTGATGGTGACGCTGAACCTCTTTGGGGCGTTGGCGGACCCTTACGGTGCGCAGAACTGTGTTGCGCTGAGTATGGGGGACGTGCCGGGCAGTGATCCTGCGGATGTGATTGCCGAGGATTGCGTTGAGATTATCCCCACGCCCGAGCCGAAAGAGCCGCAGATTGATCTGGTGAAAAGTTGCGAGGGTGCAACGTCATTGGGCAATGGTCAGTGGGCGGTGAACTGTACGCTGACCATCACGGGGCAGAACCTGCCTGCGGGTGAGCCATTGCGTGTGATGGATGAATTGATGTCCAGCAGCACCCAGACCGCCCTTTTCGGGCAGATGAATGCGCCGACCAATGCTTGCGGCGGTGGTGCGATTGCGGGCGGCGTTACGTCGGGCTGTGATCTCAGCACGGATGATATTATCGCGGCGGGCGGCACGCTGGTGGTTCCTTATACGGGGACCTACCAGGGGCCGGGCGGGCGACCGATTAATGGGCCGCAGGCGCAAAACTGTGCCTATGTTGATGTGCCGGGCTTGAACCTGCATGGCCCACAGGGTGGCAACGGGAAGTCTTGTGTGCCGGTCGAGTTCAAGCTTGACCTGTCTTCGACGGGCGGGTCGATCGATCCTGCGGCACCGGGAGGTTCGATTGATGCCGTGGGTGGCGTGTCTGTCCCTGCTGTCGTGCCGACGGGGCCACCAGAGCTGGACATTGCCAAGGCCTGTGCGCCTGCCACGGCGCTTGATGGCAATCAGTGGGAATTGGAGTGCACGTTGACGCTCACCGTTCGGAACCTGCCGCATGGTGAACACGTCAAGATCGACGACGTGTTGCGCGAAGTTCCGGGTGTCGTGGTGCAATCCTCGGCGTGGCATGGGGCCGGTGTGAACTGCACCTCGTCCAACCTTGGTGCGGCATGTTTCATTCCGACCAACAATTTCGGCCCCGGTGCCTTTGGGCCCGGCGGTGAGACCCTCGTGATCCCGTATACCGCGACGATTTTTGTAGCCAATACGGCGGCAGCGCCGACATTGGGCACGGAAAACTGTGTGCGCACGACGATGTTCTATAATGGCGCATGGACGGAAAGCCCGGCGAGCAACGGTGTCCCGTTCCGCATGCTTTGTGTGCCTGTCGAGTTCGACATGACGAGCGTCATTGACCCGGTGACAGGGCCGCTGACAGGGGATGCGCAGAGCTGTTCGATCGATACGCTTTTTGTCGTGGATCGCTCCGGTTCGATGGGGGGCACGCGTCTGCATCTGACGAAACAGGCGCTGGCGGCGGCTATGGCAACGTTTGAGGGCCAAGGATCGCGGTCGGGTTTGGTTCTTTTCAACTCCAACGCGCATGTGGCCGGGGCGAGTTCCGCCGTGTTGCCATCGCAGGCTCTAAATGCTGAAATCGCTCAGATATCTGCAGGCGGCGGCACCAATTGGGAAGCAGCAATGCAGAAGGCCAATCAGGCGATTGCGGGTATGGCGGACAAGCCGTTGGTCTTGTTTGTGACCGACGGTCAGCCGACCGTGGCAAACACGCCTCCTTCGACGGCGAATACCTCGAACTACAGCTACTTCCTCAATTCGGCGACGCCTTATCTCAACGCGATCAGGGCGCAAGGAAGCCGTGTTGTCGGGATCACGATTGGATCGGGGGCGCTCACGGCGAACATGACGCAGTTTCTTGGTCCTAACCTTGTGACGGCTTCGGCCAGTTCGACAGTAGATCCGCGCGTCAATGATGTGATCGAGATCCCCAACCTGTCTCTGATGTTGCCGACCTTCGAGCAGATCGCGCAAGCCTATTGCCCGGAGCGCACGGGGGTGAGCGCGAAGGCGAAACGGGCCTTGATGCAGCAGTTGAGCGGCATGCCGAAAGCGGCCTTTGTCTATCAAGGGGATGATGAGTTGCCGGAGGAGCAGATGGCCGATGCGTCATCGCAAGTGGATGCGGTTCCGGCCGCGCCCTTCGTGGAGCCGGTGCTGGAAGTCCTCAAGACCCAGACGTCCGAATGTATCGCGGATCGTAATACACAACGCTATACCTGCGGGTTCCGTCTTTCGGTGATGAATACAGGGAGTACGCCCTTTAGCGGGCCGATGGTCGTCACGGATACATTCGCCAGCCCATATGCTCAGGCGATTGCCCAGCAGTCGGGCGGTGGTTGGTCCTGTGCGCAGCCAGTGGCAGGGGCGGTATTGTGCGAGCATGCCGGTCTGACCCTCACGCCAGGGGCCTTCGCCTATATCGATCTTTCGATGGAGGTTCAGGGGCTGGTCAATGGTGGGCTTTGGGAAAACTGTGCGGCGGTCGGCATTCCGCAGGACCGTGCGCAGCGAGTTGCCGCGATCCAGCAGGTCATGAATGCACGTGGGCTCAATGCTGGCCCTGTGGATGGCAAACCCGGCAAGAAGACCTATCGGGCACTTGCGCAGTTGCGCAAGTCTCTTGGGTTGCCGAAAGGCCGTAACTTTGACGATGCGTTGTTCAAGGCGCTCGGGATTCCATTGATGAAGCCGGGGGAGAAAAGCTGTGTTCTGGCTGACTTGCCGCCGATGCCCAAGCCGCCAATCCAGTGCGACCGTGCCACCACGGTGCAAAAGGGCGAAAGCTGTCAGTGTCGTTTCGATAACATGATCCGGCGCAATGCCACGGCGTGCCAGTGTAAAGGAGGCTTTGCCTTTGTTGCGGGTAAGGGATGTGTCAAGAAGACCGCCCCCAAACCCGCGCCGCCTCGCGAAGACACGCTGAACTGTGACAAACGCTCGGCACGTCTTGTGGATGGTCGGTGTGTCTGTCGTGATCCCAAGAATGCGGTGAAGACATCCAAGACGACCTGTGGCTGTAAGAACGGCACGCCGATGATCGGGGGCAAATGCGTCAACATTCAAGTTATTCCCAGACCGGGTCTGGGAACGCCAGGCGGCCCTGTGGGCACGGGGGATGCTGTGGATGGAGATGGCAGGACGTGCACCCTACGGCTGAACAATGTCTGCCTGAAATGGAAGTGACTTCCAGCTTTGGTATGCGATTTCAGCCCGGCACTGTGTCGGGCTGAAACTTCAAAATCACCGGATAGTAAAATGAACAGGAAGCAATCGACATGTTGAAGAGAACGATCATTGTTGCCGTCTTTCTCGCGGCAGGCCTTTCAGGTTCCGCGTGGGCGACTGAGGATATCGACGAGCTGTATTGGGCAACAGAGGGGTCCATAGCGGCGGATGACAAATGGGACCTCAACCACCTTATGGGGGATACGCTTCGGCATAAGGATATTCTTGTGCCGGTGTGCGATGTCAAAGCGATGCGTAACGTCAAAAGCAAGGCTTTTCAGGAGCTTGTAAGCGCCGCGCGCCGCAAGGCACCGAAGGGTAACTTTTGGGATGTGTGTTTCCGCCTGACCAAGACGGGCGCGCAAAAATACAAGACGCCGGGCGTCTATATTGAAGAGATCGTGAAATTTCCTCCCGGCTAAATCGGGCTGCGCGGCTCTGGAAATCCGGGGCCGTGTAGGGCTACTGCAAACGGCAACAGCCCCGTGCAACCATCGGCGCGCCGGTGGCGTCGAAGGTATTTAGCCGGATCGACATGGGGTAGATGTTGTCGGACATTCCGTCAGAGCAGATTTCGAAGTTGACCTGACCAGAATAGGGCGCGGCATCGAAGCTGTAGGGATATCCGGTGGGCGTTGCGGAGAATGTGGCCGACAGAATTGGGGCCGGGGCGGTGGCCTGCCCCATCAGGGTCATGCGCACCAGATTGTCAGTATCGAATGTCATGCGCCAGAACGGTTCAGTGCCGATGCATTCAGTGCCGAGCTGAAGGCCATAATTGTTGGTCATGCCACCACCGCGTGTGAGGAAACCGGCATGGGCAAAGCCGACCACACCACCGACCTGGACCTTGGCCCATTTCGCTGTCGCCATCCCGAGCACGGCCATGGGCACGCCGTTTTGCGCCTGAAGCAGAACGGCGGCAGAGGCCTGTGGCTCAGCGCGGATGTTGAGGGTGTCGTTATGGGCCACGCCGTTTACGCGAAAGATGCCGGGCAGGGGCAGACCATCGGGCGCGGTGGCCGGGGCTGCGGCGGGCAGGGGGCGTGTCTGGCCAGTTGTGCCGCCGCTGGCAACGGCATTGAGGTAACGACGGCTCACCCAACCCATTTGTGTGCCAAAGGGAATTTGCGCCCATTTCCCGTCAGGAGAGATTTGCACGACATGCACTTGCACCCCATTAGGCAGAACGCCAAGGGAGCTATATTCGGTACCGTAGCCGCTGCGCACATTCAGCCCGCCATCGGGATCCCCTGCTTTGATCCCGGTGACCTGATGCGCGCCTGTGTAGGTAGAGCTACCATCGGGGCGGGACCCCGTGGAGAGAAAGCGGGCCGCGACCCAGGCCACTTGTCCGCGATAGGTAATCCGGGCCCATTTCCCATCGACGCTATAGCCCTTCACATCCACGTAAGAGCCCTCTTGCAGGTCGCCGATATCCCGGGATCCTGCGTTCGGAGCAGAGCGCACGTTCAGAGAATCTCCATCGTCTATATTTACCACGACCATGAATTCGGCACTTAGGGAGGTGGTGCAGAGGACGGTGGTGATCGCGCTTGCGAAGAGCAGGTGTTGGAAGTGCATTATACTGTTTTTCCGGCCGTTTGCTTTTGAGAAAAGCATATTTTGTGGGGGCCTGTTCTCAACTACCATTTGGTAGTCAGGTGCTCTGTGCACGCGCGAATCAAAACACTGGGAAGGGGAATTTAGGCGATTGTTTTAAATGGAGGCGAGTACCGGAATCGAACCGGTGTACACGGATTTGCAATCCG
>JAAEZB010000140.1 GCA_018223085.1 Paracoccaceae bacterium
GAAATCCTCAAGCTGTCCGGGACGGTTCCAATCCTGCTGCCGCCATTGATAATCCTCGGGCATGGTCAGATCGGCAATCCAGTTGAGAAGGCTGCCACCATCCTCAGTATCGCCAATGGGATAGATGACGAATTTACACTTCTTCACGCCCGCCATGGCCATAGACCGCCCGGTGAGGAACTTCGGCCCCTTCGTCACCCCGCGCCACATCATCGTGCCGCCCCAATGGGCCGGACCTTCGTCCGGGTAAAGCCCCGCACGCAGCACCGAATTGATGCCATCGGCGGCAACAAGAAGGCTCCCCTCTACCGTGCCAAGGCTCTCACCGCTCCTGCGGTCCTCAAGCTGAACCCGCACACCGCCGTCAGCCTCTTCCCAACCGCTCACGGCATGGCCCATCTGCACCACATCCGCGCCACAACGCGCGATCAGCGCATCCAGAAGAAGCATCTGCAAACCGCCGCGATGGATCGAGAACTGCGGCCAGTGATAGCCCGCCTTGATCCCGCGCGCCTCGGACCAGATCGGTTTGCCCTGACGCGAGAAATAGGCGACTTCCTCGGTGCGCAGGCCAACTTTGTCGAGCCCCTCTTCAAGGCCCATCTCGATCAATTCGCGGGTAGCATGCGGTTGCAGATTGATCCCAACGCCAAGCGGTTTGATCTCGTGCACCGCTTCGAAGATACGAAACGGCACTCCGATCTGATGGAGCGAGAGGCCAAGGCTCAGGCCGGCAATTCCGGCCCCTGCGATCAATACGGTCATCTGTCTTTGCCTCCTGAGCGGCATTCTGGTCTTTTGTTGCACGAAGGTTCGCGCCGGTTGTGCATTGGAGTCCTTTACCCAAAGCCCAAGGTCAACCCCCTTCCTGTCGCGGATGTGATCGTCAAAGGCGGTATTTTGGCGCAATCAGGGCTTGAAATTTGCCCGTATTTGCGGCCCAAGGGGGGAAAGCCAAAGGATACCGCGCCGATGCTCACATCGCTCTACCAATGGACGCTTCGTCTGGCCGATCATCCCCGTGCGCTCTGGGCGCTGGCGCTGGTGAGTTTCGTCGAAAGCTCCTTTTTCCCGATCCCGCCCGATGTCCTAATGATTCCGATGATCCTCGCACGGCCTTCGCGCGCCTGGCTGATCGCTTTGGTGGCGCTTGTCGCTTCGGTCATCGGCGGGCTTTTGGGCTATGCCATCGGCGCCTTTGCCTTTGAACAGGTCGGCCAGCCGATCCTCGCCAGCCTCGGCAAGGCCGACGCCGTGGCCGAGTTCAACACCCGCTTTAACGATTTCGGGTTCTGGGCCGTGCTCGGCGCGGGCGTGACGCCCTTCCCCTTCAAAGTCATCACCATCATGTCCGGCTGGACCGGGATGCCTTTGGCGACCTTCATCACAACCGCGATCCTCGCTCGGGGCCTGCGATTCTTCATCGTCGCCGCGCTTCTTTGGAAATTCGGCGCGCCGATCCGCGATTTCATCGAGAAACGCCTCGGCCTCGTCACAACACTCTTCTTACTGCTGCTCTTTGGCGGCTTCCTTGCCGTGAGGTATCTATGACCCTGTCGCGCCGCGCCCTGATCCTTCTGCTGACCGCATTTTCGCTGTTTTCCAATCTCGCAGCCCTCGGGTTTCAGCATATTGGCGGGCTGGATCCCTGCGCCATGTGTTTCTGGCAGCGTTATCCGCACTGGACCGCCGTCGCCTTTGGCACCCTCGCCCTGATTTTCGGCAAACGCCTCTGGCCGCTTCTCGCCGGTCTATCGGCCTTCACCACCGCCGCCATTGGCGCCTATCACTCCGGGGTCGAGCGTAAATGGTGGGACGGCCCGGCAAGCTGCACAGGACG
>JAAEZB010000082.1 GCA_018223085.1 Paracoccaceae bacterium
AGGGTCTGCATCGCGTCTGTATCGCGTACGCATCGCGGTGGTGGGGATTTTGGGGGAGGGAGGTGGTTTGGTTAATGGGGGAATGAGCGGAAGCACGAGCTGTTGCCGACATTCTAAAAGTGGGATTCAGGCAAACACTCCACCTGTTGATACAAAGTAGCACCTAGCCATTCCGACTGAACTGTCTTGCCATTAACGATACCGCGGAAAGGTCCATGCCTGACTCATCATCACGTATGATACCGTCCTGAGTGGGGCGGAAGAGTGAGGCCAAGACAATTGCTTCGCTTTCGCTGCTCACGTCTTTGCCTTCTTTCATTGCAAGGTAACTTTCTGCAAATGCCTTCTTCTCGCTGGCGTCGAGTGCAAGGTGCCGTTCACTAAGGTGTATTCTGTATTGCAGACGAGCGACCCACATCAGGATCGACATTACAAGTAGAAGTCCTGTGATAGTAATGGGGCCTTTTGCAGAAAAGACCTGTTCGCAGCCTTGGGCAGGTACCCCGTCGCTTGCCGGGGTCGTGCATACAATTTGGAGAAAACTGCTGGCGATGTAGTCGCCGAAGAAAAAGGGAACAAGCAGGCCGAAACCGACCGCAATACCTCCTGCCACGAGAAACTTTGTCATAGCGCTTTTGGAATTTTTACTATGCTTGGTTTCGCGTGCTTCCCATAGCTTTACGGGCGCGCGAAGCCTTAGCTGGGTCATAAAAAGGGATTGCAACCGCTCAAACTCGGCGACCCTCGCTTCCTCTGCCTGCAGACTCTTTAATTCGAAAGAGCGGACCTTCTTGCGAGCTTCTTCAAATCTTTCCTCTACGAGTTTGTTGGTAACTTTTACCCAAAGTTTGTGACTTCTGTCTCGCCTACGGTTGAGCCTCAGGATTGTATCATTCACCCGTCTTGCCTGCTTCTTTTGATCATCAAGTTGGGCTTGCAGTTCAAGGACATGGTTCGCATTGATTTCTTGCGCGGCGCCCACTTCATCAGCCAGTGATTTAACGTGATTGTCTGCTGTGCGAACGGCACCAGCCATCTTCGAAGTGGAAACGCGGCTATAGGGAAGTGCTTTAACAATAGGTGCAGCGCCTACTAGGGCTTTCCCTTTTTGAACTAGGATGTCGATCGCATCGTCGCGTTGGTACTTAGCATCCGTGTTTATTGCTATGAAGTAGATGTAAGCGGCTAGCGCATCCGCAGCCATGTCGCTATCAAACAGGCCAAGAATGAGCATACCTTCAAGGCTGTCGGAGGGCGGTGGTAAGATCACGCTGTGACCGTAGTTCCCAGTCGCCCGATTAAACGCCGTACGATCATCCAAACGGTTCAGGAGTCCTTCAAACGCATTCGCCAACTGTTCTGCATTTGATGTTCGACGACCGTAGTCGGTGGTCAAGTCTGGCTTCAAATGATCTCGCACGTGTTCGAGAAATGGCGACCAGATTTCGCTTTCCTTCGCTAGGTACCTCTTCATGCCTTGCTTCGAGGGGAAGACTACATTCTCACACAATTTATAGTTTACGCGGTATTCGTTGTTTTCCATTGGTCTTCTTCAGCAAGCATTTTTCCCGTCTAAATTGACACACTGGCCAGCATTACACAACGCTAGGTGGAGGTGGCTGTTCGGTTTGGCTTCGGCATGTTGCGAAGCTTTGGAGAGGCCAGAATCCGTTTCCCTCTCCCCAATGAAAAAAGGCAGGCCTGAGCCTGCCTTTTTCTTGTCCTGTCCCGTCCGGCTTATTTATCGCGGAATTGGGCGGTGCGTTTTTCCATGAAGGCGGCCATGCCTTCTTTTTGGTCTTCGGTCGCAAAGAGCGAGTGGAAGAGGCGGCGCTCAAACAGGAGGCCTTCGGCGAGCGTGGTCTCGTAGGAGCGGTTGACGGCTTCTTTGGCGGCCTTGGCGGCGATCATGGATTTCTCCGCGATCTTCTGGGCGGCGCCGGTGGCTTCTTCCATGAGCTTCTTGGCGGGCACGACGCGGCTTACGAGGCCAGCGCGTTCGGCCTCTTCGGCGTCCATGAAGCGGCCGGTGAGGTTCATGTCCATGGCCTTGGATTTGCCGACAAAGCGGGTCAGGCGCTGAGAGCCGCCGAGGCCGGCGATGACGCCGAGGTTGATCTCGGGCTGGCCGAACTTGGCGGTGTCGGCGGCGATGATGAAGTCACAGGCCATGGCCAGTTCGCAGCCCCCGCCAAGCGCGTAGCCCGACACGGCGGCGATAACCGGCTTGCGGATCGACACGATGCGGTCATTGGTTGAGGCGAAGAGGTTCACATAGTTCACCTCGGCAAAGGACATCGAGGACATTTCCTTGATGTCGGCACCCGCGGCGAAAGCCTTTTCCGAGCCAGTGATGAGGATGCAGCGCACCTTGTCATTGGCGTCCGCCTCTTCCAGCGCGGTGCACAGCTCGGCGAGGAGCTGTTGGTTGAGCGCGTTGAGGGCATCGGGGCGGTTGAGTTTGATGAGGGCCACGTGGTCCTCGATTTCGACGATGATCGTCTCAAAAGCCATGAGTGAAGCTTTCCTTTGTTCCGGTCAGGGACGATTCCTTACCATTGTCGATGCATGGATCAAGTTATCTTTGGCATTGCGGGCAATAGAAGGATGAGCGTCCCGATTGTGTGATTCGGGCGATGGTGCCGTCACAGCCTGCGCGGTGACAGGGTTGGCCTTCGCGGCCGTACACATCGAAACGATGCTGAAAATATCCAAGCTCTCCATCGGCTTGGCGGAAATCCCGCAGCGAGGATCCGCCCGCCTCGATGGCGTCGGAGAGGACTTCGCGGATGATCGGAACGAGGGCGCGGAGGCGGGTTTCGGAGAGGTTTGCCGCCTTGCGACGTGGCGACACGCCGCCCCTGAAGAGGGTCTCGCAGACGTAGATATTGCCCAGACCGGCGACGATATGTTGATCCAGGAGGGCGGTTTTGATCGGGGAGCGGCGGTTTTTGAGTCGTTCGACGAGGTAGTCTTCGTCAAAGGCATTGCCGAGAGGCTCGGGGCCGAGAGAGGCAAGAAGGGGGTGGGTTTCTGCGCTCGTCGTGGGCAGGAGGTCCATCGCGCCAAAGCGGCGGGGGTCGTTGAATGTCACCCGTGCGCCGTTGTCCATGTCAAAGATGACGTGGTCATGTTTCTCTTGCGCGGGGTGGTCATGGACGAATTGGCCAAGGGGATCGCCCGAGACGGTCATCCGCCCGGACATGCCGAGGTGGATCAGGAGGGTCTCATTGGTGTCGAGGTCGGCGAGGATATATTTCGACCGCCGCCGCAGCATCATCACCCGCGCCCCGGTCAGACGGTCCGCCATACGGTCAGGGAAAGGCCAGCGCAGATCGGGGCGATTGACCTGCGCCCGCGCAATCACCGCACCTTCCATGGAGGGAGCAAGGCCGCGACGGACGGTTTCGACTTCGGGCAGTTCGGGCATGAGGGCCTCGTGAGGATGAATTTCGAAAGGGTTTAGCGGCTTTTGGGCGCGGGCGGTAGAGCGGCGCATTGTATGCCTTCGTCCTGCCCTATATGTAGGGCGCGACAAAAGAAGGCGTCTGTCATGAGTGATCCCTCCCCCAACACCACCCATTTTGGTTTCGAAACCGTGCGCGAGGACGAAAAGGCCGGCAAGGTGCAGGGCGTTTTCAACTCGGTTGCGTCGAAATACGACATCATGAACGATGTGATGAGCGTCGGGATTCACCGGGTCTGGAAAGACGCGATGATGGATTGGCTCGCGCCGCGTCCGGGGCAGAGGTTGCTCGATGTGGCCGGGGGAACGGGCGACATTTCCTTCCGCTTCCTTGAGCGTGCAGGGGCGGGGCATGCGACGGTTCTTGATCTCACAGAGCCGATGCTCGTCGAGGGGCGCAAACGTGCCGAGGCCGAACAGAGGGCTTCGAGCCTTGATTGGGTTGTGGGCGATGCGATGGCGCTTCCGTTCGAGGATAATACGTTTGACGTCTATACGATTTCCTTTGGTATTCGGAACGTGACGCGCCCGCAGGAGGCGTTGAACGAGGCTTATCGCGTGCTGCGTCCCGGTGGGCGGCTCATGGTTCTTGAGTTTAGCCAGATCCCCAATGACATGATGCAGAAGGCCTATGACCTTTATTCCTTCAACGTCATCCCGCGCATGGGGCAGGCGATTGCCGGAGATCGCGACAGTTACCAATACCTCGTGGAATCGATCCGCAAATTCCCGGATCAGGAGACCTTCCTCGACATGGTCAAAACCGCCGGGTTCGGTAATGCCAAGTATCGCAACCTCTCGCTGGGGATCGCGGCGCTGCACTCGGGGTGGAAGATTTGAAGGGGCCGCACAATCTCTGGCGGCTGATCCGCACCGGCGCCACGCTTGAGCGCACCGGCGCGATGCACGCGGTTCTGGATGCGTTTGAAGCGCCGCGCGTGATCCGTATTGCGGCGCGCACACTGGTCTGGCCGTTTCGGTGGCTGGGTATCAAGGGCGACCCGAGCACCCCGCCGATCCCGCGTGCGCTGACGGCGCTTGGCCCGGCCTATATCAAGTTTGGTCAAGTGCTCTCGACGCGGCCTGATGTGGTTGGCTCGGAGCTGGCAACACAGTTGCGTGTTTTGCAGGATCGCCTGCCGCCCTTTGATATCGCCACGGCGAAACGTTCGGTTGCCGAAGAGCTGGGCTGCCCGGTGGACGAAGTGTTTTCCGAATTCTCCGAGCCGGTTGCGGCGGCCTCAATCGCGCAGGTGCACAAGGCGCGCCTTGCCGAGACCGGAGAGGAAGTGGCGGTCAAGGTGCTTCGGCCCGGGATCGAGCGCGCCTTTCGCAAGGATGTTGAGGCGTTCTATTTCGCCGCCGATGTGATTGAGTTTTTGTCGCCAGCCTCACGGCGGCTGCGTCCGCGCGATGTCATCGAGCATTTTGATGGCGTGGTGACGGGCGAATTGGACCTGCGCCTTGAAAGCGCGAGCGCCAGCGAATTTGCCGACAATACGGTCCATGATGCCGGGTTTCAGGTGCCGCGGATCAAATGGGATTACTCGGGCCGTCGGGTGATGACCATGGGGTGGGCCGAGGGCGCGCCCTTGGGCGACAATGACGCGCTTGATGCGGCGGGGCATGATCGCCATGCGCTGGGGAGCCGGGTTCTGGCGCTTTTCCTGAGCCATGCGCTACGGGATGGGTTTTTCCATGCGGATATGCATCAGGGGAACCTCAAGGTCGCGGCGAATGGCGATATCATTGCCTATGATTTCGGGATCATGGGCTATATCGACGAATATACCCGCCGGGTTTACGCGGAAATCCTGTTCGGCTTTATCCAGCGCGATTATCAGCGCGTGGCCGAGGTGCATTTCGAGGCGGGTTATGTCCCTGCTGATCGTGATGTGGAGGAATTCGCCCGTGCCCTGCGTGCAGTGGGCGAACCGATCTTTGGTATGGACGCGACGCGGATTTCCATGGGGCGGCTCTTGTCCTACCTGTTCGAAGTGACGGAACGGTTCGGGATGCAGACGCGGACGGAGCTTATTCTGCTTCAACGGACTATGGTTGTGGTCGAAGGGGTATCGCGCTCGCTTGATCCGAACGTCAACATCTGGGACGTGGCCAAGCCCGTGGTCGAGGATTACATCAAGCAGAGCATTGGGCCGCGTGCCTTGGCGCGGGATCTGTTGAGAACTGGCCGGGTGCTGGCACGGTTCGGACCGCGTTTGCCGGGGCTGGTGGAATCGGCGCTGATTGCGCAAGCTTCTCCGCCGGAAGAAGAAAAACGCCGCCTCTGGCCCTGGGTTGCACTCGGCGCGGCGGGGGGGGTTGCGGTGTCGGGGCTCGCCTTTGTCGCGGCCTTGTTGCTCCTTTAATCTTCACCTTTGTGAAAATACTCCGGAGCACGAGGCAGCGCCTCGTATCCGCAGGCCCCAAGGGGGCCTGCTAAACCTGTGCGCGCCCTAGCGCGCTCCGTCAACGACCCGGATCAGACGAGGCCTGCAGCCTTGAACATCTCCATCACGTCCGCCTCGGGGCGGGCGCCGTAATGCGAGATCACCTCGGCGGCACAGAGACAGCCCATACGCCCGGCAACCTCAAGAGAGCGGCCCGTGGCGACGCCATAGAGGAACCCGGCGGCGAACTGGTCGCCTGCGCCGGTGGCGTCGACGGGGGTAATCTCGTCAACGGGCACGACGGCCTCTTCGTCGCCCTGCACGAGGACCACATCATGGCCCGAACGGGTGCAGACGACCATGCCGGCATCGGCTGCGGCCTGTTCAAGGGCGCTTGAGAGGTCGGTTTCATAGAGCGACTGCCATTCATGTTCGTTGCCGATCACGAAGTCGAGTTCCTTCACAAGGCGGCGGAAATCGGCGCGGTGCCGTTCGACGCAGAAGGGATCGGAGAGGGCGATACCGGCCTTGCCGCCCCCGGCACGACAGGCGCGCGCGGCGGTTTCAAAGGCTTGTTTGCCTTTTGGCTTGTCATAGAGATAGCCCTCAAGGAACAGAATTTCCGCCTGTCCGGCGACATCGGTGGGCACGTCTTCGGGGCCAAGCTCGGCGGAGATGCCGAGATAGGTATTCATCGAGCGTTCGCCATCGGGCGAGACAAAGATCATCGATCGCGAGGTCGGCAATTCGCCACCCTGCACGGGCGGGTTGACGAAATCTGTGCCGTCTTCGGCCATACCATCGGCGTAAAACTGGCCCAGCGCGTCGTCATGCACGCGCCCGATGAAACCGGTCGAGAGGCCAAGGCTTCCGAGGCCGGCAATCGTATTGGCGACCGAGCCGCCGGGCGATTGGGTGCGGTTGGTCATGGCGTCATAGAGCATCTCGCCGCGCGATTGCTCGACAAGCTGCATCACGCCTTTCTGGATGCCGTTCAGGTCGAGAAAGGCGTCATCTGATTGCGAGATGACGTCGACGATGGCGTTGCCGATGCCGACAACCTGGTACTTGCTCATAGGTTCTTTTCCTCGAATTGGCAGAGATCGCGGATGAGGCAGGTGCCGCACAGGGGCTTGCGTGCCTTGCAGGTATAGCGACCGTGCAGGATCATCCAATGATGGGCGTGGAGTTGGAAATCCACGGGAATATTGTCTTCGATGGCGCGCTCGACGGCGACGACATCCTTGCCCGGACAAACGCCCGAGCGGTTGCCGAAGCGATAGATATGGGTATCGACGGCCTGCGCCGGGTAACGCCACCACATGTTGAGAACGACATTGGCCGTTTTGCGCCCAACGCCTGGCAGGCTTTCGAGAGCGGCGCGGGAACAGGGCACTTCGCCGTCATAGTCGTCCACGAGGATGCGGGAGAGTTTGATGACGTTCTTGGCCTTGTTGCGGTAAAGGCCGATTGTCTTGATGTGGTCGATCAGGGCCTCTTCGCCAAGGTCGAGCATCTTTTGCGGCGTGTCCGCGACCTTGAAGAGGTCAGCGGTCGCCTTGTTGACGCCTTTGTCCGTCGCCTGTGCGGAAAGCGCGACGGCGACGACAAGCGTATAGGCATTAACGTGATCGAGTTCGCCTTTGGGTTCGGGCTCGGCTGCCTGAAAGCGAGTGAAGATCTCGCGGATGGTATGATAATCGAGTTGCTTGGCCATGACGGGTTTAATGCACGCGGCAGGAGGGTCAGACAAGCCCCGCAATGCCGCAGCTTTGCGCAATATTCGGGTCGATGTAGAGCGCCGGGGTGCCTATTGTCAGGCAAGACACGAAAAAGGGGCAGAGCCATGAGCGATATGGAGCAGGGATACCATTACAACGTCATGCGGCGCGCGATCGAAATGATCGACGCGGGCGACGAGGCGAAATCGCTTGAAGACCTTGCGGGCGAGATGGGGATGAGCCCGGCACATTTTCAGCGCCTGTTCACCAAATGGGCCGGAGTCTCGCCCAAGCGGTTTCAGCAATACCTCACGCTTGGCCATGCCAAGGTGCTTTTGCACGATCATTTTACCACGCTTGATACCTCGAACGCTGTGGGGCTTTCGGGGTCGGGGCGGTTGCATGATCTTTTCCTGCGCTGGGAGGCGATGAGTCCGGGCGAGTTTGCCCGCAAGGGGTCGGGGCTCGTGATTTATTGGGGCTGGTTCCCGAGCCCGTTTGGTCTTTCGCTTGTTATGGGGACGGACAAGGGCATTTGCGGCATCGGCTTCGCCGCAGAGATGGGCGAAGAGGAGTCGATGGAGGATTTGCGGTCCCGTTGGCCCGAGGCGCAGTTCGTGGAGGCGCCCGAGCGACTTCGGCCTTGGGTCGAGGCGGCCTATGCGGGGCGCGCGGAGGCCGGTGGTAAGGTGCCGCTGCACATGATCGGCTCACCCTTGCAGATCAAGGTCTGGGAGGCGCTCATGCGGATACCGTCGGGCGAGGTTACGACCTATTCGGAGATTGCCCGCGTGATTGGCAAGCCCAACGCGGTGCGCGCGGTGGGCACGGCGGTGGGGCGTAACCCTGTGAGCTGGCTTATCCCGTGCCATCGGGCGATGCGCAAATCCGGGGGGCTTGGCGGGTATCACTGGGGCTTGCCGGTTAAACGCGCGCTTCTGGCCTATGAAACGGCGCAGGCCGAGGCCGGGTAGGCACCTTCCTGCCGAAGGATTTTGTCTTGCCTATTGGGGGTTGGCAAAGCTTGGCTTATATTGGGGCAAAGCCGGAAAACCGGACAAAACAAGAGCAACGAGGCCCCGAAATGAAAAAATCCGTTCTGTCGATCTGTGTGTTGTCGTTGGCTGGTGTCACGGCGTGTACCGACCCGGCCTATGTCACCGGCGATGAGAAGGCGCGCGAGGAATATCGCAATACCCAGCAGGGGGCGATCCTTGGCGGGATTATCGGGGCGGGGCTTGCGGCCGTAACGGACAAGAACGTTGCCGTGGGCGCGGCGGTCGGGGCCGGGGCGGGCGCCATTATCGGCAACACACTCGACAAGCAGGCAGCGGAGCTTCGCGAAGATCTTGATGACGATGTGCGGATCGAGAACACGGGCGACCGCCTTATCGTGACCTTGCCGCAGGATATTCTTTTTGCGTCTGATAGCTATGCGGTGCAGCCGGGCCTGACGGACGATTTGCGCACCGTGGCGAAGAGCTTGCAGAAATATCCCGATTCCATCGTGCAGGTGATCGGCCACACGGATAACACCGCCTCGGCGGAGTATAACCAGAACCTCTCGGAGCTACGTGCCGAGGCGGTGGCGGATAAGCTCATGGATGCGGGCGTTGCCTTTGACCGGATCGAGACCATCGGGCGCGGCGAGAGCGAGCCGGTTGCGTCGAACCTTTCGGAAGCGGGCAAAGCCCAGAACCGGCGGGTTGAGATCGTGATTGTGCCCAATTCTTAATCCTGCATTTTTGCACAGACCACCCGCAGTTCGCGCAGTTGCGTTCGTGAGTGTAGAGCCTATTTTGTCCTCAAAGACAGGCTCAGCAGAACAGGATTGCTCAGATGACAAAGATACTTAGCCTTTCCGGCGCGCTTCGTAAGGCGTCGACCAACCGCAAACTTTTGCGTGAGGCCGCGCGGGTTTATGGCGCGGCGGAATATACCGAAGCCGACCTTGCCCTGCCGCTCTATGATGGCGACCTTGAAGAGGCGGAAGGCATCCCCGAGAGCGTTCAGGCGCTTGTGGCGCAGATCGCCGAGGCGGACGCGGTTTTCATTTCGACGCCGGAATATAACGGCGGGATTCCGGGTGTGCTCAAGAATGCGCTCGACTGGATCAGCCGTTCGGATGTGAAGCCCTGGGCGGGTAAGCCGGTTGCCCTTATGGCGGCGGCGGCGGGCCGTGCGGGCGGGGCGCGTGCGCATCACGAATTGCGCCTTGCCATGGCACCGTTTCAGGCGCGGATCGTGAATGGTCCGGAAGTCATGGTTGCGGCGTCCTATGAACAGTTCGATGCAGAGGGCCGGGTGTCCGAGGATTACATCGCGTTCCTTGAGCCGCTCATGCAGGCCGTGCGCGACGAGATTGCGCAGGGCCAGAGCGCGGCTGTGGCAGCCTAAGCCCGGTTGCTGATCTCGATGAGGTTATCATCGGGATCGCGGATATAGATCGACAGGATCGGCCCGGTTGCCCCAGTGCGGGGGACCGGGCCTTCTTCTATGGGGATGCCGCAGGCGGCGAGATGGGTTTGCCAAGCGGGAAGAGGCGTTTCGCTCAGGAAACAGAGATCGGCAGAGCCGGGGGTTGGTAGGGCGGATTTGGGTTCAAACTCGGCCCCGGATTGGTGGAGATTGATCTTTTGGGTGCCAAAGGACAGCGCCCAGCGCGCCGATCCATCCGCAGGGGTAAAGCGGGTGGCGGTCATGCCGAGCATGTCTTCGTAGAAGCGGCAAGTGGCGGGAATGTCAGCCACGGTCAGGACGAGGTGATCGAGAGAGGCGAGGGTCGGTTTCATCGGGTCTTGTGCCTCCTTGGGGCCTGACTTAGCGTCGGTGCCATGCAGAATGCCGAGACTTCCATACACCGTCAAACCGATCCCATGGACCCCACCCGCGCGGCGGCGTGCCTGACCTCTTTGGATTTGCCATCGGGGATCGGTAAGGGCGACGCCTTGCCGCCGTTCTTTCATTACCTCTATTTCTGGGATGCGCAGCCGCCGGGCGCGCTTGGCCGGGATGGGCATCCGAAGGTTGGGGGCATTATCCCGGATATGGGATTGCCGCGCCGGATGTGGGCGGGGGGACAGCTTGAATTTCATGCGCCTTTGAGGGCCGGGATCGAGGCGGTGAAGGTGACGACCGTGGCCTCGGCCGAGCATAAGGAAGGGCGCACCGGGCCACTTGGGTTTGTCAAACTGCGCCATGATGTGGAGCAGGAGGGGCGGCTCTGTGCGACCGAGTTTCAGGACCTCGTCTATCGCGAAGACCCGATGCCGGGCGCGCCGAAACCTGTGCCGCCCAAGGCGCGGCGGGATGAGATTCACACCGAAACCAAGGCGTTCGATTCGACCTTGTTGTTCCGCTATTCGGCGCTGACCTTCAACGGGCACCGGATTCATTACGACCTCGATTATGCCCGCGATGTGGAAGGGTATGAGGGGCTCGTGGTGCATGGGCCTTTATTGGCGCAGCTTCTTATGCTCATGGCGGAGAAGCGGCTTGGGGGATTGCGGCGGTTTTCTTTCCGCGCCACGGCGCCGCTCATGCATTATGAGGCGGCGGAGCTTTGCTGGGGCGATGATAATATCGCCTGGGTCCGGGGGCCGGATGGGCGGCAGTGTATGATTGCCGAGGCCGGTTAGAGCGACGCTTCGGGTCTGAAGGCTTCGGGGATGTTGTCCTGTCCGTCGAGGATCAGATCGGCCATGACCTCGCCGACCTTGGGCGCCATGCCAAAGCCGATCTTGAAACCGCCATTGGCGATGAACTGACCCGGTTTGG
>JAAEZB010000141.1 GCA_018223085.1 Paracoccaceae bacterium
GTCGATGCAGGTAATGACGGGCATGTGAGGCTCACTTTTCCCTTGTATTGGTAAACCTTCCTTACCAATGAGGCGCAAAAGACGCAACGGCATTTTGCCTGAACGGCTCTGGTCTTCATTGGGGTGATGGCTAGGCTTTGGGGCAAAGAGGAGAGCGTGATGTATTTCGATGATTTGCCGGTAGGGTATCGGTTTGAGGCCGAAGCGGAGCACGAGGTTACCGAGGCAGAGATTATGGCCTTTGCCCGCGAGTGGGACCCGCAGCCCTTTCATGTTGATCCGGAGGCGGCGAAGGCGTCGGCCTATGGCGGATTGATTGCGAGCGGGTTGCAGACGATTGGCATCGCCCTGCGGCAGGTGCTTGATATGAACGTCTGGGGCGATAGCTCCATGGGGTCGTCGGGCCTTGACGAGGTGCGCTGGAAAGTGCCGGTGCGGCCCGGAGATCGGCTTCGGACGCGGGGCGAGGTTCTGTCATCGACGCCATCGGCGTCGCGCCCGGATCGAGGGCGGACGGAAATCCTCTATGAAGCAGTGAACCAACGCGATGAGGTGGTGATGAGTTATCGCGCGACGCAGATCCTCAAGCGGCAGGTTTAACCGCGTTCGGCTTCGATATAGGCGAGGCTGAGGGCGGTCGCGGCAAGAAGGGCGATCCCCTCCATGAGAAGCGTTGATAGGATCAGGGCCAGCGTGGTGCCGATGAGTCCCGTGCCAAAGGGCAAGGCGGCCATGAGGGCCGTGCCCAAAAGTGTGAGAAGACCCGGCCCGACAAGGAAGCGCGGCACGAAACTACCAAGCGTGGCGCGACCGCGTGACAGAGCGCGGCCAAGCGAGGTATCGCCGCGTTCGGCAGAGGCGGGCAGAACTGTGCCTATAAGGCCGAACAAAAGCGCAATGATAGGAAGCGCGAGGCCGAGGCCCAAAAGAGTCTCAGATATGGGGGTTGCGCCGGTCTCGGTCGAGAGTAAGTCGAGCCCGCTCAATACCACGAAAGCGCCCGTCACCGTCATGATGGCAAGTAGGAAGAAGGCAGTGAGGCGTAGTGTATAGCGGAAAATCGGGACGTTGCGGCCGTCGATGCCCTTGGTCGATAGGGGATCAGACCATGGATGGGTCTCGCCCATCTGGATCATGCGGTGTGTATAGAGCATGACCAGCGCTGCGAAGGCGAGGGACACAAGGCCCACCGCCTGCATGATGCTTTCGAGCATGACCACGGCAAGGCACACCACCGCATAAAGCGCGATGTTGCGTTTCAGGGTTGAGAGCGCGAGGGAAAACACCGGCGATCAGGCGCGATGCGCGCCGTCAGCGAGCGATTTCACAAAAGAGAGCACTTCGGACACCGGTTTGCCCGCGCCGATCTGGCCGACGATGGCCGAGCCGACCACGGCGCCGTCGGCGACAGAGGCGATGGCCTCGGCCTTTTCCGGTGTGTTGATCCCAAAGCCGACGATGATCGGCAGGTCGGTCTTGGCCTTGATCCGCGCAACTTCCGGGCCAACCTCTCCGGCCTGGGCCTCTGCGGCACCCGTGATGCCGGTCACAGAGACGTAGTAGACAAAGCCGGAGGTGTTCTGAAGCACCTTGGGCAGGCGTTTGTCATCGGTGGTTGGTGTGGCGAGGCGGATGAAGTTCATGCCCGCGGCCTGTGCCGGGATGCAGAGTTCCTCATCCTCTTCGGGCGGCAGGTCGACGACGATCAGGCCGTCGATACCGGCGGCCTTGGCATCGGTCAGGAACTTGTCCACGCCACGGTTATAGATCGGGTTGTAATAGCCCATGAGCACGATCGGCGTCGTGTCGTCCT
>JAAEZB010000083.1 GCA_018223085.1 Paracoccaceae bacterium
GCCATGCTCCATGACGGCGTCATCCAATGGACCGGCCCCGTCGCCGAAATGGACAATTCCGGCGACCCCTACCTGACCCAATTCATCTCCGGCAGCGCCGAAGGCCCGATCGAGGCGGTGCGCTAACTCTTCTTCTCTGTCCCAAATACTCGCGCCGCAGGCTCGGAAAATCCCATTTTCCGATCAAAGACGCCGTTCGCCGCCTTAACCGCCGCACGCCCCCTTAATCCAGCCCCCGACTCGAACCGCACCACCGCGATACATACGCAATACCGACGTAATACCGACGTGCGTTTTCGCCGCCCCACCGCCGTTAACCATGACGCGCCGCGGCCAAAGCTCCCCCTTGCGAGGTGCGGCTCTGCGCCTTAGCTCTAACCCCATGCTGTTACGCCTCGCCAATCTGTCGCTGTTGCTCCTGTTCCCCATCGCGTGGTTCGCCCCGCTCCTGCATGCGGGGCTTTTGCCGATCTTTGGATTGTCGGAAATCTCGATCATCTCCGGCCTGCAAACCCTCTGGGAAACCGACCCGGCGCTGGCCCTTCTGGTGACCTTCCTTGCAATTTTTGCGCCCTATATGAAGACCATCGGCCTCGCCCTGATCCAATTCGGCTACCTGCGCCGCAAAACCCTCCCGGCCCTTGAAATCCTTGGGAAATTGGCGATGGCCGATGTGTTTTTGATCGCGCTTTACGTGGTGATCGTCAAAGGCGCGGGCCATGTCACGGTGGAAACCGGCTGGGGCCTCTACCTCTTTACTGCCTGCGTTCTGGCCTCTATCGGCATTAGCCATTTGACCCGCCGCCGTTAGTGGGGCAAAACAAGAACATGGCAAAATCAAAACCCCAGTTCACCTGCTCCGCCTGCGGCAATGTCACCACCAAATGGTCCGGGCGCTGCGAATCCTGCGGCGAATGGAATAGCATCGTCGAGGAAACGCCGATTTCTACCGGTCCCTCGGCCGCCGGTCTCGGCACCGCCAAAGGCCGCACCATCCCCCTCACCGATCTGCGCACCGAGGAAACGCCCCCACCCCGCACCCTCTCGGGTCTGGGCGAACTGGACCGCGTCCTCGGCGGCGGCCTCGTGCCCGCCTCGGCGATCCTTGTGGGCGGCGATCCGGGCATCGGCAAATCGACCCTCCTCCTTCAGGCCGCCGCACAATTTGCCCGCAAGGGCATGAAAACCCTTTATATTTCCGGTGAAGAAGCCTCGGCCCAAGTGCGCATGCGCGCCCAACGCCTTGGTCTGACAGAGGCCCCGGTGCAGCTCGCCGCCGAGACCAATCTACGCGATATCCTGACCACGCTTGATGCCGAACGCCCCGCGCTGGCCATCATCGACTCGATCCAAACCATGTGGTCCGACAGCGTCGGCTCTGCCCCCGGTTCCGTCTCTCAGGTGCGCGCCGCCGCGCATGAACTGACCTCCTTTGCCAAACGGCGTGGCATCTCTGTAATCCTCGTCGGCCACGTCACCAAAGACGGCCAGATCGCAGGCCCCCGCGTTGTCGAACACATGGTCGATACCGTGCTCTATTTCGAAGGCGAGCGCGGCCATCAATTCCGCATCCTGCGCGCCGTCAAGAACCGCTTTGGCCCGGCTGACGAGATCGGCGTTTTCGAGATGACGGGCGGTGGTCTGGCCGAGGTGCTCAACCCCTCTGCTCTTTTCCTGTCGGATCGTGGCGAACCCTCTCCCGGCTCCGTGGTCTTTGCCGGGATCGAAGGCACCCGCCCCGTCTTGATCGAGCTTCAGGCCCTCGTCGCCCCCTCGCCCCATTCGCAACCGCGCCGCACCGTTGTCGGCTGGGATGGCGGGCGTCTGGCGATGATCCTTGCGGTGCTTGAGGCCCGCTGCGGCATCCCCTTTGCCGGGCTTGATGTCTATCTCAACGTCGCGGGCGGGATGAAAATCAACGAACCCGCCGCCGATCTCGCTGTTGCCGCCGCGCTTCTATCGGCGCGCGAAGACGCCGCACTCCCCGCCGATACGGTGGTTTTTGGGGAAATCTCCCTCTCTGGGGCCCTTCGACCGGTAGGTCAGGCGGAAAACAGGTTGAAAGAAGCGCAAAAACTTGGTTTCTCATCCGCAATCGCTCCGAAGGGCGGCAAGGCTCCCAAGGTCTCCGGCATGACGCTAAATAGCATCGGAGATCTGGCGAGTTTCGTCGGAGACGTATTCGGAGCAGGATGACTGCCGCGCCGCGGCCAAGGAAAGACGGGAAGAACATGGACGGGTTCACCATCATCGACGGCGTGGTCGCAGGCGTCATTATTATCTCGGCGCTTCTCGCCTATAGCCGTGGCATCGTGCGCGAAGGTATGGCCATTGTCGGCTGGATCGCCGCCGCCGTGCTCGCCTTTATGTTCGCACCTCAGGTCGAGCCGCTTGTCACGGAAATTCCCGTAATCGGTCCCTATCTCGCCGATAGCTGCGAATTGTCGATTATCGCCGCCTTTGCCGCCGTATTTGCCACGGCGCTGGTGATCGTGTCGCTGTTTACGCCGCTGTTTTCCTCGCTGGTGCAACGCTCGGCCCTTGGCGGTCTCGATCAGGGCATGGGTTTTCTCTTCGGCGTGCTGCGCGGCATCCTCCTCGTCGCCATCGCCTTCTTCGTCTACGAAACCATCGCCTCGGCCCAAACCATCCCCATGGTCGACGATAGCCGCTCGGCCAAAGTCTTCTCGCGCATGACCCAGCAAATCGAAGATCGCGATCCGGCTCAAGCACTTGGCTGGATCACCCGCCAATACGAAGAACTCGTCGGCGTCTGCGAAAAATAATCCAGCACACCCGCACAAACAAAAAAGCCCCCGGCCTAAGGCACGGGGGCTTCTTGTTTCTCAGACCACAAGACTTACATCTTGCAGCGTTTCTTCTTTGCCAGCTCCACAAGCACCTGCTGGCGCTTGTTGGCGGCCTCAATGGCTTCGTTGGCATTGGCGTAATTGCCAATCACCGCAGGCCAGAAAAGAAGCACCGCAGCCACGTTCTGACCAGACGCTGTCTTACCCTTGCGCGCCTCGGCACGGATCTCGTCCAACTGGGCGCGCTGGGTGCGGATTTCGTCACAAGTCATATTGTCGTCGGATATATCCCGCGTCGGTACAACCTCGGGCGACACACAGCCTGCCACCATCACACAGGCCAGCACAAAAGCAGGCACGGTTTTCTTCAACATCATTTAATCAACTCCAGAATTTTCCCTTCCCCGGCCTCCCCGGGCCCCCGCTTGTTGCAGCCCACTGCGATTCCCACAAGGCCCTACAGGCGAAAAATGACGCGAAATAGCATCACGCATTATGGATCGCCCAAATTGCCCCACGCAGCGCATAACGATCACCCGGACAGGAGGCTTGCCCCATCGCACCCGCCCGAACTGTGATCCTTTCGTGACATACCCCGCCGGACCCCTTATGAGAGGCCTCAACGCACGCCCTAACGGATTCGGAGCCGCCACCTTGTCCCGTTCCCTGCCTATCGCCACTGTCAGCATTGCCTCCATGGCGATGACCGGCCCCGGCACATCCCGGCACACGGACCCCCGGCCCCTTTTCCACCCGAGCGCGCCGACAACCGCCTTTCATCGACATACCTAACGGGAAACGGGAGCTGCCTCATGTGCGGGATTTTGGGGATCGCCAACCGGAACGAAGACGTCTTCGCCGAGATCTATGATGGGCTTCTGATGCTTCAGCATCGCGGCCAAGACGCCTCTGGCATTGTAACCTACACCGGAGAGTTCTTCCGCGAGCACAAGGAAAACGGCCTCGTCAAGGACGTGTTTCAGCCCGAAGACGCCGAGAAACTCACCGGACGCATCGGCATGGGTCATGTGCGCTACCCGACCGCCGGCTCGCTCTCGGCCTCCGAAGCCCAGCCCTTCTTCGTCAACGCGCCTTATGGCATCTACCTTGTCCATAACGGCAACATCACCAACACCGAAGAACAGCGCCAGAAGGTCACCGCCAAATATTCCCGCCACCTGCGCACCACTTCGGATTCCGAAATCCTGCTCAACGTGCTCGCCGATAAGGTCTCGGACGCGATCAAGGTCAACGGCACCGCCGACCCGATCCGCAATATCTTTGCCGGGGTAAAAATGACCATGGAGCGGGTGCAGGGCGCCTATTCGGTGATCTGCCTCATCGCCGGTGTCGGCATGCTTGCCTTCCGCGACCCCAACGGCATCCGCCCCCTTTCGGTCGCCAAGCGCACCGAAGAAGGCAAAGGCGACGATTATGCCTTTGCCTCCGAGGACGTGGCCTTTGGCATCAACGGCTTCAAAAAACTGCGGGATCTGCATCCCGGCGAAGCGATCCTGATCGACCTTGATGGCAACATGCACGAGTATCAGGCCGTCGAAGGCCAGCTCACCCCCTGTATCTTCGAATATGTCTACCTCGCCCGCCCCGATTCCATGCTCGACGGCATCTCGGTCTACAAGACCCAGATGCGCATGGGCACCGCCCTTGCGGAGCAAATCAAAGACAGTGGCCTTGAGATCGACCGCATCATTCCCGTTCCCGATAGCGCCCGCCCCGTGGCGCTCGAAGTGGCAAAGGCGACCGGCATTTCCTATCGTGAAGGTCTTGTCAAAAACCGCTATGTGGGCCGGACCTTCATCATGCCCGGTCAGGGCGAGCGTAAGAAATCCGTGCGCCGCAAGCTCAACGCGATCCCGCTTGAGTTTAAGGGACTGAACGTGATGCTGATCGACGATTCCATCGTGCGCGGCAACACCATCAAGAAGATCGTCGAGATGTGCCGCGAGGCCGGTGCCAAGAAGGTCTATATCGCCTCCGCCTCGCCGCCGGTGAAATACCCCAATGTCTACGGCATCGACATGCCAACCAAGCACGAGCTGATCGCCAATGGCCTCAGCATCGAAGAAATCCGCGAGGAACTCGGTGCCGATGCCCTGTTCTATCAGAAACTCGACGATCTGATCTGGGCCGCGCATGAGGGCAACCCGGACATCAAACAGTTCGATTGTTCCTGTTTCGACGGCAAATATGTCACCGGCTCGATCTCCGACGATTACCTCGACGCGCTCGAAACCTCGACCCGCGTCAGCCAGAAGATCAAGGATATGCCCGCCCCCGGCTCGTCCTGGAATGCGGATCAGACGGCCTGAGGCGCGCGGTGTCGCTCCTCGCCCTTGATGCCCGCTGGCGCCGCCTGCATGACGAAAACCGTGCCTGCCCCTGCTGTGGGCGGCGGTTTTCCGGCCTGATCGACTTTGCCTTTGCCCAGCCCGACGCCTGGCCGCATGATGAACCGACCCTGGACCACCCCGAGATCACCGCCGGAGAAGACCGCCTCTCCCCCGATCTCTGCCGCTTGGGCGAAGACCGCTTCCTTTGCGCCCTCCTGACCCTGCCCATCCGTGGCACCGACGAGGTGGTGCATTTCGCTCTCTGGGTCGCCGTCGCGCCGGATCTCTTCTACGCCTATCTCAATGCCGCAACGGGCGATGGGCCGGATTTCCAAGGCGGCCCCGGCTGGTTGATGAACGATCTGCCGGGCTATGAGAGCGACGAGCCCATCGCCTGCACGCTGCTTCCCGGTGCCCCCGGTGAACGCCCGCGCATTGCCGTACCGGATGGCCCCCTCGCCACGCTTCAGAACACAGGCCTCGCCTTCGATGCCCTGCTTGATCTCTACGCCGCCCTCGGCGACGACATCCGGCCCCATCTCGCCGCCGACTAAGCGCCGCCTCGCCCAAAGCCTCGCTGCATTGCAGCAATTTTCCGCCGATCCGGCCTTTCTGCGCCCTTTCCATCGCCTGTTCCCCCTGTTATCCGCCCCCGCTTGCCCCATATCGGGGCGACACGCGAACAGGACCATACCCGACGATGAGCATTCAAACCCCGGAAACCACCCCCGACCACGTGGCCGAAATCGCCACGGATCGCGGCACGCTCGGCCAACGCGGCGTGTTTACCCTGCTTGGCATCATGGGGGCCGAAGACGCCCTGCGTGCCCTGATCCTGCTGCCGTCGGGCGAAACCGTGATGACCGCCGCCGATGGCACATCTCCCCTCGGCCCCGTACGCGCCATCGATACCACCTCCGTCACCCTTTTGCGCGGCGGTCGCCTGATGCGCCTCACGCTCCCCGCCTGAGAGTCCCCCGAAAATCGCACCACCGCGATGCGTACGCGATACAGACGCAATACAGATGTGCCTTTTCACCCCTTGACCTCGCCGCGCCAAGGGCGCAAATCCTCTTATATGACCGATAGCACATCTCCCAAGATCGCCCTCGTGACGGGCGCATCCCGTGGCCTCGGCGCTGCCTTTGCCGAGGCGCTGGCCGATCAATATCACGTCGTCGCCGTCGCCCGCACCACTGGCGCGCTCGAAGAACTTGATGACCGTATTCAGGCCAAGGGCGGCGCCGCCACCCTCGCCCCCATGGACATCACCAATATCGACGCCATGGCTCAGCTCTGCCGCTCGATCCATGACCGATGGGGCAAGATCGACCTCTGGGTGCATGCTGCGGTTCACGCCGCGCCGCTGACCCCTGCGGGCCATATCGACCAGAAAGACTGGGACAAATCCATCGCCACCAATATGACCGCCACCGGTCAGTTGATCCCCTTCCTGAACCCGCTTCTCGGGCAGGACGGCCACGCGGTATTCTTCGACGATCCCCATGGCGGCGAGAAGTTCTTTGGCGCCTATGGCGCAACCAAAGCAGGCCAGATCGCCCTTGCCCAAAGCTGGCAGGCCGAAAACGCCCGCACCGGCCCGCGCGTGTCGATCCTCGCACCCGCGCCGATGCCAACCGCGACCCGCGCCCGTTTCTTCCCCGGCGAAGACCGCGCGCCCCTGCATGATACGCGCGCCGAAGCCGCCCGCCTTCTGGCCGACCTCGACCTCTGAATGCGCGCATAAGCGAGACCGTTCCAAGGTCTCGCTCCCTTTGCCCCTGCCCCCACTTGCCCCACGCCCGCCCCTCCACTAGACAGGAGCCAAAGGCATATTTCTAAAGACCAAGGGCAGTCCATGCGCATCCTGATTACCAATGACGACGGCATCAACGCGCCGGGGCTTGAGGTCCTGCTCGAAATCGCCACCGAACTCGCCGGTCCCAAGGGCGAGGTCTGGACCGTCGCCCCCGCTTTTGAACAATCCGGCGTTGCCCACTGCATCAGCTACACCCACCCCACCATGATCGCCAAGATGAGCGCGCGCCGCTTTGCCGCCGAAGGCAGCCCCGCCGATTGCGTCCTCGCCGGAGTGCATGACGTCATGGCCGACAGCCCGCCTGACCTCGTCCTGTCCGGCGTCAATCGCGGCAATAACTCCGCCGAGAACGCGCTCTATTCCGGCACGCTCGGCGGCGCTATGGAGGCCGCGCTTCAGGGCATCCCGGCGATTGCTCTGTCGCAATATCTTGGCCCCGAGAATTATGAAATCGACACCCCCTTTGAGGCCGCCGCCGTGCACGGCGTCGACGTCATTCGCCGTATCCTTGATGCAACGCCTGAGGAAACCGAAGATTACCGTTTGTTTTTCAACGTAAACTTCCCGCCGGTGCGGGCCGCAAACGTCAAGGGTATTCGCGTCACAGAACAGGGCTTTCGCCAAGGCACGAGCTTTTCTGTCGCCCCGCATAACGCCCCCTCGGGGCGACGCTTCCTCTGGGTGCGTGGCGGCAACCAACAAATCCCGACCGCCCCCGGCTCGGATGCAGCAGCCAATCTTGACGGCTATATCTCGGTGACACCGATGCGCGCCGACCTGACAGCACGCGACGTGCTTGAGTCGATGAAAACGCTTGAAAAATGAATGACGCGCCCGCCTCCAATGCGGAACGCACGATGCAGTTCCTCTTCGCCCTGCGCTCCAAGGGTGTCACGGATACGCGTGTGCTCTCCGCAATGGAACGGATCGACCGGGCGCGTTTTCTGCGCGGCCTCTTTGCCGGCCGCGCTTATGAGGACACCCCCCTGCCCATCGCCTGCGGTCAGACCATCTCGCAGCCCTCTGTTGTCGGCCTGATGACCCAGGCGCTCGACGTGCAGCCGCGCGACAAGGTACTCGAAGTGGGCACCGGATCGGGCTATCAGGCCGCAATCCTGAGCCAGCTCGCCCGCCGCGTCTACACAATCGACCGCCACAAGCGCCTCGTGCAAGAATCCCGCGCCGTGTTCGAGGCCATGGACCTCACCAATATCACCGCCCTCACCGGCGATGGCAGTTTCGGCCTGCCCGATCAGGCCCCCTTTGACCGCATCATCGTCACGGCCGCTGCCGAGGACCCGCCGGGCCCCCTCTTGGCGCAATTGAAACCCGGCGGTATCATGGTCCTGCCCGTGGGCCAGTCCGACACGGTCCAGAGCCTCATTCGTGTGCGCCGCACCGAAGAGGGGTTCGATTACGACGAATTGCGCCCCGTGCGGTTTGTGCCGCTGATCGAAGGGCTTGCCCCCGAGAACTGATCTGGGGCAAAAGCAAAGACGAAGACCAAAAGAAACAAGGCGCGCCAAAGCGCCGTCAGTGTCGTATGAGTTGAGCATCACCCGCACGCCAGGTTGGCACATGCCGGGGGAAAATTGAGGATCCGAGATGACGTCCCAACGTAAAACCCCGCCCGCACGCCTCCTGATGACAGGTCTGAGCCTGTTCCTTGCCGGGGCCTGCAACGACGGGTTCGATTTTGATCTGCGCGGTGGCATCGGCGCTGGTCTCGACACCACCGCCGCCGCCAAGGCCGCCACAGCGGATCGCCCACGCCCTGACAAACGCGGCATCATCTCCTACCCGAACTATCAGGTCGCCGTGGCGCGCCGGGGCGATACGCTCTCCGACGTTGCGACACGTATCGACATGCCCGCCTCTGAGCTGGCCCGCTACAACGGGCTGCGTGCCGAAGATCCGCTGCGCGCCGGCGAGATCATCGCCCTGCCCTATCGCGTTGCCGAACCCTCGCCCGCAACCGGCGGGCGCGGCGTCGTCACCCCCCCCTCTGGCGTCGACATCACCGCGCTGGCCGATAGTGCGCTCTCGGATGCCGAAAAGCGCCGCGTATCGACCGAGCCGCTACAACCCGCGCCCGCAAATGCGCCCAAAGGTGAAACAGGGCTTGAGCCGCTCCGCCACAAGGTGCAGCGCGGCGAAACCGCCTTTACCATCTCGCGCCTCTATGACGTGACGCCGCGCGCCCTTGCCGAATGGAACGGGCTTGATAGCGACTTTACCATCCGCGAAAATCAGATCCTGCTGATCCCGCCCGCTGCCGTGGGCGCACCGGACCGCAGCGCCGCGGCAGCCGCCAAACCCGCCGCCGCGCCAAGCGCCGCCGTCACGGCCCCCGGCACATCCACCCCGACACCGACACCGCCAAGCGCGCGCAAACCCCTGCCCGGTCCCGAAACCGAGGTCAAAGCGCCCGAAGCCCCCGATCTCGGCAAGACCCAGACCGCGCGCGCCTCGAAAATGGGCTACCCGGTCGACGGCAAGATCATCCGCCCCTATGAGCGCGGCAAGAATAACGGCATCGACATCGCCGCCGCTGCGGGCACCCCGGTCAAGGCCGCCCGCGACGGCAAGGTCGCGGCAATCACCACGGATGCCGACAATGTCCGCATTGTCGTGGTGCGCCATGACGGCAACCTGATGACGGTCTATTACAACGTCGAGGACGTGAAAGTCGCCAAAGATACCTCGGTCAAACGTGGACAGGCGATCGCCGCCATCCCGGCCAAGGACAGCTTCGTGCATTTCGAGGTCCGCAAAGGGTTCGATTCCGTCGACCCGATGCCCTACTTGAAATAACCGGGCAGGGTTAGAACGCCTTGAAGGTCAACGTGGTCAGCGACCGCTCAATCCCCTCGATATCGAGGAGATGGTCGTTGATATACTTGCCCACATCTTCGTCCGACGGGATGTAAAGCTTCATCAGAAGATCATAATCGCCGCTGGTCGAATATAGCTCGGAATGGATTTCCTTAAGCGTGATTTCCTCGGCCACGCGATAGGTGGTGCCGGGCTTACAGCGGATTTGGACGTAGACACAGGTGCTCATATGGGGCCTCGTTCGATTTGGCCACAGGCTGGCACAATTGGCACGGGGCGACAATCCCGAAACCTGCACTCTTGGCCCCGCCCGCGCACGCGCCTATAAGGGCCGCAACACACCACTTAAAGGACCCTGACGATGCGCAAGGCAGAGATCAGCCGCAACACCGCGGAAACCGAGATCACCGTTGAGATCAATCTCGATGGCACCGGCGTCTATGACAACCAGACCGGCGTCGGGTTCTTCGATCACATGCTGGATCAACTCTCGCGTCACTCGCTGATCGACATGACCATCCGCGCCAAGGGCGATTACCACATCGACGATCACCACACGGTCGAAGATACCGGCATCGCGCTTGGTCAGGCCCTGACCAAGGCGCTTGGCGACAAGCGCGGCATCCGCCGTTATGCGTCCTGTCACCTGCCCATGGACGATGCTCAGGTGCGCGCGGCGCTGGACCTGTCGGCCCGCCCCTACCTGATCTGGAATGTCGAAATGCCGACCCCCAAAATCGGCACCTTCGACACAGAACTCGTACGCGAATTCTTTCAGGCGCTCTCGACCCACGGCGGCATTACCCTGCACGTCGACCAAATCCACGGCTTCAACAGCCACCACATCGCCGAAGCGACCTTCAAGGCCGTGGCCCGTGCCCTGCGTGAAGCGGTCGAAACCGACCCGCGCAAGGCCGATGCCGTGCCCTCGACCAAGGGGGCACTGTAACCTCCATGCTGACGGCCATTATTGATTACGAGAGCGGCAACCTGCACTCGGCAGAAAAGGCGTTCCAACGCATGGCGCGCGAAGTCGATGGCGGCGAAGTCGTTGTGACCTCTGACGCCGAAACCGTGGCCCGCGCCGACCGCCTCGTCCTGCCCGGCGACGGCGCGT
>JAAEZB010000084.1 GCA_018223085.1 Paracoccaceae bacterium
ATCTTGAAGATTTCAAACAAATCTATTGGTGGGAGTGGGGGCATCGCCAGATCGGGCGAGTCATTGGTCTTGTCTGGGCCCTGGGTTTTGCCGGGTTTGCCATTGCGCGTAAGATTCCGACAGGCTGGACCGGTCGTTTGTTCCTTATTGGCGCACTTGGTGGCGCTCAGGGGGCCGTGGGCTGGTGGATGGTTGCCTCTGGCGTGACCTCGGGCGAGGGCATGACTTCGGTCGCCTCCTATCGGCTTGCGACGCATCTCGGCCTGGCCTTTATCATTCTTGGCTTCATCGCTTGGTATGTCTTCCTGCTTGGACGCGAAGAGCGTGACTTGATGCAGGCCCGCCGTGGCAAAGAGGCCAAGCTCTTCTCGCTCTCGACGGGGCTTCTTCATTCCGGGTTTGTGCAGATCATCCTTGGGGCGCTGGTCGCGGGGATTGATGCGGGGCGTTCTTATACGGATTGGCCGCTCATGGCAGGGCAAATCCTTCCGCCTGACCCGTTCGCGATTGAGCCGCTTTGGAAGAACTTTTTTGAGAACCCGGGGCTTGTGCAGTTCATTCACCGCATTTGGGGCTATCTCTTCGTGATTTTCGCGGTGATCGTCTGGCGCCGGGGACGGGCATCGGCACATGCGACGACACAGTTTGCCTTCAATGCGGTTCTGGCGGGGATTTTGGTGCAGCTTTTGCTTGGGATTGCGACGGTGCTTTATGCGGCGCCGGTGCATATCGCCATCGTGCATCAGGTTATGGCGGTGATCGTCTGGGTTCTTATCCTGCGGGCACGATTCCTGTCGCATTACCCTGTTACGCGCTCAATCCGGGAAGGATAAACCATGACGGCGTTCAAGGAACTTATGGCGTTTCAACACCGGACCGAAGCCTTGGCGCAAGTTGCTGGGCGGCTTGGTTGGGATCAGGAAACGATGATGGCGCGTGGCTCGGCGGCACAGCGGGCCGAGGAAACGGCTGCGATGCAGAGTGTCCTTCATGCGCGTCGCACTGATCCGCGCCTTGGCGAGTGGCTGGCCGCGATCGAAGACGGGGTTCTTGATCCGGTCGGGCAGGCACAGATGCGCCATATCCGCAAATCTTATGCCCGTGCGCTCAAGGTGCCGGCGGACCTTGCCGAGGAAATCGCGCGGGTCACGAGCCGTTCGCAAGGGCAATGGGCCGAGGCGCGTGCCGCCGAGGATGTGGCTGCCTTCCTGCCGGTGCTTGAAGAGGTCGTGCGTCTCAAGCGGCTCGAAGGGCAGGCATTGGCCGATGGCGGCGATGTCTATGACGCGATGATTGACGATTACGAGCCAGAAATGACCGCCGCAGAGCTTCAGGCCATGTTTGAAGCCATGCGCCCGCGCCTTGTTGCGCTGCGCGGGGCCGTGCTTGAGAAGGCCCCTGCGCCTAAGCTCGCGGGCAACTTCCCGGAAGCGGCGCAGATGGAGATGGCCCGAAAGCTGGCCGAGGCCTTTGGCTATGATTTGAATATGGGGCGGATCGACAAGGCGGTGCATCCGTTTTCGTCCGGGTCGGGTCATGATGTGCGCATCACCACGCGCACCAACCCGGCGGATCCGTTCAACTGTTTCTACTCAACGATTCACGAGGTCGGTCATGCCTGTTACGAACAGGGGATCGACGATGCCTATGCGCTGACGCCGCTGGGGCAAGGGGTGTCGATGGGTGTGCACGAAAGCCAGAGCCGGATTTACGAAAACCAGCTTGGCCGCAGCCGTGCCTTTACGGGATGGCTCTTTGGACAGATGCAAGATGCGTTTGGCGATCTTGGGGTAGGCGATGCGGACGCTTTTTATAAGGCGGTCAACGCGGTGCATCGCGACTATATCCGCACCGAGGCCGACGAGGTGCAGTATAATCTGCATATCATGCTGCGCTTTGATCTCGAACGTGCCCTAATGGGCGGTGATCTTCAGGTGGGTGATCTTGAGGCGGCTTGGAATGACCGGTTTGAGGCTGATTTTGGCTATGCGGTCGACAAACCCTCGCACGGGGTCTTGCAGGATGTGCATTGGTCGGTTGGTCTATTTGGGTATTTCCCGACCTACAGCCTTGGCAATGTCTATGCTGGGTGCCTGCATGAGGCGCTGCGCCGGGATGTTTCAGGGCTGGAGGCCGATCTGGCCAAGGGCGAGACCGGGGCCGCAACGTCTTGGCTGCGTGAGAATGTTCAGCGCCATGGTGGGCTTAAAACCCCGGCGCAGACCATTGCGGACGCGAGCGGTGTAACGCCTTCTCCAGAGCCTCTATTGGCCTATCTCGAAGAAAAGTTCGGCGCGCTCTACGCTCTCTGAAGCGCGGAGCTTAGGCGAAGATATTGGCGATATCGTCGTCTTCTACCGGTTTTTGGGACTGGATGGTTTCGACCGGTTTCGGTTTGGGCGTTGTTGTCACGGGCGGGGTGTGCATCCGTTCGGGCAAATCGTCGGACCGCAGGCGCACAAGCGGATCACCGGCCTCAAGGCGGCGCACGGGTTTGCTCCGGCGCACGATGGCGGATTTGCGCAGCTGGCGGTTTGTGAGGTGGATGAGGCTCTGTATCAAGGCGCACAGAACAACCACATCCTGCCAGATGGTGCCAAGATCCGGGGACTCGGCGAGAATGAAATTCTCCATGAAGCTTTCACCGACCAAGATCACCGCTAAGAGCAGGATCGTAATCCGCAGCCAGATTCCGGCCATCATCGCATAGGCCAGAAGGAAGAGCACAAGGGTGCTGAATGCGGTCGCGACGGTCACGGACATAAAGGGCGTAAAGAGCGGTATAAGGTCGGGGCCCGGGGCGATACCGACACTGGCTGCCATGAGGTAAGACGCGATCAGGACCCGTATCACGCTATCCTTGATATGGAAGGAGGATTTGTTCACCTGTGCGCGCGCTTGCATGATTTGTCTTTCCGGCCAGTTCTCAGTGCCGCCAGCCGTCGTCACGGGAGGCTCATAGTCTTTTGCATCACAAAAATGTGGGCAAAATGCGGCTAAACTGCGGAAAATTGGATGGGTATAGGCGGATTAGGCCACCCCGGCGCGGGCGGCCAGTCGTTTACGCCAATGGTCGACGGAGTAGCGCCCCGGACCATGCAGCGCGACAAAGAGAAAGCCGCCGGTCAGGGCGATATTCTTCAAAAGCATAATCATGTCCGTTGGTTCGGCCAGATCGGCATAGGCCATCAGGCCCGAGAGCAGGCAGAACCCGGCCTGCGCCAGCGCGACAAGGCGGGTCGCCGCGCCAAGCACGAGGAGCACACCACTCAGAATCAGGAACCAAAACACCAACCCGCCAAGAACCACCGGGATACCGTCGGCGGCAAGACTCTCGGTAAAGCCTTTGACATGGCCGATCTGGGCCATGCCTGCAAGAAGGAAGAGGGTCGACATCAACACCCGGGCGATAAGGGCAATCGCCCCGTCAAACCGCTCGATTATCCGTTCGGCCAGGTGTTCCACGGCCCCGCTCTCCCTTAGCTTTCGGTTGCGCCGTCCTCGTCATCTTCGTTTTGTTCGGCAATCCAAGCGACCGAGACGACTTCTTCGCCCTTGCTCGTGTTGAAGACACGCACACCACCAGCTGAGCGCGAGCGGAAGGAAATCCCTTCGACAGGCACGCGGATGGATTGACCTGTTGAGGTTGCGAGCATGATCTGGTCGGCCATCTCCACAGGGAAGGAGGCGACAAGTTCACCGCCGCGCATCGCTTTGTCCATGGCTGCGACGCCTTGGCCGCCGCGACCGCGCACCGGATAATCATGGCTCGATGAGAGCTTACCCGCGCCGCCCGACGTGATGGTCAGGATCAGGTTTTCGGCGGCCGACATCTCGGCATAGCGTTCAGGGCTAATCGCGCCTTCGGGGGCCTCGTCGTCTTCGCCCTCGTCGGTCACGCCCGCGACTGCACGGCGCATCTTGAGATAGGCGGCGCGTTCATCGGAGCTGGCATCGAAATGGCGGATGACAGACATGGAGACGACTTCGTCATTGTCACCAAGCCGGATACCACGCACGCCGACCGAGGCGCGTGAGTTGAAAACGCGCACTTCGGTGGTTGGGAAGCGGATCGCACGGCCCGATCTGGTGACGAGCATTACATCATCTTCGTCCGAACAGATGCGGGCATTGATGAGTTTCGTGTCCGCATGGTCGTCTTCGAACTTCATTGCGATCTTGCCGTTCGATTTCACATTGGTGAAATCCGAAAGACGGTTGCGTCGCACCGTGCCGGCAGAGGTCGCAAAGACGATCTGCAGGTCGTTCCATTCCTCTTCGGGCACATCGACGGGCATGATTGCGGCGATCGAAACGCCTTGCGGAATGGGTAGGATATTGACGATGGCCTTACCCTTGGAGGTTCGTCCGCCAAGCGGCAGACGCCATGTCTTGAGCTTGTAGGCCATGCCATCGGTGGTGAAGAAGAGAAGCTGCGTATGAGTGTTGGCGACGAAGAGCGTCGTCACAACGTCATCATCCTTGAGCGTGCCGCCCGAAAGCCCTTTGCCACCACGTTTTTGAGCGCGGAAATCGGCAAGCGGGGTGCGCTTGATATAGCCGCCCGAGGTCACGGTCACGACCATATCCTCGCGTTCGATCAGATCCTCGTCATCCATGTCACCGGACCAATCGACGATCTCGGTGCGACGGTCGACGGCGAACTTTTCTTTCACCTCGCGAAGCTCATCGGCGATGAGCCCCATGATACGGTCGCGCGATCCAAGAATTTCAAGGTATTCCTTGATCTTACCGGCCAATTGTTCAAGTTCGTCCGTGACTTCTTTAACGCCAATTTGGGTCAGGCGTTGCAGGCGCAGATCGAGAATGGCGCGGGCCTGCGTCTCAGAGAGGTTATAGGTCCCGTCCTCGTTCATGGTATGGGTCGGATCGTCGATCAGACGGATGTACGCTGCGATATCAGCAGCGGGCCAATTCCGCGTCATGAGCTTTTCACGCGCTTCCGCCGCATCCGCCGAAGACCGGATCGTCGCGACGACCTCATCCACGTTGGATACCGCCACCGCCAGACCGCAGAGCACATGGCTGCGCTCGCGGGCTTTGCGCAGGTCATGGGCCGTGCGTCGTGCGACAACTTCTTCGCGGAAGTCTATGAAAGACGTAAGGAATTTGCGTAGCGTGAGCTGCTCCGGGCGGCCCCCGTTCAGCGCCAGCATGTTGCAGCCAAAGTAGGTCTGCATCGGCGTAAAGCGGAACAATTGGTTCAAAACCACATCCGGCGTCGCGTCGCGTTTGAGTTCGACCACCACGCGCACGCCAACCCGGTCGGATTCGTCCTGCACATGGGCGACGCCTTCGATTTTCTTGTCGCGCACCTGTTCGGCGATCTTCTCGATCATCGAGGCTTTGTTGACCTGATAGGGGATCTCGTCGATGACGATGGCGTAGCGATCCTTGCGGATTTCCTCGACATGGGTTTTGGCGCGGATGATGACGCTGCCGCGCCCTTCGAGATAGGCTTTGCGCGCCCCGGAGCGGCCCAGAAGAATGCCGCCGGTGGGGAAATCGGGCCCCGGAATATACTGGATCAGGTCTTCGCTCGTCAGGTCCGGCTCATCAATCAAGGCCAGTGTCGCTTCGCAGACTTCGCCAAGGTTATGCGGTGGGATATTCGTCGCCATGCCGACGGCGATACCGCCCGCACCATTGACAAGCATGTTGGGGAACCGTGCCGGAAGGACAGTCGGTTCGCGGTCCTTGCCGTCATAGTTGTCCTGAAAATCGACGGTTTCTTTGTCGATGTCGGCCAGAAGGTAGGCCGAGGGCTTGTCCATGCGCACTTCGGTATAGCGCATGGCAGCCGCGTTATCGCCATCCATGGAGCCAAAGTTGCCCTGACCATCAAGGAGGGGCAGCGACATGGAGAAATCCTGCGCCATGCGCACAAGGGCGTCATAAATCGCAGAGTCGCCATGGGGGTGGTATTTACCCATGACATCGCCGACAGGCCGCGCCGATTTACGATAGGGTTTGTCGTGGCTGTTGTTGGTCTCGTGCATGGCGTAAAGAATTCGCCGGTGCACCGGTTTCAGGCCGTCGCGCAGGTCGGGAATCGCCCGGCTCACGATCACGCTCATGGCGTAGTCGAGATAGGAACTGCGCATTTCCTCTTCGATGGTGATCGAAGGACCATCATGCGGCATATACGCGTGGCCGGTTTCTTCTTCGTTTTCAGGGGTTTCCGGTGTATCGCTCACGTAACGGCTCGCTTCTGTCTGGCGCTCTTCATATTGTTGTCATGCTTATAGCAGCCACCAGATATCGGGGCAAGCAGCACCGGCCACATGAAGCGCCGTCAGGCCGAGCAGCTTGCTCCGCCGAGAACGCAGAACTTGGCGCAATGGGGGTGATTGAGCTGCACCGGGGCTTCGGCTTCTTCCAGCGTAGCCCCCATGTCGAACTCGGGCGCATAGGGCAGCAGTGTGCAGGCAATGACCGTGGGCGCCTCGGCGCCTTTATGTTTGACGACCATACGTGAGGAGGCGCACATCACGTCATCAGGCGATTTGCCAAGGATGCCCCAGCACGCAGTGGTGATTTCCGGCACTTCAACACGCTCGTCCATTTCCGGAAAAAGCACGGTCTCGCCGGGATTTTTTGGGTCAATCGTGAACCCATGTTCGGCAAATAGGTGACCATAGCCTTCGCGCGACTCGGCTTCGGTCTCTTCCCATATTGTGCGCCCGGCCACGGTCATGCGCAGCCCCTTGTCGCGCAGCCATCCCATCCCTTCGAGCGTGCGTTTGAACCCGCCTTTGCCGCGCACCGCGTCATGTTTCTCGGGGCTCCAGTGATCGAGAGAAACCCGCAAAGTCAAGCGGTCGCCATGGGCCTGCTGCAACTCAAGCAGCCCGGCTTTCACGTGCGGACGCATCATCGGTAGCATGGCATTGGTCAGGATGAGCACCTCATAGCCCCGCTCAAGCGCCATGCGGGCCATGTCAATCATATCGGGGTTCATGAAAGGCTCACCGCCGGTAAAGCCGATTTCACGCACTTTCCAGTTTCGCTCTTCAAGCTGATCGAGATAGGGGCGCATCTCCTCGCTGCGCAGGTAGACCAGCGCATCATTGGTCGGCGAGGACAGGATATAGCAGTTTTCGCACTCAATATTGCAGAGCGTGCCGGTATTGAACCAAAGCGTCTCGGGGTGGCTCAGCGCCACATGAGCGCGGGTGTCGCCATCGGCGGTCACGTAAGGATCGCTGAATTTTCCGAGATTTGCTTGGTCTTTCATCGGCCTGGCCTTTCTTATCTTATCCTAGTGCTAACAACCGGGCAGGCGTGTTGAAACCGGTTTCCACATCAGTGACATAGTTGTGATGCAGAACAAGGATGATAGAGTAAACGCAAAGCAGCCGGCCAATGCGCGCGAGCATTTGTCAGGACTGTACAGGAAGATTTGAGCGCATGGCACCACGCATTATCCCGGTAGAGGTTTTCGACCTTGTTGTCTTTGGCGGCACGGGTGATCTGGCGCGGCGCAAGATCCTTCCGGCTTTGTTCAAACGCTATTGTGCCGGGCAAATGCCGGGAGAATCGCGCCTGATCGGGGCCTCGCGCAGCGATCTTAGTCGCGAAGAATATCAGGATTTCGTACGTGTCGCCCTCAAAGAAGCAGGGGTGGTCCGCGGTGGTCCGGCGCTTGATGGATTTCTTGAGCGGATTGATTACGTCACGCTCGACGCCACGGGCGAAACCGGCTGGCAGGAGTTGGCGGATAAGATGCAGTCGGGGCGTGTGCGGGCCTTCTATTTCTCGGTGGGGCCCCGCCTTTTTGCCGATCTGGCTGCCAATCTTGAGGCGCATGGCCTTGCAGATGATGAGGCCCGGATCGTGGTCGAAAAGCCCTTTGGCCATGATCTCGAAACCGCCCGCGCGCTCAATACCGTTCTGACGACGCATTTCGGCGAATGCCAGATTTACCGCATCGACCATTATCTCGGTAAGGAAACCGTGCAAAACCTCATGGCGGTGCGTTTCGGCAATATGCTTTTTGAGCCGCTCTGGAACGCGCAATATATCGACCATATTCAGATCACCGTGGCCGAAACGGTCGGGGTTGGCGGGCGGGCGGCGTATTATGAGAACGCTGGCGCCATGCGCGATATGATGCAGAACCACATGATGCAGTTGCTCTGCCTTATCGCGATGGAACCTCCGGCGAAATTCGATCCTGACGCGGTGCGTGATGAAAAGCTCAAGGTGATCCGTGCCCTTGATCCGGTCGAGCCGCACCATATCGTGCGCGGCCAATATACCGCAGCTGATGGCGTGCCGGGGTATCGCGAGGATGTAGAGAACGAACGCTCCAAAACCGAGAGTTTCATTGCCCTCAAATGCCATGTGAGCAATTGGCGTTGGGCGGGCACGCCGTTCTATCTGCGCACGGGAAAACGGCTCAAGACGCGCTCCTCTGAAATTACCGTGGTGTTCAAGGACGCGCCGCATTCGATTTTCGGCCCCGAAGCCGGGCGCCACAACAATGAGCTCACCATTCAGCTTCAGCCCAATGAGGGCATCACCCTTGATGTGACCATCAAGGAACCGGGGCCGGGCGGGATGCGCCTCATTGACGTGCCGCTCGACATGAGCTTTGCCGAGGCGCTTGGGCCGGGGGCGGATGCGCCGGATGCCTATGAACGTCTGATCCTTGATGTGATCCGCGGCAACCAGACGCTTTTCATGCGTAATGATGAGGTCGAGGCCGCCTGGGCCTGGACCGATCCGATCATCCGCGGCTGGGAAGGGCGGGGCGATGTGCCCAAGCCCTATGACGCGTTTTCAATCGGGCCGGATGGAGCGGTGCAGATGATGCGGCGCGACCGGCGTGAATGGCGGGGGATTCATCCATGACCATCATTACCTATGCAGATCGCGAGTTGCTGGCTGTTGATGTAGCCAACCAGATCGCGGATGAGCTTGTCGAGGCGCTGCATGGTGCGGATCGGGTCTGTCTTGCTGTTGCGGGCGGAACGACGCCGGGTCCGATCTTTGATGCGCTCTGTGCCGCCGAGATCGACTGGGCGCGTATTGACGTGGTGCCGACGGATGAACGTTGGGTGCCCGAGGATCATCCGCGCTCCAACGCGCGTTTGATTAAGGATCGGCTTTTGGTCAACCGAGCCGCGAAGGCGCGCTTCTTACCGCTCTATACCCCGGCGCACGCCCCGGAGGAGGTTCTGGCCGAACTGGAATCGATGATCGCGCCGGAATTGCCGCTGGCGGTGGCGCTGCTCGGCATGGGCGATGACATGCACACGGCCTCGCTTTTTCCCGGCGCTGACGGATTGGCCGAGGCGCTTTCCCCAAAGGCGCCGATCCTCGTGCCGATCCGGCGCGCGGACCTGCCGGAGACGCGCATCACCCTTTCGGCGCGGGTTCTGGACGGGGCTTTGTCGAAACATCTCGTCATGACCGGGCCTCAGAAACGCACCGCAGTTGAGGCCGCGCAGGACCTACCGCCCGAAGAGGCGCCGGTTGGAAGTATTTTGAAAGACACGAAAATTCATTGGGCTGATTAAAGCATGTGGAAGAAACTCACGGCCATGCAGGCCGAGGTGAAAGAACGATCCATCTCAGAGGCACTTTTTGCCGATCCGAACCGGGCCGAGGCCTTTTCGCTCTCCGTGGACGGGCTTTTGTTCGACTATTCCAAGACCAATATCGACGCGGGCATCCGGGATGCGCTCATAACGCTGGCCGAAGGCTCTGGCGTTGCGGAGCGTCGCGCGGCGATGCTGCGGGGGGATAAGATCAATGAAACCGAGGGGCGCGCGGTGTTGCATACGGCGATGCGGGTGCTTGAGAGCGGGGCGCGAGATGGCGAGATCATGGTGGATGGTCAGGATGTCATCGCGCAGGCTCGCGTGACCTATGAGCGGCTGAAACGGTTTGTGCAGGACGTGCGCGCAGGCACATGGCCGGGCGGTGGGGTAAGGATTACCGATGTGGTCAATATCGGCATTGGCGGTTCAGACCTCGGGCCGGTGATGGCGGTCAAGGCGCTCGCGCCTTATGCGGATGGGCCGCGCTGTCATTTTGTGTCCAATGTGGACGGGGCGGATTTGCATGATGTGCTTGAAGGGTTGGACCCCAAAACCACCCTTGTCATTGTCGCCTCCAAGACCTTCACTACGCTTGAAACCATGATGAATGCCCGTAGCGCTCTGCGCTGGATGGAGCGGGGATCCGAGAACGCGCTTGAGCGGTTTGTGGCGATTTCTTCCTCAAAGAAAGAGACGCAAGATTTTGGCATCAAAGAAGAAAACGTCTTTGGCTTTGGAAGCTGGATTGGCGGGCGTTACTCGGTCTGGAGCCCTATTGGCCTCTCGGTGATGCTCGCCATTGGTGAGGAAAATGCAGCGGCGTTTCTCAAGGGGGGCGCGGCGATGGATGCGCATTTCGAAAGCGCGCCCTTTGCCGAAAACCTACCGGTGATGCTTGCCCTGGTTGGGCTTTGGCATCAGAAGTTCTGCGGCTACCCGACCCGTGCGGTTATTCCCTATGAACAACGTCTTGCGCGACTTCCGGCCTATTTGCAGCAGCTTGAGATGGAATCAAACGGCAAGAGTGTCGCCATGGACGGCAGCCCGCTGGCGCATGGGGGCGGTCCCGTGGTCTGGGGCGAGCCGGGCACCAATGGGCAGCACGCTTTCTTCCAGCTCATCCA
>JAAEZB010000085.1 GCA_018223085.1 Paracoccaceae bacterium
GCTAAAGCCGTTGCTGTGTATCGCGCCTTTTGGGCGATCCTGAATTTAGGGCGTGTCCATGTTGTGTCCACGTGGATAAACAGAATCTATTCTTTGAAAAACATGAACAGAGCTATCTTGTAAATACAGACCCCGAGGGGGCAGGTCAGCGTGCGCTCAGGTTACGGATCACGCGAAATTGAGGGGCCGCTTGGGATTATTTCTGGCTCTGGAACGTCTGTTTATTGCGCGTTGCGCGATATTCAAACACCGGAGAAAAACATATGCGTATCAAATATATGCTGCCTGCGATCTTGCTGCTTTCTGCAACAGCCGCTTCGGCGAAAGACTCGACACTTTACGACCCTTCAATAAAGCACATGCCAAAGGATGGTGTGGTCAAGCTCTATGGTGCAGGCGGCCCCCATACCGCGTTTCGCAAAGTGGCAGATCGCTGGCAAGCCAACACCGGTCAGTCCATAGAGATCATCGCAGGGCCCGAGGTGACATGGTCAAGCAAAGCGCAGTCTGACGCTGATATTCTTTGGGGAACATCAGAACAGTCGATGACCGCTTTTCTGGAGACCTACAAAACCTTTTCTTCGGATCAAGTGGAGCCGATCTACATTCGCCCAACAATCATTGCAGTGAAAGAGGGCAATCCCAAAGGGATCACTGGGTTTGAAGATCTGTTGAAACCGGGAATGAAGATTATCGTCACCGAAGGTGCTGGAGTGGCGAATACTTCGGGCACCGGCGCATGGGAGGATGTTGCAGGACGGTTGGGTCGTCTGAGCGATGTCGCGGCATTCCGCAAGAACATCGTGGTTTTTGCCAAAGGGTCTGGCGCGAGCTTCAGAGCGTTTCAGGCAGAGGACGCAGATGCTTGGATCACATGGCCAAACTGGCCGTTCACCAAACACGACGTTCTGGACAAAGTGGCGATCGCAGCCGACCGGACAGTTTGGCGCGACGTGAATGTGGCGCTTTCACCTGATGCTGATCCGGCAGCACAGGCGTTTCTCGACTACCTGCTTACCCCAGAGGCGCAAATGATTATGAAAACCGAAGGTTGGGTGCGTTAAGTATTCAATGTTTGGGGGCAGAGTTCTGGCTTTGCCCCCAATACACCATGCCGGGCCTCATGGCTGAACGCCGGGTGAGAATAATGGCTGACGGACGATAGGCAAAGTCTACGGATACACTTGTGCTGTGGTCGCACTTTGCATTGAAATATTCGATGTTCCACCACTCACCAGAGCCCTGATGGATATTGTCCAAACATTGGAGAGTAGCTTCGCCACCATATGCGATCTGATCGACACCGGGGCGCAGGACATGTCCATCGCGTCGCATGTCTTTGCCTCTTTCGCGGCCATAGGGATGAAAATCGTCGCCTGAGACCAAGAAAGCTCTGGTCATTTCCGAGGTGATTTGGTTTTTTGCTTCTGCATTCATTCAACCCATCTGCACGCTGAGCTCCGGCATAAAGGTGAGATGCAACCTAAAAGGAGCATTCCATGCTAAAAAACGATCAATTGGAACAATGGGATCGGGAGAATTTCTTTCACCCTTCAACCCATCTCGCCCAGCACGCACGCGGCGAAAGCCCCACCCGAGTGATCCGCACGGCCGAAGGTGTGTTTATTGAAGATCGCGATGGCAACAAGCTATTGGATGCTTTTGCCGGTCTTTATTGTGTGAATGTCGGCTATGGCCGTCAGGAGATTGCCGAGGCGATTGCCGAGCAAGCCAAGGAACTAGCCTATTACCATGCCTATGTTGGTCATGGCACCGAGGCCTCTATTACTCTGTCCAAGATGATCTTGGACAGAGCGCCGAAAAACATGTCGAAGGTGTATTTTGGTCTTGGCGGCTCGGATGCCAATGAAACCAACGTCAAGTTGATCTGGTATTACAACAACATTCTTGGTCGCCCCGAGAAGAAGAAAATCATCTCGCGCTGGCGCGGTTATCATGGGTCGGGACTTGTCACTGGCTCGCTTACTGGGCTTGAGCTGTTTCACAAGAAATTCGACTTGCCGGTCGAGCAGGTGATCCACACGGACGCGCCCTATTACTTCCGCCGGGAAAACCTCGATCAGAGTGAAGCGGAATTCGTGGCCGAATGCGTGGCCTCGCTTGAAGATCTGATTGAGCGTGAAGGCGCGGAGACCATTGCGGCCTTTATCGGCGAGCCGGTGCTTGGCACGGGCGGGATCGTGCCGCCGCCTGCGGGTTATTGGGAAGCAATCCAAGCGGTTCTCAAGAAGCATGACATCCTGCTAGTCGCAGATGAGGTGGTGACCGGCTTTGGCCGTCTTGGCACGATGTTTGGCTCCGATCATTATGACATTGAGCCCGATATCATCACCATCGCCAAGGGGCTGACTTCGGCCTATGCGCCGCTTTCAGGCTCCATCATTGGCGACAAGATGTGGAAAGTGCTTGAGCAAGGCACAGATGAGAACGGCCCGATTGGCCACGGCTGGACCTATTCGGCGCACCCGATCGGGGCGGCGGCCGGTGTCGCCAATCTCAAGCTTCTGGATGATTTAAACCTTGTGTCGAATGCGGGCGAGGTAGGGGCCTATCTCAACAAATCCATGGCAGAGGCGCTTGGCGATCATGCGCATGTGGGAGATGTGCGGGGCGAAGGCATGCTCTGCGCAGTGGAGTTCGTGAAGGACAAGGATAGCCGGACTTTCTTTGACGCAGCGGACAAGGTCGGGCCGCAAGTGTCAGCCAAACTGCTTGAGCAGGACAAGGTCATCGCGCGAGCCATGCCGCAAGGCGATATTCTTGGCTTTGCGCCGCCTTTCTGCCTGAGCCGGGAAGAGGCCGATACGGTCGTCGCGGCGACGGCGCGGGCCGTGAAGACGGTTCTTGGCTAAGGCCTGCATAGATGGATATTGCAAAGGCCGGCCAATGCGCCGGCCTTTGTCGTTCTAGAGCACGTCGAGGGAGACCTTGACGCGGTCCATGACCACTGCGGTTTTAAAGCGGCTGATATTGGATTCGTCGAAAAAATAGGTCTGAGTGAAGGTCTCGTATTCCTGGATATCCGCTACCGTGAGGATGAGCACAAAATCGGCCTCGCCGGTGGTGTAGTAGCATTGCTGCACGCAAGGGGCGCTGCGCATCTTGCGCTTGAACGCGTCGAGATGGGCGCGGCTTTCACGCTCTAAGATTACCTCGGTGATGATTGTCATGTCACGGCCAAGTTTTGAGGGCGCAAGCACGGCGATATCGCGTTCAATCACACCGCTTTCACGCAGCTTCTTAAGGCGTTTTTGCACGGCTGGGGCGGAGAGGCCGACATCCTGGCTGATGGCGTCGGCTGTCATGCGGGCATCGCGCTGCACGAGTCGCAGAATTTCGAGATCTTTGTCATCCATGTGCTGATTTTGATCTCTCTTGAAGGGTTTTGGAATGAAATTCGTCATGCTTGGGTGATTTTCAACATTCTTCGACCTCGGTTTGGGATAATCTGAGGTGAAGAACAGATGTTGAGAGATATGGCTCGATGGATGATATGTCCGACAGGTTGACCGCGCTGCGACGTGCCTTTCACAAGGCACCGGAGCTTGGGTTTCAGGAAGCGCAAACCAAGGCGCGGGTGGCAGAAGTTTTGCGTGGCCTTGGCCTTGAGGTGCATGAAGGCGTGGGCGTTGTCGGTGTGCTGCGGGCGGGAACTGGAAATCGCGCCATCGGGCTTCGGGCGGATATGGACGCCTTGCCGATCCGGGAGCGTTCAACCCATGATTACCCGTCTGAAAACGAAGGCGTCATGCATGCTTGTGGCCATGATGGGCATATGGCCATGCTTTTGGGGGCGGCGGAACTCCTTGCCGGAAGCCGTGATTTTGACGGCACGGTAGTGTTTCTGTTTCAACCGAACGAAGAGCATGGGCTTGGTGCACAGGCTATGATCGAAGAGGGGGTTCTTGAGCGGTTCCCTGTCGAAGAGGTCTATGCGATCCACAACCTGCCCGGTGCGCCGCTTGGTCAGGTTTCGACGCGTAAGGGGCTGATCTGCAACAGCGAGAGCCTTTTTGAGATCCGCGTGCAGGGGCAGGGTGGCCACGCCTCCATGCCGCATGTGGGGGTGGATGCGCTTACTGTGGCGGCGGAAATGGTGTTGGCGCTGCAAACCATCGTTGCGCGCAAGATGGCACCGGGATCGGGGGCGGTTCTCTCGGTGACGGAATTTCTCACCGATGGGCAGCGCAATGTGTTGCCGGGCGGGGCTATTCTCAAAGGTGATGTGCGGGCGCAGGCCCCGGAGGATCGCGCCGCGATTGAGGCGCATATGCGCCGTCTCATCGAAGGGATTGCGGCGGCGCATGGTGTGTCATCCGAGATGGAGTTCGCGACCGAGTTCGTCGAGACTATCAATGCCGCCGAGCCCGTAGACGCGGTCTATTGTGCCGCCGAAGTTGCAGGGCTCGACCTTATTCGCGAACGCCCCTCGATGAGTTTCTCCGAAGATTTTGCCCATTTCGCCAATGCCGTACCGGGGTGTTTCCTGCTTATGGGGAATGGCGAGACGGGCGCGGCGGGCGAACCTCTGCATTCCGACACCTATGATTTCAACGATGATCTTTTGCCGATCGGAGCGGGCTTTTGGGCCGCGCTTGTGCGGGATCGGCTTAAGGCAGAAAAGGACTGATCCATGCATGATGCATTCGCCAATGCGACTCTGACACATGTGGCAACAACGCCCAAACCGGGCGATGCCGCCGAAACGGTTTTGACACGACAAGATTTTTCCGACGCTTGGGACGAGATCACCGCATGGCAGGGCTATGCCCCGACGCCGCTGGTCTCGCTTGCGGGGCTGGCCAAGGAACTGGGTGTCGCGCGCATCGACTACAAGGACGAGGGGCCGCGTTTCGGGCTTGGCAGTTTCAAGGCGCTTGGCGGCTCCTATGCGGCCCTGCGCGTATTACAGCGCGAGATTGCAAAGCGCAGGGGTGAGGAGGTTTCCCTTGCGGATATTCGCGAGGGGCGGTTCGCCGAGCAGTGTAAGGCGATTACCTTGGTCTCGGCCACCGATGGTAACCATGGGCGCTCGCTTGCCTGGGGCTGTCAGCGCTTTGGCGCGCCGTGCCGGATTTACATCCATGCTGAGGTCAGCGAGGGCCGCGCCGAAGCCATGCGCGCTCTTGGGGCAGAGGTGATACGGATCAAAGGCGACTATGATGACTCGGTCGCGCTTGCCAAGAAAGAGGCCGAGGCCAATGGTTGGTTCGTGGTCTCAGATACCTCATGGCCGGGCTATAGCGCCCCGCCGCGCGATGTCATGGCGGGCTATGGTGTCATGGTGCGCGAGGCTTGTGAGGCGATGAATGCTGCCCCGACCCATGTCTTTTTGCAAGGCGGTGTTGGGGGATTGGCGGCGGCGGTGGTGGCTGCACTGCATCAATATTGGGGCGCTGACCGCCCGCGTGTTATCGTGGTTGAGCCGGAGCTTGCTGCCTGCCTGATCGAGAGCGCCCGGCAAGGCGCGGCGACGCAGGTGGCGATTGCAGAGGAAACCATCATGGCGGGGCTGTCTTGTGGCGAGCCGTCGGAAATGGCATGGCAGATTCTCACAGAGGAGGCGTCGGATTTCCTGACCATACCCGATGCTATCGTTGCGCCGACTGTGCGGCTTTTGGCGCGTCAGGAGAGCGGTGATGCCAAGGTCGAGGCAGGCGAAAGCGCAGTGGCCGGTTTGGCGGCTTTGATCGCGGCGCATGAAGATGCTGCGCTTTGGCGGATGCTTGGGTTCGACGCCGAATCGCGGGTGCTTCTTATTGGGTCCGAAGGGGTCACTGATCCCGAGATTTTCCGCGAGATCATGGAGGGCGACACCCATGGCTGAGACGCCACCGCGCGGTTTTCCCGAAGCTGAGTTTCAAGCGCGCACCGCGCGCGCGCAGGCGGGTATGGCCGAGCGCGGAATTGCGGGGCTTCTCCTGATGACGGAACCGGAGGTGCGGTATTTCACCGGCTTCCTAACCCCGTTCTGGCAAAGCCCGACGCGGCCTTGGTTTCTCTTTGTTCCGGCCTCGGGAAAACCGATTGCCGTGATCCCCGAGATCGGGGCCGTGTTGATGCGCAAGACTTGGGTTGAGGATATCCGCACCTGGAGTGCGCCAAATCCTGCGGATGATGGGATCGGTCTTTTGACCGAGATTCTGGCACCCTTGTCGGCAGAAGGGGCGCGGCTTGGCATGATGATGGGGCATGAGACGAGCCTGCGCATGCCACTTGGGGATTATGAACGTCTGCGTGCGGGATTGCCGGGGCTTGAGATCATGGACGCCACGGGCCTCGTGCAAGGGTTGCGTATGGTGAAATCCGAGGCCGAAATCGCCAAAATTCGCTACATTTGTGAGGTTGCTTCGCAGAGTTTTTCGCGGGTGCCGGAGTTGGTTGTCGAAGGCCAGCCCTTTGAGGATGTGTTCCGCGCCTTTCGCTGTGAAGCCCTGCGACAGGGCGCGGATGAGGTGCCCTATCTTGTCGGTGGGGCGGATCGGGGAGGCTATCACGATGTGATATCACCGCCCTCACGCCGCCCCTTGCAGGCAGGCGATATCTTCATGCTGGATACAGGTATGACATGGGACGGTTATTTCTGTGATTTTGATCGAAGTTATGGCGTGCGGCAGGCGGATGATGCATCGCGTCGCGCTTATGAAACCCTGTGGCATGCCACGGAGGCCGGTATCGCTGCCGCGCGTCCCGGCGCAACCTGTCGGGATGTGTTCACCGCCATGCAGACGGTTCTGACAGATGCGGGCGGGCAGGGTGGCGATGTCGGGCGGTTGGGTCATGGGGTGGGGATGCAACTGACCGAAGTACCCTCTATCGCAGCCTTTGACGATACGGTTCTCAAGGAAAACATGGTTCTGACGCTTGAGCCGTCGATAGATTACGGCGATGGTCGGCTTATGGTGCAGGAGGAAAATATCGTGATCCGGGCAAAAGGGGCGGAGCTTTTGACCGTACGTGCCCCAGAGCAATTGCCGGTCATCGGAGGGGCTGGATGAAGTTCGATTTTGAAACCGATGCAGGCATTGGCACCCGTGCGACGCTTGGGACGATCGTACTGGCGACCGATGAAACGCTAGAGCCGGAAATGGGGCAGATGACCGGGGCGCTCGATCATGTGGCGCTTTACCATAGCCGTATTCCCATGGTCGCCGAGGTGAGCGAAGCGACTTTGGCGCAGATGGAGGCTGATATGCCTGCCTCGGCCGCGCTCTTACCGCGGGCGCTTGATTTCGATGTCATCGGCTATGGCTGCACGTCGGCCTCGTCGGTGATCGGTTCGGAGAATGTCACGCGCGCAATTCAGAGCGTGTTTCCCAAGGCCAAAGTCACCAATCCGTTGGCCGGGATCATTGCGGCGGGGCGTCGGTTGGGGATTAAACGGATCGGATTTATTACCCCATATGTGCCGATGGTTTCCTCGCGGATGCGGGGACGCCTTGAGGATGCAGGGTTTGAAATTGCGGGCTTTGGGTCTTTTGAGGAGGGGGACGATCGTGTCGTGGCGCGGATCACTGAAGCTTCGATCCGTTCGGCGGCCTTGCGTATGGCGCAGGGGGCCCCCTGCGATGGGGTCGTGATCGCCTGCACCAACCTCAGGTGTCTTAACGTGATTGCGGAGATTGAAGCGGAAACTGGCCTTCCTGTCCTGTCGAGCAATCAGGCCATGGGGTGGCATATGCTGCGCCTTGCCGGGGTGCAGGACAGCGTGCCGGGCATGGGGCGTTTGTTCAAGTGCGGCTTTTCCTAGGCGTTGATTTGATAAAAATATATTTTTTATCAATCCCTTACGACGATTTATGCCTCAAGGGCCGCAAGACTCTGATCCGCGATCACGCGTTCCTCGTCGGTGGGGATCACTAGGGTTTTGACCTTGCTATCGGTTGTGGAGATCACCGTCTCATTGGCCTCGTTTGCGACAACATCAAGGGACGCGCCAAGCCAGCCACAGCCCTCAATGACTCCTTTGCGCACCGCCGCATCGTGCTCGCCAATACCGGCGGTGAACACGATGGCATCCACCCCGCCCAAGGCCGCTGCTTTGGCACCGATTTGGCTTACACAGCGGTAGATGAACAGGTCGATGGCTTCTTGTGCTGCGGGGGCATCGCTTGCGGCGAGGTCGCGCATGTCGCTGCTGAGGCCGCCGGAGACACCGAGGAGACCGGATTGCGAGGAAAGAAGGGTTTCCGCATCAGCCGCGCTTAGTCCCTTGTCGCGCTGGAGGTAGAAAATCACACCGGGGTCAATCGCGCCGCAGCGCTTGCCCATCATCAGGCCATCAAGCGCGGTGAACCCCATGGAGGTTGCGATGCTTTTGCCGTCCTTCATGGCACAGAGGCTTGCGCCGTGGCCGAGATGGAGGACGATGACGCGGTGGCGGTCTTCTTCGCTCAGAATATCAGGCAGACGGGAGGCGATATAATCATAGCTCAACCCGTGAAACCCATAACGCAGGACGCCTTCGTCACTGAGATCGCGGGGAATGGCGAAGAGTTGGGCGAGGCGAGGCTGAGTTCGATGAAAGGCGGTATCAAAACAAGCGACTTGCGGAAGGTCCGGCCAGACTGCGGAAATCGCCTCAATACCGGCCAAGTTATGGGGCTGATGCGCGGGGGCAAGAGAAGAAAGGGCCGCAATCTTTTCAATGGCTTGGGGGGTTATCTTTGTCGGTCCCGAGAAGTCCTGACCGCCATGCACAACGCGGTGCCCGGCGGCGATTATGTTGAGCGTAGGAAAGCGGGATTGCAGTGTGTCCGTGAGCCAGGAAAGGGCGGCTTTGTGATCGTTTCCGCCAGACGATAAGACAGTATCGCCATCGGCGTCGTGATGCTCTGGGGCCTGGCCTATGCGGTCGATGAGGCCCTTGGCAATCAAAGGGCGGTCTATCTTGGTGCCGTAGAGGGCATATTTGATCGAGGAGCTACCGGCGTTGAGGGTCAGGATCGCTTCTTGGCTCACAGGATACCCTTTCCGAGGCGGTAATGCACGAGGAGCTGGGCGAGGGCGGCGGAGACCACGCGGGAGAGCGTTCCATCGGCACGGCTTGTCAGCATAACCGGTACGCGGGCGCCCAGAACGAGACCGGCGGAATCGGCCCCGGCGAGATACATGAGCTGTTTCGCGATCATGTTTCCGGCCTCAAGATCAGGTGCGATCAGGATATCAGGATCACCTGCTACTTCTGAAATAATTCCTTTAGTTTCAGCGGCTTCCTTGGAAACCGCGTTGTCGAAGGCGAGCGGGCCGTCGAGGATGCCACCGGTGATCTGACCGCGATCAGCCATCTTGCAGAGCGCGGCGGCCTCAACGGTCGAGGGGATGCGCGGGTTGACGGTTTCGAGCGCCGAGAGGATCGCGACCTTGGGGGTGTCGACGCCGATGGCCTTGGCGAGTTCGATGGCGTTTTGGATGATGTCGGCTTTGGTTTCGAGGTCGGGGAAGATGTTGATGGCGGCGTCGGAGATCAGGAGTGGCTTGGGGTAGGTTGGCACATCAAGCACAAACACATGGCTCATGCGGCGTTCGGTGCGCAAACCGCGCTCTTTGTGGACCACTTCGCCCATCAGTTCGTCGGTGTGCAGAGCCCCTTTCATTAGGGCCTGTGCCTTGGCCTCGTGGACTAGGCATACGGCCTTTTTTGCCGAGTCATGGCTGTGCAAAGAAGGAATGATTTCAAGGCCTTGGATGTCCAGGCCGGCCTCTTCTGCGGCGGCGCGGATCTTGGCTTCGGGGCCGACGAGGAGGGGGGTGATGAGGCCGTTTTGCTGGGCGTAGAGAGCACCTTCGAGGGAGGCAGCATCGCAGGGATGTACGACGGCGGTTACGATGGGATCAAGATCGCGGGTCGCGGCGAGCATCTGATCGAAGGTCGCGCCTTTGGCGTGGACTTCTTTGGTCACGTGTTTGGCGGGTTCTACGGGCAAAATCAAAGACTTATCTCCTAGGGCGTGCCGCGCGCCGATGCGCGCGGGAGGGGGCGTGGCCCCTATCTAGGCCCTTTCTATCAAGGACAAATGACATAGGGCAAATAGCGGGTGCTTTCCCAAGGGTGTCGTGGCGGCAATGCCTGCGAAAAGGGCGAAAACCCCACGTCGGTATTACGTATGTATCGCGTCGGTGCGGTTTTTCGCCCTTCGTAGGGCGTCATTCGGCGTTGTAGGTGAAAAGGGTCTCGCCGTTCAGGGTATAGCCGTCGATCAGGGCCTTGGCCCGGTCGCTCAGAAGCCAGTCCTGAAGAGAAGTGGCAAGGCCGGATTTCACATGGCTATGCGTCTCGGGGTTCACCACGATGTAGCTATATTGGTTGAAGAGAACGGGGTCGCCGGAAAAGAGTAAGGCGAGATCGCCCTTGTTGGCGAATTTGAGCCAGCTTGCACGGTCGCTCATGATGTAGGCGTTCATACCCGAGGCGGTGTTGAGAGCGGCGCCCATCCCCGCGCCGACAGCACGATACCAAGCGGTATCAAAACCGGAGGTATCAAGACCGGCCCCGGACCAGAGCGA
>JAAEZB010000086.1 GCA_018223085.1 Paracoccaceae bacterium
CGATGCGGCGTTCGGTCAGCGAGAGCGAGATGTCCTGCAACACGGTGCGGTCGCCGTAGGCAAGGCGGACGGTTTCAATCTCGATCATGGGTATGGTCCCGGTTGGTTACTGGGGCGCTCATACACCAAGGGCGACGGCGGTTGAAGCGTCGGCAGCCTTTGGGAGATGGATTTGGAGGAGAAGAGGGGGTGGGCTGCCCTCGGTTTGAGGGCAGCCCTTTGGCTCAGGATGCCAACGAGGGCAGCCAGAGCACAATTTGCGGGAAGGCGATGAGGCCTGCGATGGTCAGGGCGTCGGCGATAAAGAAGGGGGTGACGCCTTTGAACACGTCCTGCACCGAGAGGTCATCACGCACACCGGCGACCACGAAGCAGTTGAGGCCGATGGGGGGCGTGATGAGGCAGAACTCGGCCATTTTCACCACGAGGATACCGAACCAGATCGCGCACATGGTGCCGTTCATGCCAAAGGCGCTATCGGCGGCAGAGACATATTCGCCGCCATTGAGCGCCATGATGGCCGGGTAGACCACGGGCAAGGTCAGCAGGAGCATGCCGATTGCGTCCATGAACATGCCAAGCACGGCATAGCCCAGAAGGATGCAGATCAGGATGGTCATCGGCGAATAGTGCAGCGAGGTGATCCAGTCGGAAAACGCGCCGGGCAGGTCTGCAAAGCCAAGGAAGCGCACGTAGATCAGCACACCCCAGATGATGGTAAAAATCATCACGGTAAGCTTGGCCGTTTCAAGGAGCGCCATTTTCAGTTGCGGCCAGCGCATCCCGCGCCAGAGCGCCATGCAGAAGACGATGAACGCCCCGATGGCGCCGCCCTCTGTTGGCGTGCCCCAGGCCTTTTCGCCGAAGGGGTTGTAGACGAAGAAGATGATGATGACGACCACGGCGAAGATCGGCAGGGCCGGGGGCAGCGCGGCGAAGCGCTGGCGCCATGTGAACCCTTTGACCGGGGGGCCGACGTTTTTGAACACCACGGCGATGCCGACGATCAAAAGCCCGTAGACCACGGCCGAGAAGGCACCGGGGACAAAGCCTGCGAGGAGGAGCTTGCCCACGTCCTGTTCGACGATGATGGCGTAGATCACGAGGATTGCCGAGGGCGGGATGAGCGAGGCGAGCGTGCCGCCCGCCGCGACGACACCGGCGGCGAATTTCTTGTTATAGCCGATGGCGAGCATTTCGGGGATGGCGATGCGGGCGAAAACTGCCGCCGTGGCGACCGATGCGCCGGAGACAGCGGCAAAGCCTGCGGTGGCGAAGACGGTCGACACGGCGAGGCCACCGGGCAGCCATGCCAGCCAGCGTTTGGCGGCCTCAAAGAGGGCCTTGGTCAGGCCTGCGTAATAGGCGAGGTAGCCAATGAGGATGAAGGTCGGGATCAGGCTCAGCGTATGAGAGGCGACCTTCGAATGGGGCACGGTGCCGGCCTGTTTGGCGGCGACGGTGAGGGCCCAGTCGAATTGATCCATGGCGAAGTTCTTCTTGGACCAGAAGATGAGGATCAGGCCGATCATGCCTGCAAGGGCGGCGGCAAAGGCCACGCGCATGCCGATGAGGACCATGACGAGCATGCCTGCGGTGACCCAGAGACCGATTTCAATCGAATCCATGTCTTAGTTCTCCTGCTCTTCGAGGGCTTCGGCCTCGGCGGCGGCTTGGGCGGCGGCGTCGAGCACCATGGGCACGGCGACCGGGTTTTCCAATCCGAGGATCAGGGCGCGGCCATAGCCGTAGATCTGAATCAGCAGACGCGCGGCGAGGACGGAAAAGGCCACCGGCACGATGAGTTTGGCGGGCCAGAGCGGCAAGGCGATGTCGGTGGTGCTATCGCGGCTCCACAGGGGGCGCGAGAAATCGAAGGAGCGGTCGAAATGCGCCCAGCTTCCCCAGATCAGTAGCAGGATCAGCAGGAAGATTGCAGTCACGGTCACCAGTTCGAAGAACCACAGCGCGCGACCGCGCAGGTTTTCGACGAGGAGATCCATGCGGATGTGGGTGCCGTCGCGCTGGGCAAAGGAGACGGCGAGGATCGCCACGAAGGGCATGAGCTGTTCGATCCAGTCCACATAGCCCAGAAGCGGAGCCTCGAAGAAAATCCGCCCGCCGACAGAGCGCACGGCGAAAAGCATCAGTGAAAAGATCGCCAGCCCTGCAATCAGGGCGAAGAACCGTTCAAGCTTGAGAAGGGTGTGGTCGATGCGGCTCAGGGTCGAGCCGTCTTCGAGCACGGGTGATGCGCCTGCCATGCGTTCCCCCAATCATGTCAGGATGTGAAAAAACGCCCCCCTTCGCGAGGAAGGGGGGCGGCGGTATGTGTAAGGATCAGTTGCCCGAGCGGGTCTTTTCGAGGGTGCTCATGACGAGGTCATAGAGTTCCTGACCGGGAAGACCCTGTGCCGTCATGTCGGCGATCCATTTTGCGCGGATCGGATCGGCGGCCGTGGCACGGAACTTGGCGAGCTCCTCTTCGGAGATCATGACCTTCTCGACGCCTTTCTCGGCAAGGACTGTGTCCCATTTGTCGAGCAGCGTGCCATAGTTGGCGAGATAGTGGTCGAGCGCCTCGGGGATCGAGCTGTCGAGGGCTTCGCGCTCGGCATCCGAAAGGGCGTCATAGGCGTCGATATTGACGACGACAGGGCAGTTCACGGTGCCGGGGTTGAGGTTGGCGGTCCACCAGTCGGCCTGATTGATGGTGCCAAAGCTCAGATGAGCGTGCTGGGCGAAGGCCACAGTGTCAACAACGCCGGATTCCATCGCCTGATAGGCTTCGGGAGCGGGCACAGAGGTCGGCACGCCGCCCACGGCGGAGAATGCCTGACCGATGCCGCCGGTGGCGCGCACGCGCATGCCGTCCATTTTGGCCAGCGTGTCGCGCGGCTCGCCGGTGCCGACGAGGTTATATTGCGGCATGGGCGAGGTCATCAGCAGTTTGGCGTTCCACTGCGCCATTTCCTCGGCTGCGGCCGGGTGGGCGTAGACGGCGCTGGAGATGGCGACTTCTTCTTCGAGGTTGTTCACGCCGAGGAACGGCAGTTCCAGAACGGTGACAACGCGGTTCTTATCGCGGTGGTAGCCGGCGCAGAACTGGGCCATTTCAAAGGCGCCAATGGAGATCCCATCGAGGTTCTCTTTCGGCTTGGACAGGCCGCCATAGCTTACGTTGATGGTAAATTCGCCGTTGGTCTTCGCAGCGACAAGTTCGGCGAGCTTTTCGACGTGCTCGGTAAAGGCGCGGCGCTTGCCCCAGACCGAGACATTCCATTCCGTCGCCATGGCTTCGCTTGCAAAGCCGAATGCAAGGGCCGCGACCGCGGCCTTACCCATAAATTTCTTCATAATTTCCTCCCATTGCACGGATTGATTTTCTCCTCCGCGTCGGGGGTAGCCTAGCCAAGCTGATCCGTCCTGAATAGTCCGTATTTCTAGGTATGAGACGTGGCGTCGCGGGTGGGCGGAAAATCGCAGGTGGATCAGGTGGTTAGCCGACCATTAATTCAGGCACGCCGCCGATGGCGCCGATCAAGGGGAGGATTTCGTCAAGCCCGGCCCCGGTCTTGAGATTGGTGAAAACGAAGGGGCGGTCGCCGCGCATTTTGTGCGCGTCGCGGTCCATGACCTCAAGTGAGGCGCCGACATAGGGAGCGAGGTCGGTTTTGTTGATAATGAGGATGTCGGATTTGGTAATCGCGGGTCCGCCCTTGCGGGGGATTTCCTCGCCTGCGGCGACGTCGATGACATAGAGCGTCAGGTCGGCCAGTTCGGGCGAGAAGGTCGCCGAGAGGTTATCGCCGCCGGATTCGATCAGGATAATGTCGAGGTCAGGGAAGGTGGTGTTCAGCTCGGCAATGGCGGCGAGGTTGATTGAGGCGTCCTCGCGGATCGCGGTATGCGGGCAGCCGCCGGTTTCGACGCCCTTGATCCGGTCGAGGGGCAGGGCCTGAAGCCGCATGAGGGCCTCGGCGTCCTCGCGGGTGTAGATGTCGTTGGTCACCACGGCGATGGAGAGCCGATCGCGCAGGGCGCGGCAGAGATTTGCGGTGAGGGTCGTCTTGCCGGCGCCGACGGGGCCGCCGATTCCGATGCGAAGAGGTCCATTGGGAGACGTCATGAGCGGAAAAGCCTTGAATATTGGGTTTCGTGGGTCATCGAGGCGATATCGGTGGCGAAGCTGGCGCTGCCGATGTCGTCGAGGGTGAGGTCTATGGCGGTGTCGGCGATGTCGCGGCAGAGCGGAGTCAGGGCGTGGAGCACCTGTTGGCCCTCGGTCTGGCCCAAGGGCACGAGGCGGATCGCGGCGGAGGTCAGGTTGGCGGCAAAGGCGTGCAGGAAGAGGCGCGCAGTGTCGGCCAGCGGCAGGGTTTCGAGCGCGGCAGCGCGGCCGACGGCGACCGGATAGGTGAGCGCGGGCAGGTCGTGGGAAAACACGGCGGCGGTCGTTGTGGCGAAGGCCGCACCTTGTTGGTCGGTTTCCAGCAGGCGTTCGGCGGATGGCGTGAGGGCGCGGGCGAGATCGTCGATTTCGCGTAGGGTTTCGGCATCGTCACTGTGCCATGCGGCGGCGAGCAGGATCACGTCATTACGTCCCGCGCCATGGGTCAGGACGTCGGTCAGCCAATCGCGAAACGAGGCCGCGTCATGGACGGTGCCGTCCAGCACCATGGCCTCAAGCCCGTGGCTATAGCTGAAGGCGCCCACCGGGTAGGCGGGCGAGAGCCATTGCATCAGAGTCAGGAGAGGGTCAGTGCTCATGATCGTGTGAATGGTCGTGCCCGTCGTGATGGGTATGGCCGTGTTCATGCGAATGGGTACGCCCATGGCCATAGGCCCCGCCTTCGGGGGTGAAGGGTTCGGTCACATCCGCGACTTCGGCCCCAAGATGGCGCAGCATCTCGCGGATGACGTGATCGGGTTGGATCAAAAGGCGGGCCGGTTCGATCTGGCAGGGGGTATGGCGGTTGCCAACATGCCAGGCGATACGGGTCAGATTGTCGGAAGTGATTGAGAGAAGCGGCTCGGGCGCGGCGAGGACTTCGATTTCGCCGCCTTCTTCGAGGACGAGCACCCCGCCATGGTCCAGCGAGGTTGTTTGGGGCAGGTCGACAAGGAGCGATTGCCCGGAAACCGTCGTCAGCACCTTGCGGCGCAGAAATCGGTCTTCGTAGGTCAGTGCGACGTGATCGGTCACGGCACCGTGGCTATGGCCGTGATAGGCGCGGGCGGTCAGCAGGGAGGCGCTCATGCGGCACCTCCCATAAAGATCAGACGTAGTAGACGTCCTTGAAGACGTAATGCGCGATCTCGTCGCGGGAGATGCCACGTTTGGCGAGTTCTGCGTCCGAGAGGGATTGCAGGAATTCGACCTGTTTCATGCGGCTGTTGGATTCGCCCAAGCGGATCAGGGCGTTGCCCAGCGCGACGAAAGGCGCGGCAAGGGTGTGAAGAAGGGCGCTGCCTGCGCCGATGTGAAGTGCTGTATATGCCATTTGGACCCTCGATTTCTCTCAAGTTGGTCCCCCCTTGGCTTTGATAATGGGTCATAAGTGTTGACTTTACTACTGTTATTCCAACATGGCGGCGTTGCGTTTGCTGCAATGCAGAAAATTCTTCAGAATAAGAAATAGCGCTGGGCCATGGGCAAGGTCTCGGCGGGCTGGCAGACCAGCAACTCGCCATCGGCGCGCACTTCGTAGGTTTCGGGATTGACCTCGATCTCGGGGGTGGCGGTGTTGAGTTTCAACGAGGATTTGCCAATGTCGCGGGTGTTTTTGACCGGCACAGTCGTCTTCGCCAGCCCCAGCGCGTCGCCAATGCGGTCACTATGGGCAGCCGCAGAGACGAAGGTCACGGCGGAGTTCTCGACCGAGCGGCCATAGGCGCCGAACATGGGGCGGGAATAGACGGGCTGCGGCGTTGGGATGGAGGCGTTGGGGTCGCCCATTTGGGCTGCGACGATGGAGCCGCCGATGAGAACCATTTCGGGTTTCACGCCAAAGAAGGCCGGGTTCCAGAGCACGAGGTCGGCGCGTTTGCCTTCCTCAATGGAGCCGATTTCGTGGCCGATGCCGTGGGCGATGGCGGGGTTGATCGTGTATTTGGCGATATAACGGCGGACGCGGAAATTATCGTTGTCGCCGGTTTCCTCGGGCAGGGCACCGCGTTGTTTCTTCATCTTGTCGGCGGTTTGCCACGTGCGGATCAGCACTTCGCCGACGCGGCCCATGGCCTGACTATCGGAGGCGATGATCGAAAAGGCACCCATGTCGTGCAGGATGTCTTCGGCGGCAATGGTCTCGCGGCGGATACGGCTTTCGGCGAAGGCCACGTCCTCGGGGATGGATTTGTCGAGGTGATGGCAGACCATGAGCATGTCGAGATGTTCATCCACCGTGTTGACCGTAAAGGGGCGGGTCGGGTTGGTGGACGAGGGCAGGACGTGTTCTTCGCCGCAAATCTTGATGATGTCGGGGGCGTGGCCGCCGCCAGCGCCCTCGGTATGGAAGGCGTGGATGGTGCGGCCTTTCATGGCGGCGACGGTGTTTTCGACAAAGCCCGATTCATTGAGCGTATCGGTGTGGATCATCACCTGCACGTCCCAGGCATCGGCGACGGAGAGGCAGCAGTCGATGGCCGCCGGGGTGGTGCCCCAGTCTTCGTGCAGTTTGAGGGCGCAGGCGCCGCCAAGGATTTGCTCTTCAAGGGCCTGTGGCAGGGAGGCGTTGCCCTTGCCCGCGAAGGCGAGATTCATCGGGAAAGCATCGGCCGATTGCAGCATTCGCCCAAGATGCCATGAGCCGGGGGTACAGGTCGTGGCGAGCGTGCCATGTGCGGGACCGGTGCCGCCACCGAGCATTGTCGTCAGGCCGGAATGCAGGGCGTCTTCGATCTGTTGCGGGCAGATGAAATGGATATGGCTGTCAAAGCCGCCAGCGGTGAGAATTTTACCCTCGCCGGCGATGGCTTCGGTGCCGGGGCCGACGATGATGTCGACGCCCGGTTGGGTGTCGGGGTTGCCTGCCTTGCCGATCTTGGCGATGCGCCCGCTGCGCAGGCCGACATCGGCCTTGTAGATGCCGGTGTGATCGACGATGAGCGCGTTGGTAATGACCGTATCGACGGCGCCGTCGGCGCGGGTCACCTGCGATTGTCCCATGCCGTCGCGGATCACCTTGCCGCCGCCGAATTTGACCTCTTCGCCATAAAGAAGCGCGTTGTCGCCGCTGCCGCCGGTTGCGGCGGCGCCTGCCTTTTCGGCGGTCAGGTCGCGTTCGACCTCGATCACGAGGTCGGTATCGGCCAGACGCAGGCGGTCGCCGGTGGTGGGGCCGAACATGGCGGCATAGTCGGAACGGGAGATCGTTGCAGGCATGGATCGTCTCTTTGGCAGGGCCCGGAACTATGGAGGCGCCGGGCGTCAGGGCAGGTCAGGCGCGCGCGGTGCGTCAGGTGTCTTTCTTGGCCGCTTTGCGCGCGGCGGGTTTCTTCGGTTTGGCCGCAGCCGCTTCGGGCATGGCCGGGGGCTTGGACGGTGCGCGGGGGCGTTTGCGCGTAGATGTTTCGGTTGTGGCCTCGGCCTTCGGGGCTGGTTTGGCCTCGACGGGCTTAGGCGCGGCTTTGGCCTTGCGCGCGGGTTTGGCGGCGGGGGCCGGTTTTGCCTTGGGCTTGGCCGCAGGTTTGGTTTTGGCGGTGGGCTTGGCTGGCGCTTCTACTGGTGCGGCCTCTGCCTTCTTGGCGGGCGCTTTGGGCTTTGGTGCGGCTTTGAGTTTTGGTTTGGCCGTAGCAGCCGGTTTGGGCGCGGGGGCTTTGACCAGCCCGGCATCGCCCAGCATTGGTGCGGGTGCGGCGAGGAAGGGGTTGGCCTCGAACACGGCTTTGCCGACCGCGTATTGCAAGCGCAGCTGATGTTCAAACACGCGGCCCATAGTGGTCATACCGGAGAGAGCTCCGATGTATGGTGTGGTCAGGATCGTCGTCATTGGTCTGTCTCCATGAGATCTCAGGACCCGAGCGGCCCCATGACTTTCTGATTGAACCCGTAGATCACACGCGCCCCGGAAACCGGGATGAGCGAGACTTCGCGCCGCTGGCCGGGTTCAAAACGCACAGCGGTTCCGGCGGCGATGTCGAGGCGCATACCGTGGGCGGCAGCGCGATCGAAATCGAGCGCGGGGTTGGTTTCGGCAAAGTGGAAATGGCTGCCAACCTGAATTGGCCGGTCGCCGGTATTGGCGACCATGAGGGTCAGGGCCTTGCGGTCGCCATTGAGGGTCAGGTCGCCTTCGGCGGGGAAGAGTTCACCGGGGATCATGGACGGGTCTCCTTAGCTTACGGCCAGCCACGCGCCCATAAGCGCGATAAGGCCACCGATGCCGCGGGTGACGGCGTTGGTCGAGAAACGGGTCATGGCAACGCCGACGCCCAAGCCGACGAGGTGCAGCGCCATGGAGGCGAGGGCGAAACCGGCGAGGTAGGGCCACGGCGAGGCGCCGCCGATTTCGGCGCCATGGGCATGGCCGTGGAACAGGCCGAAAGCCGCCACGACCAGCATGGCGCCATTGGCGGGCAGGCGCACGGAGAGGGCCACAAGCACGCCGAGGATCAGCACTGACGCCAGAATGGCAGGCTCCACGAAGGGCAGCGGCAGGCCGCTCAGCGCCAGCAGGAAGCCGGTTGCCATGGCGCTTACGAAGGCCAGCGGCAGACGCCACAGGGTGTTCCGCCCCAGCAGGGCCGCCCAGAGGCCGACGCCGAGCATTGCCAGAACGTGGTCGGTGCCAAAGATCGGGTGCGTGAAGCCAGCAGCGAAAGAGCCGTGCTCACCGGGATTGAGGTGGGCGAGGGCGGGGCTTGCGATGAGGGCGGGCAAGACGGCAAGGGCGAGGCGTTTCATAGTGGTGTTCCTTGGGGCTTTAGCGGATCGGATTGTGGACGGTGACGAGTTTGGTGCCGTCGGGAAAGGTCGCTTCGACCTGCACTTCGTGGATCATCTCGGGGATGCCTTCCATGCAGTCTTCGCGGGTAATGACCTCGGCCCCGGCCTGCATCATGTCGGCGACGGAGCGCCCGTCGCGCGCGCCTTCGACGACGGCATCGGTTATCAGGGCGATGGCCTCGGGGTGATTCAGTTTGACGCCGCGGGCGAGGCGCTTGCGGGCGACTTCGGCGGCCATGGCGATCAGGAGTTTGTCCTTTTCACGCGGGGTCAGTTGCATGTCAGAGCATCCATGTTCTTGGGAGGTGTCGGTTGCGCAGGGTTTCCAGCGCGGGGATCAGGGTTTGGCGCAGGGCGTGGCCGTCCTCGGCGAGAAGGCGGGCAAAGAGCAGGTCCGGGCGGATCAGGCTCGCGCCAGAGCCGGGCGGCAGGAGGGCGCGCAGCGGGTCGAGCGCGGCCTCTGCTTCGGGGGCGGCGATGACGAGTGAGGCCATGGCGCGGGCACCCGCGGCAATGGTTGGGCGGTCAAGCTGGGCTTGGAGGTCGCCATTGAGCGCAATTGCGTCGGCAAAGATCAGGCGGCCGTCACGGCGAATTTCGATCCGGTCGTTGAGGCGGGCGTCATGCAGGGTCTCGCCCATGGCGGTGCGCCCGAAGATCATCGGTTCGACAAGCAGAAAGCGCGCCGAGGCGGCCATATCGACAGAGAGGCGGCGATGCAGGGAAGAGCCTTCGAAGAGGATCGTTTCCTGTGGGAGCCAGTCGAGTGTGGCGTTGTCTTGGATTTCCAGAGTGGTGTGGAGATAGCCCGGCGCGTCAGAAACAGCGCGGTAGGCGCGTTCGGCGGCTTGGGTCGTCAGGGTCAGGTGGCTATTGGTGCGGGCGGTGGCATTGACGTCGAACTGGTCACCACCGGTAATGCCGCCGGAGGTGTTGAGCAGCACGGCTTCGAGGGCGGGGCTTCGGGCTTGGGGAAAGAGCGCCCGGCTCGACCCGGAAAGGCGCAGATCGGCAATATGGCTCTGTCCATCGCGCGCCTTGGCGGCGAGGTGCACCGAGCCCCGCGCCCGAGGTGGGGCGGTGTCGAGCGGCGATATTTGCGCAAACGCGTTGATGGGGCCCTCCAGCCGTTAGGTGCATTTTGACGGTGCAACGTGACAGATCGAGGACAAGTGTGCCGAAGAATTGAGCGGTTCCAAGGAAACCTGTCGCATCTGCGGGCGAGAAAGTGAGTGTTGCGTAAAATTTGTGCATTTATAATTGCTGCAATGCAGCGAATGCGTTGCGTGAGGGTTTGCACTTTCCTTGTCGGCGGCTCATTTTCTGGCCAATATCGAATCGACCGGGCCATGAGCGGCGCGGACCAGACCAAAGGACCTTTGCCATGACATTCGACCGTTCCATCAAGATTGCACCGTCGATCCTATCGGCGGATTTTGCCAACTTTGGCGCGGAGATCCGGGCGATTG
>JAAEZB010000087.1 GCA_018223085.1 Paracoccaceae bacterium
CGAAGGCGGCCGCACCGTCGGTTCGGGCGTCGTCTCCAAAATCAACGAGTAAGTCAGGCTCACCCCTGAAAGACTTAGAAGGCCCCGCCATCCGGCGGGGCCTTTTTTATTGTGCTATCCTGCCGCTAGGGAAGTTTCCCGTTGCCGTGCGCTGCGAATTTTCCGATAAGCGCGTGCCTGCCTTCTTTTCGCGAGGCTGGTCAAGCGCATGTCATGACGCTCTTTTCCGGGGATCCCGGTTTCATGGCCCCACGGCCCCATCGGGGCGTCATCATGCGTCAGGACACCATGGCACAGAATGAACAGGCGCCCGTCGTCATTGATCCGCTTGCCCTGCGCCTTCTGAAGCGCACAGCTCTCGTCGTCTTTGGTCCATTTTACTTTTTGGGCATCGCATTTGCTCCGCTTCTTTGCGTGCGACGAAAGGGATTTCGGGGCTGGTATTGGCGCAGCGTCAAACGCGCCTGCTCCCGGCTTCTCTGGCTCTTGAGCATTCGCGTCGACATGCCTGACGCGCAAAAGGCCGAGTTGGCCGCCGACACCAATAGTATCATCGTCATCAATCACCGCAGTCACCTTGACGGGTTTACTTTGATGGACGCGATCCCGGATGCGAAATGGTTCACCTTCGCCGCCAAAAAAGAGCTTTTTGACGCGCGCCTCCTGCATACCGGATTTACTGGCGCGGGCCTTGTCGAGATTGATCGCAAGAGCGGCAAGGTGGCGATGGAAACCCTAAGCGCCGCGGTGCGCGACATGCCCGCGCGCCGATCCGTTGTTCTCTTTCCCGAAGGCACGCGGACGAAAACAGAGGCGCTTGGCCCCTTCAAGGCAGGGGCCGTGGTCGTGGCGCGCGAATCCGGGCGCACGATCCGACCCATCGTTATTCTCGATTCTGAGCGCCTCTTGCCGCGCGGTCGGTTCTGGCCGAAAAGCGGCACGATCCGCATCGTTGCCCTGCCACCGTTTCACTATGATCCTTCGGTGCCCGTCGAAGACGACGTCGCCCGCCTACGGGCCGAGATGATGTCGGTGTTCGAAACCCGTTGAGGCTTTGGGGCAAAGGGAATTTTCTTCCTTGCCACACCCTATCATGGCCTGTATATCGCGCGAGTTCTTCATGAGAACAACACGGCGGGATGATTCCCGCCGTTTGGGTTCGAAGAGGGGTGGCGATGAGCGCTTCTCCTCCTCTCAACTCCAACGCCAATAAAGGCAACTGTAATGCAAAGCCAAAACATTCGCATTCGGCTGAAGGCATTCGATTACCGCGTCCTCGATGCATCGACGCAGGAAATCGTGAACACTGCAAAGCGCACCGGCGCGCAGGTTCGTGGCCCGATCCCGCTTCCCAACAAGATTGAGAAGTTCACCGTTCTGCGTGGTCCCCACGTTGACAAGAAATCCCGCGATCAGTTCGAGATCCGTACGCACAAGCGTCTTCTCGACATCGTTGATCCGACCCCGCAGACCGTGGACGCGCTGATGAAGCTCGACCTCGCGGCCGGCGTGGACGTCCAGATCTCGGTTTAAGGAGGGTATAGGAATATGCGCTCTGGTATCATCGCGAAGAAGGTGGGCATGACCCGCCTGTTCATGGAAGACGGCAAGCAGATCCCTGTGACCGTTCTTCAGCTGGACGGCCTTCAGGTCGTCGCTCAGCGTACAAACGAAACTGACGGCTACACTGCCGTGCAGCTTGGCGCCGGTTCGGCCAAGGCAAAGCGCACCTCGCAAGCAATGCGTGGTCACTATGCCAAGGCAGGCGTGGAACCCAAGCGCAAGGTTGCGGAGTTCCGCGTGTCCGAAGACGCCCTGATCGAAGTCGGTGCCGAAATCTCGGCCGAGCACTTCCTCGAAGGTCAGAAAGTCGACGTTGCAGGCACCACCATCGGTAAAGGTTTTGCCGGTGCAATGAAGCGCCACAACTTTGGCGGTCTGCGTGCGACACACGGTGTTTCGATCTCGCACCGTTCGCACGGTTCGACCGGTCAGTGTCAGGACCCGGGTCGTGTCTTCAAAGGCAAGAAAATGGCCGGTCACATGGGCGCTGTGCGCGTGACCACCCAGAACCTCGAAGTCGTGAAGACCGATGCCGATCGTGGCCTCGTCTTCATCAAGGGCGCTGTGCCCGGCTCTAAAGGTGGTTGGGTTGTCGTCAAGGACGCCGTGAAGAAGAAAGCGCCCGAAGGTCTGCCGTTCCCGGCAGCCATCAAGGCAGCTGCAACCGAAGCTCCGGCGGAAGAAGCTCCCGCGGAAGGTGGTGAAGCATGAAACTTGACGTGATCAACCTCGACGGCGGTAAAGCCGGCAACATCGAACTGTCGGAAGACCTGTTCGGTCTTGAGCCGCGTGCGGACATCCTGCACCGTGTGGTCCGTTGGCAGCGCAACAACGCGCAGGCCGGCACCCACAAGGTCAAGACCCGCTCGGAAACCTCCTACTCGACCAAGAAGATCTATCGCCAGAAAGGCACCGGCGGCGCACGCCACGGTGACCGTAACGCGCCGATCTTCCGTAAAGGTGGTATCTACAAAGGCCCGACGCCGCGTTCGCACGGCCACGACCTGCCCAAGAAGTTCCGCAAGCTCGGCCTGCGCCACGCGCTTAGCGCCAAGGCGAAAGCCGGTGAGCTTGTCGTGATCGAGAACGCCGAAGCAGAAGGCAAGACCGCAGCCCTGGCCAAGCAGGTGAAAAACCTCGGCTGGAAGCGCGCTCTTATCATCGACGGCGCGACCGTGAACGAAGGGTTCCTCAAAGCATCGCGCAACATCGAAGGTCTGGATATCCTGCCGACGATGGGTGCAAACGTGTATGACATCCTCAAGCGTGACACGCTCGTGATCACCAAAGCGGGGATCGAAGCTCTGGAGGCTCGTTTGAAATGAGTGCGAAGGCAGAACATTACGATGTGATCCGCGCGCCGATCATCACCGAGAAAGCAACCATGGCATCCGAAAACGGTGCGGTTGTGTTCGAAGTGGCAATCGACGCGAATAAACCCCAGATCAAAGAAGCTGTTGAAGCTCTCTTTGGTGTGAAGGTAAAAGCGGTCAACACCACCATCACCAAGGGTAAAGTCAAACGTTTCCGCGGCCAGCTCGGCAAGCGTAAAGACGTGAAAAAGGCTTACGTGACCCTCGAAGAAGGCAACACGATCGACGTGTCGACCGGTCTCTAAGGACCACCTTCTGGTAAGAAAATAAAAAGGCCCCTCGGTGAGAACCGGGGGGCCTTTTGATGTTTTGGGCGCCGAAGCTCCCACCGGGTTTTGGCGATCCGCCCTGTGGCACATTGCCCTTTCGGGAGGATTTTCGCCTAAGGCCATATTGGCCTTTCCCGAAAAGGCGGGTTTCCTATAAAGGTGGGAAAAATCACGAAAGCGGGTCCATGTTCGATCAAGAAAATTCCTCTGGGCAATGTCCAAAAAAAAGGGCGGCCAGAGAGTGGGTCAAGGTGCTCGCCAACTACCGTGAACCAAATACACTGCGCAGCGTATTTGAGTTTGCCGTCACAATCGGGCCTTTCATGGCGCTTTGGGCGCTGGCTTGGTGGTCCCTTTCCGTAAGCTACTGGCTTGCCTTTGCAATCTCGCTTGTGAATGCGGCCTTCCTGTTGCGCTTGTTCGCTATCCAGCATGACCTTGGCCATCACTCTTTCCTCGGAAACCGAACGGTTAGCGATTGGCTTGGCCGCGCTCTTGGGGTGCTGACGTTGACGCCCTATGACGTCTGGAAACAATCGCACTCTATCCATCACGGCGCCTCCGGCAATCTGGCGCGCCGGGGCTATGGCGATATCTTTACTGCGACCGTGGCTGAGTATCTCGAAATGACCCCGCGAGAGCGCCTGATGTATCGCCTCTACCGCAACCCGGCGATCCTGTTTGGGCTTGGGCCGGCCTACCTGTTCCTGCTACAGAACCGCCTCCCGCTGGGCTTTACCGATCGTGTCAAATACTGGGTGAGCGCAATGGGCACCAACGTCGCCCTTCTGGTTGGCCTCGGTGTGATCTACTATTTCGGTGGGCTGATGCCGATCCTCCTGATCTTTCTGCCTTCGACCCTTCTCGCTGCGACGGCGGGTATGTGGCTGTTCTATGTCCAGCATCAGTTCGAAGGTACCTACTGGAACTCCGAAGAAGACTGGCAGCTTCACCAAGCCGCGTTGGAGGGCAGTTCCCACTATGTGATGCCGCCCGTCCTGCAATGGCTGAGCGCCAATATCGGGATCCACCACGTCCATCATCTCTATAGCCGCATTCCGTTCTACCGCCTGCCGGAAGTGCTCAAGGATCAACCCGAACTCGCCGAACTCAATCGTATGACAATCCGCGAGAGCTTTGGCACCCTGCACCTGAACCTCTGGGACGAGAAAACCCGCCAGCTCCTCTCCTTTGCCCAAGTGCGCGCGCAGTACGGGTAGCGCAGTTGGCCACAAACGCCTTCGGACGGGAGACGAAGAAGCCCCTCGGCGAGAGCCGGGGGCTTTTATGTTTAAGGTAGGGTGGGTTTCCAACCCACCACCCCACATGCCCTGCAAAGCTTGGTGGGTTGGGAACTACAATCTCCTCAACCCAGCATCAAAACCTTTGCAAACCTGTCGTTGTCTCCATGGCCGCGACCGGCTAGGTTCGTCTCATGAAACATGTCCCCAAAGAAACAACCGATGACGCTCTCATTCAGGAGTACCTGAACAAGGGCGGCAAGGTTAGCGTTGGCAAGACCAAACCGCCGAAACCCGAGCTTGGGTTGAGCAAAAATGTTTGGAACAACAAGCTGACCAAAGAAGAGAAGGCGGCGCGCGACAAGAAGTGATCGCGCGGTGCAGGGATCGCCCCCATCTCGCAGAGGCGTTATGCCTCTGGGCGCCAGAGTATTGTCTCGGTGCGGGACAATCCGGACATCCCCTATAGACACCCTGCCGCCCCACTGCTAATAGCACCCATCGCATCCGGCCTCAGATTCGTTCTGGGGCCGGTTGCTGTTGAACTCTGGGACCTTCGGGGCCCTATATCACAGGCCACCTTCGGGGGGCTAAACATAGCGGGGCCACGGTCTCGCGGGTCGGGGAAACCCGACTTAGCTAAACGGAAGACAGAAAGCATGGCACTTAAGTCGTATAAGCCGACGACGCCGGGCCAGCGTGGGCTGGTGCTGATCGACCGTTCGGAGCTTTGGAAAGGGCGTCCGGTCAAATCTCTCACTGAGGGTTTGACCAAATCGGGCGGCCGGAACAACACCGGACGGATCACCTCGCGTCGTCGTGGTGGTGGGGCAAAACGCCTCTACCGGATCGTTGACTTCAAACGGAACAAATTTGATGTGGCGGCAACCGTCGAGCGGATCGAGTACGACCCGAACCGGACCGCATTCATCGCATTGGTTAAATATGATGACGGCGAACAGGCCTACATCCTCGCGCCCCAGCGTCTCGCTGTTGGTGACAAGGTTGTGGCGTCTGCCAAGGCCGACATCAAGCCGGGCAACGCAATGCCGTTCTCGGGCATGCCGATCGGTACCATCATCCACAACATCGAACTGAAGCCCGGCAAGGGCGGTCAGATCGCACGCGCCGCAGGCACCTATGCCCAGTTCGTCGGCCGTGACGGTGGTTACGCTCAGATCCGCCTTTCTTCGGGCGAACTGCGCATGGTCCGTCAGGAATGCATGGCCACCGTTGGTGCCGTGTCGAACCCCGACAACTCCAACCAGAACTACGGTAAAGCCGGTCGTATGCGCCACAAGGGCAAGCGTCCGTCGGTCCGTGGTGTCGTCATGAACCCGATCGACCACCCCCATGGTGGTGGTGAAGGCCGGACTTCGGGTGGTCGCCACCCGGTGACCCCCTGGGGTAAGCCGACCAAGGGCAAGCGTACCCGCAACAAGAACAAAGCGTCGCAAAAGCTTATCATTCGCTCGCGTCACGCCAAGAAGAAGGGGCGTTAATATATGTCTCGCTCTGTATGGAAAGGCCCCTTCGTGGATGCTTACGTGCTTAAGAAAGCCGAAGCAGCACGCGACTCGGGCCGCAATGAAGTCATCAAGATCTGGTCGCGCCGCTCGACGATCCTGCCCCAGTTTGTGGGCCTGACGTTTGGCGTTTACAACGGCCAGAAACACGTTCCCGTCAACGTCACGGAAGACATGATCGGTCAGAAGTTCGGTGAATATGCACCGACTCGGACCTATTACGGTCACGCCGCAGACAAAAAAGCGAAGCGGAAGTAAGTCATGGGCAAGGTAAAAAATCCCCGCCGCGTGGCAGACAACGAAGCAATGGCCAAAGTCCGGATGCTTCGCACGAGCCCGCAGAAACTGAACCTGGTTGCAGCGATGATCCGCGGCAAGAAAGTCGAGAAGGCTCTGATCGACCTGACTTTCTCCAAAAAGCGGATTGCGCAGGACGTGAAGAAATGCCTTCAGTCCGCGATTGCCAATGCCGAGAACAACCACAACCTCGACGTGGACGAGCTGATCGTCGCAGAGGCCTATGTGGGCAAGAACCTGACCATGAAACGCGGTCGTCCGCGCGCCCGTGGTCGTTTCGGCAAGATCGTCAAGCCGTTCTCGGAACTCACCATCACGGTGCGTCAAGTTGAGGAGCAAGCCTAATGGGTAACAAAGTCAATCCGGTCGGCATGCGTCTTCAGGTGAACCGCACCTGGGATAGCCGTTGGTACGCAGATACCAAGGACTACGGTGATCTTCTTCTTGAAGACCTTAAAATCCGTGAGTTCATCAAAGACGAGTGCAAGCAAGCTGGCGTCGCCCGTGTCATCATCGAACGTCCGCACAAAAAGTGCCGCGTTACGATCCAGACCGCGCGTCCCGGCGTCATCATCGGCAAGAAAGGCGCAGACATCGAAACCCTGCGCAAGAAAATCGCCGCGATGACTGCTTCGGAACTGCACCTCAACATCGTTGAGGTCCGCAAGCCCGAGCTCGACGCACAGCTCGTCGGTGAGTCGATCGCTCAGCAACTTGAGCGTCGCGTCTCCTTCCGTCGCGCCATGAAGCGCGCCGTGCAGAACGCCATGCGCATGGGGGCCCTCGGCATCCGTGTGAATGTGGCCGGACGTCTCGGCGGTGCCGAAATCGCACGGACCGAGTGGTATCGCGAAGGTCGCGTGCCTCTTCACACCCTGCGTGCCGACATCGACTACGCACATTCCGAAGCGATGACCCCCTACGGGATTATCGGGATCAAAGTCTGGATCTTCAAAGGTGAGATCATGGAACACGATCCTTCGGCACGTGATCGTCGCGCCCAGGAAGTCCAGGATGGCCCTGCACCTCGCGGTGCCGGCGGTCGTCGCTAAGGGAGACTTGAAAAATGCTTCAACCAAAGCGCACTAAATTCCGCAAGATGCACAAAGGCCGGATCAAAGGCCTCGCAAAAGGCGGTTCCGATCTCAACTTCGGCTCCTACGGTCTCAAGGCAACCACACCCGAGCGTGTGACGGCCCGCCAGATCGAAGCAGCACGTCGTGCCATGACGCGTCATATGAAACGTCAAGGTCGTGTTTGGATCCGTATCTTCCCGGACGTTCCCGTGACCGCCAAGCCCATCGAAGTTCGTATGGGTAAAGGTAAAGGCTCTGTTGACCGTTGGGTCTGCAAAGTGAAGCCCGGCCGCGTGATGTTCGAAATCGACGGTGTCTCGGATGACGTCGCCCGCGAAGCCCTGCGCCTCGCCGCGATGAAACTCCCGGTCAAAACCCGCGTCGTCGTTCGCGAAGACTGGTAATCGGATGGTGGGTTATCCCACCTGACGCAAAGACAAAGAAACCTCCGCCAAGTGATTGGCGGGGGTTTTTCTTCGGGGTAAAAGACCCTGAAACGCGTTTCCTGCATCACGAGATCGGAAGACCCCAATGGCCCAGATCGAATCCCTCTTCGTCACCCGTTTTTACCGCGCCATGCTCTCGGAGTATGGCAAACCTGTCGACAATGATGAGCTGGTCGCTTCGTGCTATTCCATCGCCGAGGATGACGAGGCCGGACAGGAGTGGTGCGAGACCGAAGGTTATCCGGGCTACACCTCTTATGCCTCGCTGACCGATCTGCCCTGGCGCTTCCCGATTTTTGCCGACATCGTCGAGGCGCTGGACCAACATGTTGCCGCTTTCGCCAAAGATCTTGAGTTCAATCTCGAAGATAAGAAACTCGTTCTCGAAGACATCTGGATCAATATGCTACCCGAAGGGGGGCTGCATACCTCGCATCTGCATCCCCATTCCGTCATTTCCGGCACGACCTATGTCTCTCTGCCTGATGGGGCAGGGGCGTTGAAGCTCGAAGATCCGCGTTCGGCCCGCATGATGGCCGCGCCCGCGCGCAAACAGGATGCCCGCCGTGACATGCAGGCCTTCATTTATATGAAGCCGGAACCGGGCGAGGTTTTCCTCTGGGAAAGTTGGCTGCGCCACGAGGTGCCGATGAACATGGCCGAGGACGAACGCATCTCGGTGAGCTTTAATTACAAGTGGGAATAAACTGCGTGCTATTTGCACCACCCGCATCGCGCCGGCGAAACCTTTCGCTTTAGTCTTGTAAAATATGGTTCGCGCCTCCATATGAGGCTTGCTAACGTTTTTCTACTTCGACCACTGTCTCCCGTTCTGCGGCGTTCAGTCTATCGATCAAGACCGACGACGCCGGGTTGCCGCATTCTGCGGGCAACAAAATATATATGGAGACTACGGATATGGCCAATGGCACCGTAAAATGGTTCAACGCAACTAAAGGTTTTGGTTTCATCGCACCCGACGAAGGTGGCAAAGATGTGTTCGTGCACATCTCGGCTGTTGAGCGTTCGGGCCTGACCGGCCTCGCGGACAACCAGAAAGTGACCTTCGACCTCGAAGCCGGCCGTGACGGCCGCGAGTCGGCGACCAACCTCGCACTCGCATAAGGTCTCGGGCTTTTGCCCGGATGATTACGAACGCGGCCCTTAACGGGGCCGCGTTTTGCATTTGAGGTTTGCCGCGCGCCTAGTCGTCCTTGCAACCCTGAGCCGGATGTTTGCCCGCCTCGATGCTCGACAGAAGATCGGCCCACATGTCCTTGTCCATGCCAAGCTTTTTGCCGCTGCGCTGGTTGAGCATTAACGACAGGCCAAGCTCCTCTGTGTAAAGAAACGGTTTGTGCGGCTCATGCGCCGCGTCTGAATCGTTTGTCACAGGACACCCCTTTCCTCGGTTCGAATGGATAAGCGTTCGAGCAAAACCGTTGATAAATCCTGAAAGGTTGGATTTTATAGAAATCCATCGGGGCAGGTTGTGGGAAACTTTCCCTTGCCATCCCGAACCCCCACCCGTATAGAGCGCCATCTCGCGGATTCCCGTTACGGGGATTCGTGTGCTTGTCATTTGTCCATCAGGTCAAAAGGTAACCCCTCACATAACCCAGGGGGCCTTCTGGTGTATGAGAAAGGAAGAGGCGATGAACGCCAACGAACTGCGTGATAAAACGCCGGATCAGCTCCGTGAAGAGCTGGCCAATCTGAAGAAAGAATCGTTCAACCTGCGTTTTCAGGCGGCCACCGGTCAGCTCGAAAACCCGGCTCGCATCCGCGCTGCACGTCGTGCCGCTGCGCGTGTGAAGACTATCCTGAACGAAAAAGCCAAGTCGGCAGCAGAGTAAGAGGAGCCTTAAAGATGCCCAAACGTATCCTGACTGGCACCGTTACTTCGGATGCCAACGCCCAAACAGTCACCGTGTCGGTCGAGCGTCGCTTCACCCACCCGGTTCTGAAGAAGACCATTCGTAAGTCCAAGAAATACCGGGCTCACGATGAGAACAACGCCTACAAAGTAGGTGACTCTGTTCGCATTATCGAATGCGCTCCGCGTTCGAAAACCAAACGCTGGGAAGTTCTGGAAGCTTAAAGAGTCTCGCAAGAGGCTCCCATAGCGACCAGACTTTTTAGTCTAGTCGAAACCCTGGGAACTTTAGGACACGCATCGTCCGTTCCCAAAGGTCGGGAGAAACCACATGATCCAGATGCAGACCAATCTGGATGTTGCTGACAACTCCGGCGC
>JAAEZB010000088.1:0-8230 GCA_018223085.1 Paracoccaceae bacterium
TCACCGGTGCCGGGGCGTTCTGTGCCGCTCTCTTGGGTGACGCGATATTGTTCATCCGTGAGTGCGGCCACGGCCTCGGGGGTTTTGCTGTAGGCTGTCATCGGGGCCTCCTTGTCCTGTTCGCTTGTCCAATAGATGGTGCGGAGGCGGGAAATACAAATGCCTTGTTGCGGGGTTTGACGCAAAGGTGATCCAAAGCCGCGTTTCAGACGTATAGAAAGACAAAAAGGGAGTCCCTCATGCGTTTTGTTTTTGCCTTTGTCCTTGCCTTGTTTGCTGCGCCGGTTATGGCGCTCGATCTTGATGCACCGTTTGAAAATATCGACGGCGGCACGTTGCGGATTTCGGATTGGGCCGGGCAGCCTGTGTTGGTTGTCAACACGGCCTCGCAATGCGGGTTTACGCCGCAATATGAAGGGCTTCAGGCGCTTTATGAGCGGTATCGTGACCGGGGATTGGTTGTTTTGGCCGTGCCGTCGGATGATTTCCGTCAGGAGCTTGGGAGCAACGAAGCGGTCAAGGAATTCTGCGAAATCACTTATGGGATCGACATGCCGATGACCGGCGTGACCCACGTGCGCGGGGACAAGGCGCACCCGTTTTTTGCTTCGTTACGGGACGAAGAAGGCTTTGCGCCACGGTGGAATTTCAACAAGGTTTTGATCGCCCCGGACGGGTCGGTTGCGGCGACGTATCGCTCGCGGACCAAGCCGCTTGCCGGGGCAATCACCAAGGAGATCGAGGCGCTTTTGGCGCAGTGATCTATCCTCAGGCCATGGCTGCCTTGAGGGCGGTATCCATGAGGGATTTGATTCCGTCGCGCGAGGTATCGGCGACGATGCGGCCAAGCTCATCCTCGCCACGCAGAACGACGAGGGTCGAGCGGCGGGGGATTTGGAGGCGGCGGGTCAGGTCGGCCTTGGCATAATCGTCCCAATCCACATTTACGAAGGTGATATTTGCCTCATAGGCCGAGTTTTCGGACTTGAGCGCGTTGATGACTTTTTCCTGTGCTTTGCAGGTGCCGCACCAGCTTGCCTTGAAGTCGAGGAAGACAGTTTCGCCGGCGGCGAGGCGGGCGTCGACGAGGCCCGGGGTATAGTCGAGCGGTGCGGCGAAGGCGGCGCGGGGCAGGGCCAGCGTTGCGGCGGAGAGGGCGAGGAAGTCGCGGCGTTTCATGGGTTTTCCTTTCGGGTCAGATGGATACGGAAAGATCGAGAAGCCAGCCGGGCATGACGCCAAGCAGCCAGGCCTCGACCATGTGATGCAGGTTGAACAGGAGGGCGAGGCCGACGGCGACAAAGACGATGCCCATGGCCGGGCGTGCGGCGTTTGCGATGCGGCGCATGAGAGCCTGACGGCGTTGCAGGGCCGAGCGTGCGCCATAGCCAAGCGCGAGGATCACCGTTGAAACGCCAAGGGCAAAGGCCACCATGATGAGCGTGGCCCAGAGGAGATTGGCGCCCTGACTGGCGAGGGAAATCGCGCCGCCGAGGGTTGGGCCGACGCAGGGGCTCCAGACGGCGCCGAGGAGGATGCCGCCGAGGAACTGACCCCGGAGGGTCGAGCGGTCGACGCTATCGAGGCCAGTGTCGGCAGAGGAGGCAACGCCCGCCGTAGCGGTTGAGAAGGCGGCGGAGAAGCGGGGCACGAGGAGGATCAGGCCAAAGCCGATCATGAGCACCGCGCCGCCTTTGGCGATGTCTTCCTGCGTGAGGCCGAGGGCATAGCCAAAGACTGTCACCCCAAGGCCAAGCGCCACAAAGGAGAGCGACATGCCAAGCGCCAGAGCGGCGGGGCCATGGCGCGAGGCCTGAAGGGCAGTCGCCAGCACGATGGGCAACACCGGCAGGACGCAGGGGTTTATCAGGGTCAGCAGACCAGCGGCATAGGCAAAGACGAGTTCCATAGCTTTGACATGCCGCGTGGGTGCGGATTTGTCATATCAAAGCTTCTGACGGGCGATCACTTGGGCGTGTGGGTTTGTTTCGAAAGTTGCACGGCGAGGATCCCGGCGGAGATAATGGCGACGCCGATTATGTCCATAATTCTAAGGGTTTCCCCCAGAAGAAGCGCAGCGATGGCGACGCCGAAAAACGGGTTGAGAAAGTGGAAGGTTGCGGCCTTCACAGCGCCGATACGGCGCACGAGAGAGAACCAGATGAAGGTTGCGAACAGCCCCGGCGCAAGGATCGTGTAGGCCAGCGCGGTCAGCATTTTGGGGTTCCAGTTGAAGGTCCATGTCTCGAAAATCAGCGAGGCGAAGAAGAGGACAATGGCACCCACGAACATCTGCAAACCGACGATCATCATGACGTTGCCGCCAGCGGCAACGCCGCGCATGGTCAGGGTCGCGACGGCGAGGGCGACGGCGGCGATAACGCAATAGGCGACGCCGATCATGTCGACCCCATCGCCCATCCGTGCGCCCATGATGAGGATCACCCCGGCAAAGCCGAGGACAAGGCCAAACGCGGCCAGTTTGCTAAGGCGTTCGGAGAGGAAGGCCCAGCCTGCAAAGGCCACGATGAGCGGCATGGACGAGGCAATGATCGAGGCGAGGGAGGCCTCGACCGTCGTCATGGCGAGGAAATTCAGGCCGAGATAGAGGGCGTTCTGGCACAGGCCAAAGACGAAGGTCGCGCGCCATTGTTCACGGGTCAGGTTCCAGCTCTGACCCATGGCGCGGGCGATGAGGACGCCGAGGATACCGGCGATGGCAAAGCGGATGGCGGAGATCGCGAAGGGCGGGGCATCGGCGACGATGATGCGGGCCGAGGTGAAGGCCGATGACCAGATCAGGGCAAAGAGGAGGCCCATGCCGATTGCGCGAATGTCCATGGGAGATGCCTTACGTGTTAACCTTTTCGGGATGTAAACGCATTGCGCGCAGCGCCGCAAGCAGAGCCTCGGCAGGATGCGTGGCGAATCATGGTTAACGGCTGTGCGGACGGGAAAAACGCACATATGCATCGCGTCTGTATCACGTCGGTATTGCGTCGGTGCGCGACACGCGAAAACCCGGTTTAACGGCGCGCGCGATGGTTAACGGTTAGGCCCCGTCATCGGCGTGTGATGTGGCCATTTCGCGGAAGCGTTCGAACATCATCACGTATTGCGCCGGGATGTCGCGATAGGAGAGGAGGCCGGCGAGGTGGCCCGCCTCCATCACCGGAAGATGGCGGAAGGCATCGCCGAGTTTCGCGGCGAGCGCGTCGGAGACCTTGTCGTCGATATCGACGGTCACGGGGTCCGGGGTCATGATCTCGGAGACGGGGGTCGTGTCAGAGGGCAGGGCCGCGGCGGTGCCCTTGAAGACGATGTCACGCTCGGACAGGATTCCGACAAGCGCGTCGCCGGTCACAACGGCCAAAGCGCCGACTTTGTGATCGGCCATCATGCGGGCCGCGTCCCGCAGGCTCGTGTCGGGGGTGACGGTATGCACCGGGCGGTCGCCAAGGATTTTGCGCAGGGTCGTTGTCATCTCGGGCCTCTTTCTTTTCGCGACACTATCAGGCTTTTCGCGACACTATGAGGTGCGCGAAAGGGCGGTGCAAGAGACGAAAAAAGGGCCGCCCAGAGGCGACCCTTTTCGGAATAAACCGGTGTTGAAGGGATCAGCCGTTCACGCTGTCCTTCAGGGCCTTCGCGATGGTCATCTTGACCACCTTGTCGGCTTCTTTCTTGATCTGTTCGCCGGTGGCGGGGTTGCGCACCATGCGCTCGGGGCGCTCGCGGCAGTAGATCTTGCCGACGCCCGGAAGGGTCACGGCACCGCCGCCCGACACTTCGCGGGTGATGACAGCGCACACGGCTTCAAGCGCGGCACCGGCGGATTTCTTGTCTGCGCCCATTTCTTCGGCCAGAGCGGCAACGAGTTGGGTCTTGGTCATCGGTTTTGCCATTTTCAGGTCTCCTTATTTGCCCGAAGTTGGGCCTCATGCAGGGCATTTAAGGGGATATGCACAGGGAACACAACGAATTGTCAGACGAAAAACAGCGAAAAACAGCGGTTATCCACCGATTTTTGACCAAAAGGCTCGAATTTTTTGATGCCCTTTGGCGTCAGTCGACTCTGGGAGGGAGATTGAGCGGCGCGACGTTGACAGGGGGCGGCGAGGCTGGTTGCGTGACGTGGACGGCACAGGAGGGGGCTATGGATTATGACACGGTCGAGGCGGGGGCGTTTGGCGCATCGCTTCGGGGGATCGGGCTTAATATCCTCGTGCGGGATGTGCGCGGGCATGTCGCGATGCTTGAGGGGGTTTTCGCGATGCGGGCGCATCAGGCGACACGGGATTTCGCGATCCTGCGCTATGGCGAGCAGGTGTTTCAGCTTCATAGCGATGCGACCTATCGGGAGAACCCGCTTCTTGGGCTATTGCCGGAGTCGCCGCCGCGCGGGGCGGGGATCGAGATAAGGCTTTACGACAGCGACCCGGAAGAGGCGGTAGCGCGGGCCGAAGCGGCGGGGATGCATGTATTGCAGCCACCAACGGAGAAACCGCATGGTCTCTGCGAGGCCTATCTTTTGTGCCCGGATGGCTATGCCTGGGTGCCGTCGCGGCCGCTTTAGTTGCAAAGGGCGGTTCCGGCAGGCAGGCTATCTTTGGTGTGAGCAAGGAGAGACGAGATGAGCGTGACGGACATACGGCCCAACATGGATTTCTGGCAGGAGCGGGTCGACCTTGCGGCGGCGTTCCGCTGGACCGCGCGGCTTAATATGCATGAGGGGGTGGCGAACCACTTTAGCCTTGCCATCAATGAGGACGGGACAAAGTTCCTCATGAACCCGAACCAGATGCATTTCAGCCGGATCAAGGCGAGCGATTTGATCGTGGTGGATGCCAATGATCCCGAGACCCTTGAGGGGCCGGACGCGCCGGACCCGACGGCTTGGGGGCTTCATGGGGGGATCCATCGGCATTGCGGCCATGCGCGCTGTGCGATGCATGTGCATTCGATCCATGCGACGGTTTTGGCGACGCTGGCGGATAGTAACCTGCCGCCGATCGACCAGAACTGTGCCACGTTTTTCAATCGCTATGTGATTGATGATGGTTATGGCGGATTGGCGTTTGAGGAAGAGGGGGAACGCTGTGCGGCCCTTCTCACCGATCCGAAGAAGAAGGTCATGATTATGGGCAATCATGGCGTCATGGTTATTGGCGATACGGTCGCGGAGACGTTCAACCGGCTCTATTATTTCGAACGCGCGGCGGAGACCTATATTCGCGCGCTTCAGACGGGGCAGCCGTTGCGCATTTTGCCGGATGAAATTGCCGAGAAGACGGCGCAGGAGCTTGAGGAATACCCCGAGCAGGACGCGCGCCACCTTGCGGAGTTGAAGGCGATTTTGGACGAGGAAGGATCGACTTATGCGCGCTGACGCAGGGCGCGCGGGGTCAGGGCGAATTCGGATTTGAAGGCGCGGGTCATGGCGGCGGGATCGCCATAGCCGCTCCTCAAGGCGATCTCGGCGATGGAGAGGTCGCTATCGGCGACGAGCTTGCGCGCGAGGTTGAGGCGCAGGCGGCGGTAGACCGTGGCGGGCGGTGCGCCCAGTTCGGCGCGCATCCGGGCTTCGAGGGATTTTTGCGACAGACCGGCGCGGCGGGCGATCTCGGGGATCGGTAGGGGATCTTCGAGGTGATCCTGCATAAGCGCGAGGGCGCGATTGACCGCGCGGCTTGCCGGGCGGGCGCTATGGGAGCGGGCGGAGTCGCGGGTCATGAAAAGCTGGGCCACTTCGAGAGCGAGGGCGTGGCCGTGATCGGCGGCGAGCGTGTCCATGATGAGATCAAAGGCGGCCATGGCGCCGGAGCATGTCACGCGGTTGCCATCCTGGACGAAACGGGCGCGCTCGGCGGCGATGTCGGGGAAGCGTTCGGAAAAGGCGGTGAACTCCTCCCAATGGATCGTGGCGCGGTGCCCATCGAGAAGCCCTGCCTCGGCCAGGAGCCAGCTTCCGGTATCGAGCCCGGCGAGGGTCTTGAAACGGCTTGCGGCGGTGCGCAGGGCGGCGGCGGTTTTATAGCCGCCATGGGCGCGAAAGCCATAGGACGGCATCACCACAAGCCAATCGCCACGCGCCTCGCCAAGGCCGCGATGGGGGGTCACGGGCAGGCCACTTGAGGAGGCAACAGGCGCGCCGGTCCGGGAGAGGAACTCCCACGTATAGAGCGATTTGCGCGAGAGCGTGTTGGCGGCGCGCAGGGGTTCGACCGTGTTGGCAAGGCAATGGTTGGAAAACCCCTCGAAGAGGAGGATTCCGAAATGCTGCGCGGCGGCAGATGTTTTTGCCCAGTTCTGCATGGTTGAAGGGTAATTCTGCATGATCTCTTGCGGCAAGCGGTTTCTCATGGAGGAAACCAAAGGGAGAGCACGCATGCATTTCGCGATGACCGAAGAACAGGCGATGATCGTCGAGACGACACGCGCCTTTGTCGAGGCCGAGCTATACCCGCATGAGGCGGAGGTCGAGCGCACGGGGCATCTTGATATGGATGTGGTGCGCGAGGTGCAGAAGAAGGCCATGGAGGCCGGTCTTTATGCGGCGAATATGCCCGAAGAGGTCGGGGGGGCGGGGCTCGATACGCTGAGCTGGCTTTTGTATGAGAAAGAGCTTGGGCGAGCGAATTATGCGTTGCACTGGACGGGGGTAGCGCGGCCATCGAATATTCTTTTGGCCGGGACGGAGGCGCAGAAGGAAAAATACCTCTACCCCTGTATGCGCGGCGAAAAATGGGATTGCCTTGCCATGACAGAGCCGGGGGCGGGATCGGACCTTCGGGGGATGAAGGCGAGCGCGCGGCGCGAGGGGGGCGATTGGGTTCTCAACGGCACCAAGCATTTCATCAGCCATGCCGATATTGCCGATTTCGCCATCGTGTTCATGGCGACCGGGGTCGAAGAGACGCCGCGCGGGCCAAAGAAGAAGATCACGGCGTTTTTCGTCGACAAGGGCACGCCGGGATTCACGGTGCGCGACGGGTATCGTAATGTGAGCCACCGGGGTTATTCCAACGCGGTAATGGAGTTTGATGATTGCCGCCTGCCGGATGAGGCGGTGCTTGGCGAGGTCGATAAGGGATTTGAGGTTGCCAATACGTGGCTTGGCGCGACGCGGTTGCAGGTCGCGGCGACCTGTCTTGGCCGCGCGGATCGGGCGTTGGGCCATGCGGTGTCCTATGCCGCCGAGCGCCGGCAGTTTGGCCAGCAAATTGGCAAGTTTCAGGGGGTGTCTTTCAAGCTTGCCGATATGGCGCTTGAGCTGAAGGCGGCGGAGTTGCTCACCTGGGAGGCGGGATGGAAGTTCGATCAGGGGACGGTCACCGAGGCGGATATGGCGATGGCGAAATTGAAGGCGACGGAGATGCTTGCCTTTGTGGCCGATGAGGCGATCCAGATTCATGGCGGCATGGGGCTCATGGATGAATTGCCGCTTGAGCGGATCTGGCGCGATGCGCGGGTGGAGCGGATCTGGGAAGGCACAAGCGAGATTCAGCGCCACATCATCAGCCGCGAGATGCTCCGGCCGCTGGGAGGATAAGATTTTATGCCTCCGGCGGGGAATATGGAAATGAGCCAATTTTCGAGACTGTTTCAGCCCAAAAGCATTGCCGTAATCGGCGGTGGGGCGTGGTGTGCGGAGGTTATTCGTCAGTGTTGCGCGATGGGGTTTCGCGGTGCGATCTGGCCGGTGCATCCCAAGGCGGCGGAGGTGGGCGGCGTGTCGGCCTACAGGCGGATCGAGGATTTGCCGGGGGTGCCGGATGCGGCGTTTATCGGGGTGAACCGGCATGTGACGATCGAGGCGGTGCGCCTTTTGGCCGAGCGCGGCGCGGGCGGCGCGGTTTGTTTCGCGAGTGGGTTCCTTGAGGCGGAGGCCGAGGATGAGAGCGGCGCGGGGCTTCAGGCGGCGTTGCTTGAGGCGGCGGGAGAGATGCCGATCCTTGGGCCGAATTGCTATGGGTTTATTAATTACCTTGATAGGGTGCTTCTCTGGCCGGATCAGCATGGGGGGCGGCCCGTTGAGAGCGGCGTGGCGATCATCACGCAGAGTTCCAATATCGCGCTCAACATGACGATGCAGGCGCGGGGCGTGCCGCTCGCCTATGTGGTGACGGCGGGCAATCAGGCGCAGGTGGGCGTGGCCGAGATCGGGCGGGCGCTTTTGGCCGATCCGAGGGTGACGGCGCTGGGCCTGCATCTTGAGGGGATTGGCGAT
>JAAEZB010000088.1:8455-9728 GCA_018223085.1 Paracoccaceae bacterium
GGTGGGCTTGAGAGCAGTCGGGTTGCCTCGATCAGTTGTTCGGGGGGCGAGGCGAGCCTTATGGCGGATACGGGCGAGGGGATTGGCATAAGTTTTCCGCCGCTTAATACGCGGCAGGAGGGGGAGCTTCGTGCGGTGCTTGGGCCGATGGTGGCGTTGGCCAATCCGCTTGATTACCATACCTATATCTGGCGCGACACGGAGGCGATGACGCGCTGTTTCGCGGCGATGGTGGACCCGGGTTTGGGGATGACCCTTGTGGTGGCGGATTTTCCGCGGGCGGATCGTTGTGATCCGTCGGATTGGGATTGTGTTATCGAGGCCGTGACCGGCGCGCGGGAGCGTACGGGGCGGCCCGTGGGGTTGGTGGCGAGTCTGCCGGAGCTCATGCCCGAGGGGGTTGCCGAGCGCCTTATTGCGGCGGGGGTGGTGCCGTTTTTTGGATTTGACGAGGCGCTTGCGGCTTGTGTGGCGGGGGCGATGGAGGGGCCGGGGGATGTGCCTCCGATTTGCCTCCCGACAGAGACTGTTTCAGCGGAAATCTTCCCTGAGGCAGAAGCGAAAGCGCGGTTGGCGGGCTATGGTTTGCGTGTGCCGGGAGCGGCGCGGGCGGGCAGTGTGGAAGAGGCCGGCGTCGCGGCGGAGCGGATTGGGTTTCCCGTTGTCCTCAAGGGTGAGGGCTTGGCGCATAAGAGCGAGGCGGGGGCGGTGATCCTTGGCCTTGAGGATGCGCAGGCCGTGGTTAAGGCGGCGCGGGCGATGCCTTGTGAGGCGTTCCTTGTTGAGGAGATGGTGACCGGGGCGGTTGTCGAGCTTCTTATCGGGGTGGTGAAAGACCCGGCGCATGGGTTTGTTTTGACCGTGGGGGCGGGCGGCGTCCTTACAGAGATTATGCAGGATAGCGCGAGCCTTCTTTTGCCGGTCACGGAAACGATGATCGACGACGCCCTCAATAGTTTGCGGATTGCGCCGATGCTTGCCGGGTTCCGGGGGAAACCGGGGGTAGATCGGTGCGCGATCCATGCGGCGATCCGGGCGGTGGAGGCCTATGTCCTTGCCAATGCGGATGGTCTTGAAGAGATTGAAGTTAACCCGCTTCTCTGCACGCCTGAGGGGGCGATTGCGGCAGATGCGTTGATGCGACGAAAGGAAGAGGCATGAGCGATACCCCGGTCAAAACACGGCGCGAGGGCGCCATTTTCGAGGTGACGCTCGACCGGCCCAAGGCGAATGCGATTGACCTCGCCACCAGCCGGATCATGGGCGATGTGTT
>JAAEZB010000089.1 GCA_018223085.1 Paracoccaceae bacterium
CGCACGGGGATCACCACGCTTCTCAACGATATTGCGGCGGCGGGGCTTGTGATGTGCGATTTGCGCACGGAAGAGAGTAGCCTTGAAGAAATTTTCGTCTCATTGGTCCGGGAGGGCGCGGCATGAACTGGAAAGCGATCTGGGCGATTTATGCCTCCGAGATGACGCGATTTTTCCGCACGCTGGCGCAGAGTTTCCTGTCGCCGGTCCTGTCGACGTCTCTTTACTTTATCGTGTTCGGTGCCGCCATCGGGAGCCGTATCGAACAGGTTGAGGGCGTGGCCTATGCTGCGTTCATTGTGCCGGGGCTTGTCATGCTTTCGGTTATCACGCAGTCGATCTCGAACGGGGCGTTCGGCATCTACTTCCCGAAATTCATCGGCACGATTTACGAACTCCTTTCCGCGCCAGTCAATTTCCTTGAAATCGTGATTGGGTTTGTTGGTGCGGCGGCGACCAAGGCGCTGTTTATCGGGGTGGTGATCCTTGGCACATCGACCTTCTTTGTCGATCTCACGGTGCAGCATCCGTTGGCCATGGTGGCGTTTCTTGTTCTGACCTGTCTTAGCTTTGCCTTGTTGGGCTTCATCATTGGCATCTGGGCGCAGAACTTCGAACAGTTGCAGCTTGTGCCGCTCTTGATCGTGACACCGCTCGTGTTTCTTGGTGGGTCTTTCTATTCGATCTCTATGCTGCCGCCGTTCTGGCAGACGGTGACGATGTTCAACCCGGTGGTTTATCTGATTTCGGGGTTTCGCTGGGCATTTTTTGGCATGGCGGATGTGCCGATTGGGCTTAGCCTGTTGGCGATTGGCGGCTTTACCGCGCTGTGTCTCGGGGCGATCTGGTGGATTTTCCGCACCGGCTGGCGCATCCGCAGCTAGGCGCGGTTTGACGGGATATTTCTGCCACGGGGCATCTTTCCTCGTGGCCGTGCCTTGTCCTTATGCGGGCGCGCTTATAAATGCGAAGGCATGAGACGCTGGATCCCTTTTGTGAAATCGCCGCCCACGGTGGCTGTGTTGCGCCTGTCGGGCACGATTGGCAGCGGGTCGCGCGCCCCTTTGAGCGACGCGGTTCTTGCGCCGATCCTTGAAAAGGCGTTCAGCCGGGGCAAGCCCGCAGCGGTCGCGCTTGAGATCAATTCGCCCGGCGGAAGCCCGGTGCAATCTTCGATGATCGGGGCACGTATCCGCCGCCTTGCCGAGGAAAAGAACGTTCCCGTCTTTGCCTTTGTCGAGGATGTCGCGGCGTCGGGGGGCTACTGGCTCGCGGCAGCAGCGGACGAGATATATGCCGATGACAGCTCAATCGTGGGGTCGATCGGGGTCATCTCGGCCGGGTTCGGGGCGCATATCTTCCTCAGCCGTCAGGGGATCGAGCGGCGGGTGCATACGGCGGGCCAGTCAAAATCCATGATGGACCCGTTCCAGCCGGAAAAACCCGAGGACGTGGCGCGTCTTAAAGGGATGCTCGAACAGATCCACGCCAATTTCATCCACCATGTCCAAACCCGTCGCGCGGGTAAACTCGATACGGTGCCGGAACTCTTTACCGGCGAGATTTGGGTTGGGCGCCATGCGCAGGAGGTTGGCCTTATCGATGGGATCGGACATCTTCTGCCGGTGATGAAAGAGCGTTTCGGCGACAAGGTGCGCCTGCGCCGCTACGGGATGCGCCGGTCTGTCTGGCAACGGTTCGGAGCACAGGTTGCATCGGATGCGATGGCGGCGGTCGAGGAGCGTGCAGATTTTGCGCGGTTCGGGCTCTGAGATGATTTTCAAGATTGTCACCCTCTTCCTCGTAGGCATGGGCGTGCTTGCCATGTTTGGCAAGCTCACCTATCCGGGGAAAAAGCGGCTGCAATCTGCGAAATGCCCCAAATGTGGGCGCTACAGGATTGGCAAGGGGCCCTGCCCCTGCACAAAGGGTAAGGGATAGACCATGGAATGGCTCTTTGCCGGTTTAGGTCTCATCATTCTGCTTCTGGCAGGGGATTCGCTCGTCAGGGGGGCGGTTAACCTCGCGCTGCGCCTTGGTATTCCGGCGCTCATCGTGAGCCTCACCATCGTTGCTTTTGGCACCTCCGCGCCCGAGCTTCTGATTTCGATTCAGGCGGTGCTCAAGAACGTGCCGGGGATTGCGATCGGGAACGTGGTCGGGTCGAACACCGCCAATATCCTTCTCGTACTCGGGTTTCCGGCGATTTTGGCCGTGTTGCATACCTCGCATTGCGATTCCCGTGCGACCTATATTCAGATGATCGTGGCGACACTGATCTTTATCGGCTTGGCCTTTCGCGGGGTGTTTGATGCGATTGCCGGGGCGGTTCTGCTCGCGGTTCTGGCCTATATCCTTTTCGTCGCCTTTCGCGCCGCACAGGCGCATCGCCGTGCCGGGATAGAGAGCGATGAGGAAGAGCCGGAAGGTGCCGACCCGGATATGCCGTGGTGGAAGATCTTTATTTTCCTTGGTCTTGGCCTCGTTGGTCTACCGCTTGGCGCCGATCTTCTAATCGACAGTGCCGAGGTGATTGCCCGTGAATTCGGCGTGAGCGAGGCGGTGATCGGGCTGACCCTTGTGGCGCTTGGCACCTCGTTGCCGGAGCTGGCGACGACGACCATGGCCGCGTTGCGCCGTCAGGCGGATGTTGCCATCGGCAACGTGATCGGGTCGAACATGTTCAACCTTTTGGCCATCATCGGCATTGCCACGATGGTAGGGCCGCTGCCGGTTGATCCGGAGTTCTTGCGCTTTGATCTTTGGGTGATGCTGGGTGCGTCGCTGCTCCTGATCCCGTTCGTATTTTTCAAACAGGATATCAATCGTCCGATCGGTGTGGTCTTGACTCTGCTCTACCTGCTCTATGTCGTAGCTGTATTCACCTTCTAGGAGCGATGGCATGACACGGGCGCTTGTGACCGGGGCGGGAAAGCGGATCGGACGGGCGCTTGCCCTCGGTCTGGCGCAGCGGGGCTATGACGTCGCCGTGCATTACGCAGGCTCGGTTGAGGCGGCCGAGGAGACGGCATCGGACATTCGCGCCCTTGGACGGCAGGCGGTGACCCTCTGTGCGGACCTGACACAGGAAGACGAGATGCAGGCGCTTCTCCCGGCGGCGGCAGACGCATTGGGCGGGGCGGTTACAGTCTTGGTCAACAATGCGTCGATTTTCGAGCGCGATCATATTGATAGCGTGACTCGGGAAAGCTGGGATCGGCATATGGAAAGCAACCTGCGCGCGCCGATGGTTCTTATTCAGGCGATGGCGGCGCAAGGTCTTGAAGCCGAACGTGATGCCGGGGGGGAGCCGGTCGCGGCGGGGTTGGTCATCAACATGATTGACCAGAGGGTGCGCAAGCTCACCCCGGATTTTACCTCGTATACGTTGGCCAAGGCGGCGCTCTGGACGCTGACGCAGACGGCCGCACAGTCGCTTGCGCCGCACATCCGGGTAAATGCTATCGGCCCCGGCCCGACGCTTCAGGGGCCGCGCCAGTCCCCCGAGGATTTCGCGGCCCAACGCGCCGCAACGGTGCTTGGGCGGGGGGCATCTCCGGAAGAGATCGTGGCGGCGCTGGGTTACTTCCTTGAGGCGAAAGGTGTCACCGGGCAACTCCTTTGCGTGGATGGCGGACAGCACCTTGGATGGCAAACGCCGGATGTTCTTGGGGTCGAATAACGCTGCCCCTGCGGCAAGTTGTGCACCTGAGACAAGAGCGTCAAGAAAGCGTTACAAATTCTTTAATGATTTCAGTCGTTTGGCTGAGGTGCAAATAAATATCAAATGATTTCAATGCCTTAAATATGTGCCTAAAAAGTAGGCGGAACGTGGAAGCGGGTCAAAAACAACGAAAATTTCCACCTCACGGAAAGTTATCGGCAGACTTATCCACAGAAACAGTGGACAGGTTTTTCCTTGCTCCAGAGGGCGGGAGATTGCAGCCAGCGAGAAAGAATCATAACCATGGAGCCCATGGAGACAGCGGACGATACGGCACAGCCCAAAGAGATCGGCCACGCGCTTATTCGCAGCTATCTGAAAACGCTGGACTCTTCGCCCGGCGTCTATCGGATGCTCGATGCGCAGGCGCGGGTGCTTTACGTGGGCAAGGCGCGCAACCTCAGGGCGCGGGTGTCGAACTATGCCCGCCCGACGGGGCATTCGCCGCGGATCGCACGGATGATCGCGGAAACGGCGTCGATGATGTTCCTCACGACGAAGACCGAGACCGAGGCGCTTCTTCTTGAGCAGAACCTCATCAAGCAGCTTAAGCCGAAATACAACGTGCTTTTGCGTGACGATAAGAGCTTCCCCAATATCCTCGTGAGCCGAACGCACGCCTTTCCGCAGATCAAAAAGCATCGCGGTGCGAAGAAGGAAAAGGGGAACTATTATGGCCCCTTCGCCAGTGCGGGGGCGGTGAATAGGACGTTGAACCAGCTGCAGAAAGTCTTCCTTTTGCGCAACTGCTCGGACGCGATGTTCGAGAGCCGGACGCGGCCTTGCCTTCTCTATCAGATCAAGCGCTGCTCGGGGCCCTGCGTGGGTAAGATCAGCGCAGAGGATTACGCCGAGAGCGTGCGGGATGCAGAGCGGTTCCTTGCGGGGCGCTCGACGCAGATTCAGGAGACACTGGCCAAGCAGATGCAGCGGGCATCGGATGAGATGGAGTTCGAAAAAGCGGCTGCCCTGCGCGACAGAATTCGGGCGCTGACTCAGGTGCAGACGGCGCAGGGGATCAATCCCAAGGGCGTCACAGAGGCGGATATCATCGCGCTGCATCTCGAAAGCGGGCAGGCCTGTGTGCAGGTGTTTTTCATTCGGGCGAACCAGAACTGGGGCAACAAGGATTTCTATCCGAGGGTCGGCGAGGGGATCGAGGCGGCAGAGGTGCTGGAGGCGTTTATCGGGCAGTTCTATGACAGCAAAGACCCACCCCGGCAGCTTATCCTGTCGCATCCGATTGAGCATGATGACCTGATGGTCGAGGCCCTGACGCAGAAGGCGGGGCGCAAGGTTGAAATCCTCGTGCCACAACGGGGCGAGAAGGCGGAGTTGGTGGCCGGGGCGGCGCGGAATGCGCGCGAAAGCCTTGCGCGCAAGATGAGCGAGACGGCGACGCAGGCCAAGCTATTGCGGGGGATTGCCGAGGCCTTTGATCTTAAGGCACCACCGAAGCGGATCGAAGTCTATGACAACAGCCATATTCAAGGCACCAATGCCGTTGGTGGGATGATCGTGGCGGGGCCGGATGGGTTCATGAAGAACCAGTATCGCAAGTTCAACATCAAGGATGAGACCCTGACGCCGGGGGACGATTTCGGGATGATGAAAGAAGTGCTGACTCGGCGGTTCAAGCGGTTGTTGAAGGAAGATCCTGACCGCAGCCAAGGCATGTGGCCGGACCTTTTGTTGATCGACGGTGGCGCGGGGCAAGTTTCGGCGGTGGCGCAGATCATGGCCGAGTATGGTGTCGAAGACATCCCGATGGTCGGGGTTGCCAAGGGCGTCGATCGCGACCACGGCAAGGAAGAATTCCACCGGATCGGCCAGCGGCCCTTTGCGCTTCAGCGCAATGACCCGGTGCTTTATTTTATCCAGCGGATGCGCGATGAGGCGCATCGTTTTGCCATTGGCACGCACCGTGCCAAGCGGGCCAAGGCCGTTGGCGCGACGCCGCTTGACGATGTGCCGGGCGTCGGCGCGACGCGCAAGCGCGCGCTTCTGGCGCATTTCGGATCGGCGAAGGCCGTGGGGCGCGCCAATCTCAGCGACCTCAAAGCCGTGGACGGAATCTCCGACGCGCTCGCGGAGACAATCTACGACTACTTTCACGAAAAAGGGTAAACGCCCCGCGCGCGGTGGTCTGGGCCTTTGATCCGGGGGCAGGGGCGCTGCCCCTCTGGGCCGCCGATGGCGGCCCATTCACCCCGGGATATTTAGGGCAAGAGGAAGATCAGGGCTTGTGCCGCTTGGGCGCGGCGTTGCCACCTTTGCCCTTCATGCTTTTGGCGGCTGCGGCGCGGGCCTTGTTCTTCTTGCTATTGGCTTTGCCCTTGGGCGGCGGCGGGCCTTTGGGCTTGTCGCTATCCTTGGGTTTGCGGCGCGGCTTGGCCGGGGTGACCACACCTTCGGGGCGGGTATGTTCCGGTTTCGGCGGGCGCTTTTCGCGCGGTTTATCGTCATAGCGCGGTTTGTCGCCCTTGCGATGCGGCGCATTGGATTTGTGCGGCTTGGGTTTGCCACCAAAGCTGGGTTTGCCGCCAAAGGAGGGGCGCTCCGCAGGTAAATCCGGCGCTTTGTCGAGACGGGCCAGACGCGCGCCGTGTTCGACGGTCATGCCGGGGCCGACCTCTTTGAGGAAGGTATCGACGCTGGTTGCGAGGATCTGGACGTAGGTTTTGTCCTGCTGCACGCGGATCGCACCGATGTCGTCCTTGTTGAGGCCACCGGCCTTGCAAAGCATGGGCAGGATGCGGCGCGGTTCGGCCCCGGCGGCGCGGCCACCATCGACAGAGAACCAGACGCTTGCGCCGAAATCGGCTTTTGGGCGCGGCTTGCTGCGTTCCTGCGAGACGTCGCTTAGCTCTTCGGGGGCCGAATGGCGATCCTTGTAGAGGCGCAGATAGGCGGCGGCGACCTGTTCGGGCGAGAAGGCGGCGAGCAGTTTTTCGATGCTCGGCTTTTCGCTCTCGGTCACTGGGTCGGACCAACCGCTCTCGGCGAGCATACGCTCTTCGTCGCGGGCGTTGACCTCATCCGCCGACGGAGCGGCGCAGTATTCCGGGGTGAGCTTGGCGCTTTGCAGCAGGCGTTCGGCCTTGCGGCGGGATTTCGGCGGCACGATCAGGGCGCTGACGCCCTTGCGCCCGGCGCGCCCGGTGCGGCCCGAACGGTGCAGCAGGGTTTCATGGCTATTGGGCAGTTCCGCGTGCACCACGAGATCGAGGTTCGGCAGGTCGATGCCACGCGCGGCGACATCGGTCGCGACACAGACGCGGGCGCGCCCGTCGCGCATCGCCTGAAGCGCGTGGGTGCGTTCTGCCTGGCTCAATTCGCCCGAGAGCGAGACGACGGAAAAGCCGCGGTTGGACAGGCGCGTTGTCAGGCGGTTCACCATGGCGCGGGTGTTGGCGAAAACGATGGCGTTGGGGGCCTCGTAATAGCGCAGCACGTTGATGATCGCGTTTTCCGCGTCTCGCGGCGAGACTTGCATGGCGCGATAGGCGATATCGGCGTGTTGCGAGGCGCCGGAGCTTGTCTGGATGCGTTCGGCATCGCGCTGGTAGCGCTTGGCGAGGGTGGCGATATCGCGCGGCACGGTGGCGGAAAACAAGAGCGTCTGGCGTGTCTCGGGGGCTTCGCCGAGGATGAATTCGAGGTCTTCACGAAAGCCGAGATCAAGCATCTCGTCGGCTTCATCGAGGACCACGGCGCGCAGGCCGGACAGGTCGATCGAACCGCGCATGATATGGTCGCGCAGGCGGCCCGGTGTGGCGACGACGAAGTGCGCGCCACGGTCGAGGGCGCGGCGTTCATCGCGCATGTCCATACCGCCCACACAGGAGGCGACGACAGCGCCGGCCTTGGCGTAGAGCCAGGAAAATTCGCGTTTGACCTGAAGCGCGAGTTCGCGCGTCGGGGCGATGATAAGGGCGAGCGGCGCGGCGGCGCGTGGCAGGGTTTCGCCATCGCCAAGCACGGTCGGGGCAATGGCAAGGCCAAAGCCGACGGTTTTACCGGAGCCGGTCTGGGCCGAAACGAGCAGGTCGCGGCCTGCGAGATCGGGATTTGATACGGCTTCCTGAACAGGGGTCAGGGTCTCGTATCCACGATGCGCGAGGGCATCGGCGAGGGATTGTTTCAAAGGTCTGGTCTCATGTGTTGCGGCCATCTGGGCCGGTCAGCCGCGTTCGGCCGGTACACAGGGGAGTCCATGATCAGCAATGCGGTGCAAGGTGCTGCGTTTAGACTGAATGGGGGCGGATGTATAGCGCTTCGTGGGGAGGGGGTGCAAAAACGTGTTCAGCATCGGCGCGAAACCGACTAGGAAGGGCGCATGACCTGGAATATTCCGAATATACTCTCTGTTCTTCGCCTGTTTGCCGCGCCGATGGTGGCGGTGATGTTCCTTTATTTTGACCGGCCGCATGCGGATTGGTTCGCCTTGAGCCTGTTTGTGGTGGCTTCGGTGACGGATTGGTTTGATGGCTACCTGGCACGGGCCTGGGGGCAGGAAACCAAGATGGGGGCGATGATCGACCCGATTGCCGATAAGGCGATGGTGGTGATCGCGCTCATGGTGATCGTGGGGTATTCGTCGATGTCGCCGTGGCTTGTGTTGCCGGCGACTGTGATCCTGTTCCGGGAAGTGTTTGTGTCGGGCTTGCGGGAATTCCTTGGGGATGTGGCGGGGACGCTCAAGGTTACCAAGCTCGCGAAATGGAAAACGGCGACGCAAATGACTGCGATTGCTTGTCTTTTTGGGCAGGGCGTCTTTGAGCATTACATGGGCGTGGGCACGACCGGCGATATCTGGCTTGGCTGGATCGGGCTTGTTCTGTTGTGGATCGCGGGCGGTTTGACGGCGATTACGGGGGTGGATTATTTCCTCAAGGCCAAGCCGCATTTGAAGGACGACTGAGATGACCATCACGGTTTTGTATTTCGCCTGGGTGCGTGAACGGATCGGAATCCCGCGTGAGGCGGTGGAAACCGAGGCGGCGACCGTGGCGGCGCTTGTGGATGAGCTTCGGGCGCGCGAAGAGCGCTATGCTGTTGCTTTTGCTGATATTTCTGCGCTTCGGGTGGCGTTGGATCAGGAGCTTTCCGACTTTGATGCGCCGCTGGATGGCGTGCGGGAAGTGGCGTTTTTCCCGCCGATGACGGGGGGCTAGGTCATGCGGATCGTGGTGCAGGAAGCGCCGTTCGATTTCGGGGCCGAAGCGCAGGAATTTGCCAGCGGCCATACCGACATGGGCGCCATCGTGACCTTCACCGGCGTGGTGCGCGATATTGCGGGCGACCGGCTTGAGCGGATGGTGATCGAACACTATCCGGGGATGACGCAAAAGGCGCTCGAAGGGATTGCCAAGGAGGCGCTAAACCGTTGGAATCTTGGCGATGTTCTGGTGATCCACCGCTATGGGGATTTGCGTCCGGGCGACATGATTATGATGGTGGCAACCGCCGCGCCGCACCGCAAGGATGCGTTTGAGGCGGCGGAATATCTCATGGATTACCTGAAGTCCCGCGCGCCGTTCTGGAAGCAGGAATTCACCTCGGAGGGCGGTCAATGGGTCGCCGCGAAAGACGAGGATGAGGACGCGCTTAGCCGCTGGTAGGTAGCTGCCGTTAAGACCTCCACCGAATCACCTGAAAACCCCTTGGTTAATGGCCAAAACGGGGGTCTGTATCGCGTATGTATCACGTCG
>JAAEZB010000090.1 GCA_018223085.1 Paracoccaceae bacterium
CCCCAAAATCCCCACCACCGCGATGCGTACGCGATACAGACGCGATGCAGACCCTTGTTTTTCGGGGTTTGCATCCGTCGCAAAACTCTCTATACGACGCCGTCATACATGCGCGTGCAGCCCGCTCTGGCTTGAATCGATTCTCCCCCTGTGGAGAGGTCCCGTTCGGGTCGTTGCACGTATTAACGAACTGAACACTAGATAAGGACCTGAGATTCATGGCAAATTCGCCCCAGGCAAAAAAACGCGCCCGTCAGAACGAGCGTCGCTTCGCAGTCAACAAAGCCCGCCGTTCGCGCATCCGCACCTTCCTGCGCGCCGTTGAAGAGGCAATCGCATCCGGCGACAAAGAAGCCGCCACCGCCGCCCTCCGCGCCGCCCAGCCCGAACTCATGCGCGGCGTCACCAAAGGCGTCTACCACAAGAACACCGCGTCGCGGAAAGTCTCGCGCCTCGCGGCGCGCGTCAAAGCCCTCGGCTAAGGCGTTCGGCCCTGTTTTTCGGGCCAAGGCATTGATAGAAAAGGCGTCCCTTCCGGGGACGCCTTTTTACATTTTGGGCACACGTAATGAGGGAAAGAGATTCTTTTCCACAAATCCCCGAGTCAAGTTCGAAGATCGGTTGCCCGTGCCACATCGCAGTTGCTAATTTCGATCCTGCGAGTCACTTCGCCCTGGGGGGACAGGTTAACACAACGGTTCATTTGGACCGCTTGATCTGGCCCGGCATTGCTGCCTGAAAAGGTGCACGCCGGATCATGAGCAACTGCTGTGAGATGCCGTCGGCATCAGGTCTGTCCTCTCTTCATAAAGCGCAAACCTGCGCAAGCTATGCCTAACCCGCCGTGTGGGGACGTGGACGGGGTTCCGATAGGTTTGCTTGCTGCCACCTGTGTTATGAAGAGATCCCGAAGGTGTCGTGCCTCGTGAGTGAGTAAGTACGTGGGCAACCACACAGGGCCGCTGCGGCCTTGATAATAATGGCCGAAGGCCGGGAAACGGGGACAGATGACCAAAGAACAATGGGGTGCGCTGCGACAGGACCTTCTCAAGACTGTCGGCGAAAATAATTTCAAGACCTGGATCGCCCCGATTGAGTTTGCCGAGCTGAGCGAAGGCGTTGCGACCTTCCATGTGCCTACGAATTTCATCGGCAATTACGTGTCGCAGAACTTTGGCGACCTGATTCTGCACCGCCTCACGGGCTTTGGCGAATCTGTGCAGCGCATACATTTCGCCGTTGCGGCCAATACCCCGCCCCGCCCCGCGCCCCGCGCCGCAACAACCGAAACCGCCCCGGCCCCCGCCGCCAAGCGTGATGACCTGCCCGGCGCGCCGCTCGATCCGCGCTTTACCTTCGAGAGCTTCGTCGTCGGCAAACCGAACGAACTGGCCAATGCCGCCGCGCGCCGCGTTGCCGAAGGTGGCCCGGTGACCTTCAACCCGCTTTTCCTTTATGGCGGCGTCGGCCTCGGCAAAACCCACCTCATGCACGCCATCGCGTGGGAGCTTCAGTCCCGCCGCCCCGATCTCAACGTGCTCTACCTGTCGGCGGAACAGTTCATGTACCGCTTTGTGCAGGCCCTGCGCGACCGTAAGATGATGGACTTCAAGGAGCTCTTCCGCTCGGTTGACGTTCTCATGGTCGATGACGTGCAGTTCATCTCGGGTAAGGATTCGACACAGGAAGAATTTTTCCACACGTTCAACGCCCTCGTGGATCAGAACAAACAAATCATTATCTCCGCCGACCGCGCTCCGGGCGAGATCAAAGACCTTGAAGACCGGATCAAATCGCGCCTGCAATGCGGCCTCGTCGTCGATCTTCACCCGACGGATTACGAATTGCGCCTCGGCATCCTGCAATCCAAGGTTGAGCAGTACCGCACGCAATATCCCGAGCTTGCCCTGCAGGACGGCGTTCTCGAATTCCTCGCCCATCGCATCTCGACCAATGTGCGCGTGCTCGAAGGGGCGCTGACCCGTCTCTTCGCCTTTGCCTCGCTTGTTGGCCGTGAAATCACCATGGACCTCACGCAGGATTGCCTCTCGGACGTGCTGCGCGCTTCGGAACGCAAGATCACCGTAGAGGAAATTCAGCGGCAGGTTTCCGAACATTACAACATCCGCCTTTCCGACATGATCGGCCCGAAACGCGTGCGCACCCTCGCCCGCCCTCGGCAGGTCGCAATGTATCTCTGCAAGCAATTGACCTCGCGCTCCCTGCCCGAGATTGGCCGCCGCTTTGGCGGGCGCGACCACACAACCGTGATGCACGGCGTCAAACGCATCGAAGAACTGCGCGTGCAGGACGGCCAAATCGCCGAAGACCTCGAAATGCTCCGCCGCACGCTCGAAGCCTGAGCCCACGCCCAGCACAACACACAAAGCCACGCCCCCAACCGGCGTGGCTTTTGCCTTTTGACCGCCCTCTTTTCTTCATCTTGGCCCAAATACCCCCACCGGACGCGCCATCCACCTTGACGCCCCCGGCGATTAAGTCGACAAAAGCAAAAAAGCTTGCGTCAGAAGGGGAAACGGCTAGTTTGCCCGTCCCGGCAACCGGAGGATATCGGTATGAAGATCAGCATCGAACGCGCCATCCTGCTCAAGGCAGTCAGCCAGGCGCAGTCCGTCGTGGAGCGCCGCAACACAATCCCGATCCTCGCCAATGTCCTGATCGAGGCCGAGGGCAACACGGTCCAGTTTCGCGCCACCGACCTTGATATCGAAGTGGTCGACAAGGCCCCAGCCATGGTCGAACGCGCTGGTGCCACGACGGTTGCCGCAACAACGCTGCACGAAATCGTGCGCAAACTCCCCGATGGCGCGCTTGTGACCCTGATCGACGATGGCGCTTCCGGCCGTCTGACCGTCGAAGCGGGCCGCTCGAACTTCTCTCTGGCGACCCTGCCGAAAGAGGACTTCCCTGTGATGGCCTCGTCGGAATACGCCTCGAATTTCTCGGCCCCCGCGCCGGTCCTGCGCCGCCTCTTCGATAAATCGAAATTCGCGATCTCGACCGAAGAAACCCGCTACTATCTGAACGGTGTCTACATGCACGTCTCCGATGCCGAAACCGGCAAGGTGCTGCGCTGCGTGGCGACCGATGGCCACCGCCTCGCCCGGATCGACGCAGATCTGCCTGACGGTGCCGCCGACATGCCCGGCGTAATCGTGCCGCGCAAAACCGTGGGCGAACTGCGCAAGCTTCTCGAAGATGATGAAATGCAAATCGCGGTCTCCGTCTCGGAAACCAAAATCCGTTTCGCCACGCCCGACATCACTCTGACCTCCAAGGTCATCGACGGCACCTTCCCGGACTACACCCGCGTCATTCCGCAGGGCAACACCCGCAAGCTTGAGGTGGACGCCTCTGAATTCGCGCAAGCCGTGGACCGTGTCGCGACCGTCTCGTCCGAACGCTCCCGCGCGGTGAAACTGCAACTCGACGAAGATCGCCTGATCCTCTCCGTCAATGCGCCCGATAGCGGCGCGGCCGAAGAAGAGCTTGCCGTGGCCTACAACGATGAGCGACTCGAAATCGGCTTTAACGCCAAGTATCTTCTCGAAATCGCCTCGCAGGTGGATCGCGAAAATGCCGTGTTCCTGTTCAATTCGGCGGGCGACCCGACGCTCATGCGCGAAGGCAACGACACGAGCGCCGTCTATGTCGTCATGCCGATGCGCGTGTGACGGGGCGCGGAATTTTCCAAAAATTCCGGCCCGTTTTCTATGAAAGAAAACGGACGCCCAAATGACCCAACTCGCGATCACCTATCTGACGCTGTCGCATTTCCGCTCGCACCGTAAAGGCGCGATTGAATGTGATGCGCGCCCCGTGGCGATCTACGGCCCCAATGGCGCAGGTAAGACCAACATCCTCGAAGCAATATCGCTGTTTTCGCCCGGTCGCGGCCTACGCCGCGCCAGCGCCGAGGACATGACTCGCCGCCCCGAGACGCTGGGTTGGAAGCTAACCGGGCACCTCCAGTCGCTCGACCGCCTGCACGAGGTCGAAATCTGGTCCGAAGGCGGTAATGCCCGCCAACTCCGCATTGATGGCAAAACTGCGCCCCAAACCGCCCTTGGCCGTATTGCCCGCGTGCTCTGGCTCATCCCGGCGATGGACAGGCTCTGGATCGAGGGGGCCGAGGGACGCCGCCGTTTCCTTGATCGTATGGCGCTCTCCTTCTTTCCCGCCCATGCCGAGGCCGCGCTCGCCTATGAGAAATCCATGCGTGAGAGGAACCGCCTTCTCAAAGACATGGTCCGCGACGCCGCCTGGTATGGCGCGCTCGAATCTCAGATGGCCGAGGCCGCCGAAGCCATCCACGCCAACCGCCTTGCAACCATCTCCCACCTCACCGCCGCACAGGCCGATGCCGAAACCGCCTTTCCCGTAGCTGACCTCGCCCTTGTCCAATCCGATGGCGAGATGCCCGACACCGCCGACGCCTTGCGCACCGCCCTTGCCGAAAATCGGCCCCGCGACATGGCCGCAGGTCGCACGCTCATCGGCCCACACCGGAGCGACCTCGACGCCACATTCGCCGCCAAGGGCGTGCCTGCACGCGATTGCTCCACCGGCGAACAAAAGGCGCTTCTGATCTCGCTCATCCTCGCCAATGGCCGGGCGCTTGCCGCCGAATTCGGCGCGCCGCCAATCCTCCTCCTTGACGAGGTCGCCGCCCATCTCGACGCCACCCGCCGCGCCGCGCTCTATGATGAAATCTGCGCCCTCGGTGCCCAAGCGTGGATGACCGGGACCGGGCCAGAGCTATTTACAGAACTTGGAGACCGGGCCCAGCGCCTTGAGGTCACCGAAGAGGCGGGTATCTCTGCAATCTCACACGCCTGCGAGACACCGCCGAATCGGTAAAAAATCTTGTCTCATTTGCGTGACATTCCCCGCCAAAACCCATATTTTGGGCAGACTGATAAGGGGAAAGACCACATGTCCGAAGAGACACAGAACAATCCGGAATATGGCGCGGAATCTATTAAGGTTCTCAAGGGCTTGGAAGCCGTGCGCAAACGTCCGGGGATGTATATCGGCGATACCGACGATGGCTCGGGCCTGCACCACATGGTCTACGAGGTCGTGGATAACGGCATCGACGAGGCGCTGGCCGGTCATGCCGATGCCGTGAACGTGAAAATTCACGCCGATTCCTCTGTTTCCGTCTCCGACAACGGGCGCGGGATTCCCGTCGACATCCACAAGGAAGAGGGCGTCTCGGCCGCCGAGGTCATCATGACCCAACTTCACGCCGGCGGTAAGTTTGATAGCAACTCCTACAAAGTCTCCGGCGGTCTGCACGGCGTTGGCGTCTCGGTTGTAAACGCGCTGTCCGACTGGCTCGAACTGCGCATCTGGCGGAGCGGCAAAGAACACGTTGCCCGCTTTGAACACGGCGATACCGCGGAACACCTCAAAGTCGTGGGCGACTGCGGCGACCGCACCGGGACCGAGGTTCGCTTTCTCGCCTCAACCAACACCTTCTCCAATCTCGAATACTCCTTCGAGACGCTCGAAAAACGCCTGCGCGAACTGGCCTTCCTCAATTCCGGCGTTCGCATCATCCTTGAGGATGAACGCCCCGCCGAACCGCTCCGGACCGAGCTTTTCTATGACGGTGGGGTCAAGGAATTCGTCAAATATGTCGACCGCCACAAGACCGCGCTCATGGAAGAGCCGATCTACGTCAACGGCGAACGTGACGACATCGGCGTTGAGGTCGCGATGTGGTGGAACGATAGCTACCATGAAACCGTCCTGCCCTTTACCAACAACATCCCCCAGCGCGATGGCGGCACCCATATGGCGGGTTTCCGTGGCGCGCTGACCCGCACGCTACAGAAATACGCACAGGAAAGCGGCATCGCCAAGAAAGAGAAGATCACCTTCACGGGCGACGACGCGCGCGAAGGCCTGACCTGCGTTCTTTCGGTCAAGGTGCCCGATCCAAAATTCTCGTCCCAGACCAAGGACAAGCTCGTCTCCTCCGAGGTCCGCCCCGCGGTCGAGGGCCTGATGGGTGAAAAACTCGCTGAATGGTTCGAGGAAAACCCCAATGTCGCGAAAATGATCGTGACTAAAATTCTTGAGGCCGCCCATGCCCGCGAAGCCGCCCGCAAGGCGCGCGAACTGACTCGGCGCAAATCGGCAATGGACGTGAACTTCCTCTCCGGCAAACTCAAGGATTGCTCGGAGAAAGACCCGTCTCAGACCGAAATCTTCCTCGTCGAGGGGGACTCTGCTGGCGGATCAGCCCAGACGGGCCGTGATCGCCGCACCCAGGCGATTCTGCCCCTCAAAGGTAAGATCCTCAACGTCGAACGCGCCCGATTTGATCGTATGCTAGGCTCGCAGGAGATCGGCAACCTCGTCATGGCCCTCGGAACCGGGATTGGACGCGACGAGTTCAACATCGACAAGCTGCGCTACCACAAGATCGTCATCATGACCGACGCCGACGTGGACGGGGCGCACATTCGTACGCTTCTTTTGACATTCTTCTATCGCCAGATGCCGGAACTGATCGAGAAGGGCCACCTCTTCATCGCCCAGCCACCGCTCTACAAAGTGTCGCGCGGCAAGTCCGAGGTCTACCTCAAGGATCAGGCCGCGATGGATGATTACCTGATCGAAATGGGCACCGACGGCGCATCCCTGCGCCTCGGATCTGGCGAAGAAATCATCGGGCAGGATCTTACCCACGTGGTAAACGAAGCGCGTCAGCTCAAGCGCGTGCTCTACGCCTTTCCGACGCATTATCCGCGCCATATCCTCGAACAGGCCGCCATCGCGGGGGCCTTTGTCCCCGGCGCGGTCGATGCAGACCTTCAGGGGGTCGCCGACAAGGTCGCCGCACGCCTTGACCTGATCGCGCTTGAATATGAACGCGGCTGGAACGGGCGCATCACGCAGGATCACGGCATTCGCCTTGCCCGTATCCTGCGCGGTGTTGAAGAGGTTCGGACGCTTGATGGCCCGATGCTGCGCTCTGGCGAAGCCCGCAAAACCGGCAGCTTCACCCAAAGCCTTCAGGACATCTACAACACCCCGGCAACCCTGCATCGCAAGGACCGCTCACAGCTCATCTATGGCCCGCTCGATCTTCTCGACGCGATCCTGACTGAGGGTGAAAAGGGCCTGACCCTGCAACGCTACAAGGGCCTTGGCGAGATGAACCCGGATCAGCTCTGGGAAACCACACTCGACCCCGACGCGCGTACGTTCCTGCAGGTCAAGATCGAGGACATGGCCGAAGCCGACGACCTCTTTACCAAACTGATGGGTGACGTGGTCGAACCGCGCCGCGAGTTCATCCAGAAAAACGCCCTGAGCGTGGAAAATCTGGATTTCTGATACCCTTGCACAGTAGCATTTCCAAGCGCGGCGTCGGTTCCCCCGACGCCGCGCTTTTATGAAAGGGATCGTCCATGAATTTCCGCCTCCATATCGGCCCGAACATCCGCAAATCCCCCTATTTCGATGCGACCGTGCGCGACGGCGTGGCGACGTTTTCTGTCTACAATCACATGTATATCCCCGGAAGCTACGGCGACCCGGAGGCCGAGTATGATCGCCTCCTCAACGGCGTCGCCATGTGGGACGTGGCCGCCCAACGACAGGTCGAACTCCACGGCCCCGACGCGGGCGCCCTTGCCCAATACCTTACACCGCGCAACCTCGACGGAACGAAGATCGGCCAAGGCCGCTACGTGCCAATCTGCGATTATGATGGTCACCTCATCAACGATCCTGTGTTGCAAAAACTCTCCGACGATCGCTATTGGCTCTCCATCGCCGATAGCGACCTCATGCTTTGGGCCAAGGCCATCGCCCATGAACGCGGCCTAAATGTCGCGGTGTGCGAACCAGATGTCTCTCCTCTCGCCATCCAGGGGCCAAAAGCTGAAGAGGTAACCGCCGCCCTCCTCGGCGACTGGGTGCGCGACCTCAAATATTTCTGGTTCCGCGAGGTCATGCTCGACGATATCCCGCTCGTCCTCGCCCGCTCCGGCTGGTCGAAACAGGGCGGATTTGAACTCTACCTGCGTGATGGCAGCAAGGGCACCGCCCTCTGGGATCGCGTCAAAGAGGTCGGCGCGCCCTTCGGCATCGGCCCCGGCGCGCCGAACGACATTGAACGCCTCGAAAGCGGGCTGATCTCCTACGGTGCCGACATGCGCCAACAGACCCACCCGGTGACCCCTTTCGAGATGGGCTTTGGCAAGATGCTCGACCTCAACGGGCCGCATGATTTCGTCGGCAAAGCCGCGCTCACCGCCCACCGCGATACCGGCATCACCCGTCGCCGTACCGGCATCCTCCTTGATGGCCCTCCGGTCGCGGGCAACGAACACCCTCTGCCGCTTTTCCAAGGCGACACAGAGGTCGGTTTCGTCGCCGAAATCGCCCACTCCAAACGCCTCGGCAAAAACATCGGCGTTGGCCTTGTCTCGGCCGATCTCCCCACCGGCACAACCGGCCTCTGCCTCCATCTCCCCGATGGCCCCCGCACCATAACATTGGCCGACCTGCCCTTCGCCTGACGCCCTTTTTGCTTTCAAACAAAGCCCCAAAAGCGTAGACGAGACCCGAAATATCGCCCCTACCCGGGCACGTGAACAAGGACGCAAGACCATGAAAAAAGCCCTGATCACCGGCGTCACAGGTCAGGACGGCTCTTACCTTGCCGAATTCCTGCTTGAAAAAGGCTATGAGGTGCACGGCATCAAACGCCGCGCGTCCTCCTTCAACACCCAGCGGATCGACCACATTTTCGAAGACCCGCACAGCACCAATGCCCGGTTCAAGCTCCATTACGGCGACCTCACCGATAGCTCCAACCTGACCCGTATCCTTCAGGAAGTGCAGCCCGACGAGGTCTATAACCTCGCCGCCCAGAGCCACGTCGCCGTGAGCTTTGAAGCCCCCGAATATACCGCCGATGTCGACGCCACCGGCACGCTACGCCTTCTCGAAGCGATCCGCTTCCTCGGCCTTGAGAAAAAGACCCGCTTCTATCAGGCCTCGACCTCGGAACTTTACGGCCTCGTGCAGGAAATCCCCCAGACCGAGACCACGCCCTTCCACCCGCGTAGCCCTTATGCAGTGGCCAAGATGTACGCCTATTGGATCACGGTGAACTACCGCGAGGCCTATGGCATGTATGCCTGCAACGGCATCCTCTTCAATCACGAGTCCCCCCGCCGCGGCGAGACCTTCGTCACCCGTAAAATTACCCGCGGCCTCGCCAATATCGCCCAAGGGCTGGAGCCCTGCCTCTACATGGGCAATATCGACGCCCTGCGCGATTGGGGCCACGCCAAGGATTACGTCCGCATGCA
>JAAEZB010000091.1:0-4007 GCA_018223085.1 Paracoccaceae bacterium
ATACCGACGTAATACAGACCCGTTATTTTCCTTGTGGTGCGCCCCCTTTTGGCGCACCAATATCCTATGCAAACCGTGCCCTTCACCCTCGCAGGAAGCCGCCTTCAGGCGTTAGGCTCCGGCGCGCTCTGGTGGGAGGATCGCAGCCTTCTTTGTGTTTCTGACCTGCATCTGGGCGTTTCCGGCCCCGACAGCACCGCCCAGACTCGCGACACGCTCCTGCGCCTAGAAGCCGACCTGACCCACACCGGCGCAGGCACCGTGATCTGCCTCGGCAACAGCTTCGACACGCCTTCCGCCCTCGAAGCCCTCACCGAAGAGGACCGCCTGTGGATTGCCCGGCTTCAGGCCGGTCGCCGCTGGGTCTGGATTGAAGGCAACCACAATCCCGGCCCAATCGCCCTTGGCGGCAGCCACCTTTCGGAACTCCCGGTGCCGCCTCTGACCTTTCGCCACATGGCAAAGCCGCGAAAAAGCGGCGAGATTTCAGGATATTACCATCCGCAAGCGACGGTTCGCACCCGTCACCGCACAATCACGCGTGCTGCTTTTCTTTATGACAGCGACCGCGTGATCCTGCCCGCCTACGGCCTCCATACTGGCGGCTTGCGCAATCGAGATGAGACACTCACCACACTCATGCGCTCCGAGGCCCGCGCCATCCTCACCGGCCAAACGCCGCGCCTTGTCGACATGCCGCGCTGACTACACAAGACCCATCTCTTCAAGCACCGGCCTCGCGCCTCGGCTAACCGGCACCCGTGCCCCCGTACGCAAGCTAAGGAAAAGCCGGCCATTTTCACGCACCACCCCGTCAATCGCCTCACGGGCAACCCAGTGTGACCGATGCACCCGCATCCCCGGCACCCCATCCATCGCTTCGATCGCATCGGCCAACCGCATTCTCACCGAGGCTGTGCCGGTTTCTGTATGAATATCAACATGATGATCGCTCACCGACAGATGAAGGATCGCCCCATCTATCCCCTCCGGCAACCGCCGCGCCAACCGCGGGCGCACCGCCTCCGCCGTAACTGCATCGGGCACGGGGGCTTGCGGCCTTGCAGCTATATCCTCGTCTTCTGTCGGCGAGATCATCCGCCGCACGACGCCCACCGCCATAGCGATCAGTAGTATATTGAAAAACAGGAATAAAAAGGGAGGTGGTATCAATATATGCGGGTACACGAGTTGGTCCAACACTCGGACAGCCATCGTAATCAACACCGCCATGAAAACCGATCCGACCGCGTTATGACGCGAAGTACCCGGCTTGCATCCGATTCCCCGCGCAAGCGCGAAAGCCACATAGCCAAGCAGAACCGACATCGTCGACACCAGCGCCCAATAGATAAGCCGCAGACCGAACCCCATCGCCGAGAATGTCCCGAAAGGCCCTGCCAATGCGCCGATCAACGCCGCGAGAACCACGATCCCGATCACCTCAACACTCAGAAGCGCCCGATAGGATTTGAAAAATGCCGCCTTTTTATCTGCCACGTGACCCGCCGTCTCTTTGTCGTCTTTCCCGGCGCCCCTTGACGGAACACGCCAGCCCCTGAATTCTAAGCTTGCCGGATCTCCGGTCTATTCATAAGGGGAATTTCCGTGGCTTTGTCACCTGAAATCAAAGAGAAAATCGAGATCAGCTTTGCCGCGCAGGCGATGATGAACACAATCGGTGCGCGGATCGAGGACCTGGCGCCTGACCATGTGACCCTGACAAGCGACATTCCCACCACCTGCACACAACAACATGGCTTCGGCCATGCGGGCCTGACTTTTTCTCTTGGGGATTCCGCTGCGGGCTACGCCGCGCTAAGCGTCATGCCCCCCGAGGCCGAGGTGCTCACCACCGAGATGAAGATCAACCTCCTCGCCCCGGCCCGCGGCTCTGGCCTGCGCGCAGTTGGTCGCGTGATTAAACCCGGTCGCCGCCTCGTCATTGCTCAGGCCGATGTCTACGCCCTCGACGAGAATGGCACCGAAACCCATATCGCGCTCCTGACCGGCACAATGTTCCCCGTCATGCCATAGAAAAAGGGCCGGTCAATGCGACACGGCCCTCTTTTCTGTCTCGAATGCTCTCGCTGTTCAGGCCGTAAGCCCCTCCGGCTCCGCCAGACCATTGGCCCGACAACACGCCGTAACCGTGTTGGCCAGAAGACAAGCAATCGTCATCGGCCCGACACCCCCCGGCACAGGCGTGATCGCTCCCGCCTTTTCGGCACAGCTCTCGAAATGGCAATCCCCGACAAGGCGGGTTTTCCCTTCGCCCTTCTCCGGCGCGTCGATACGGTTGATGCCCACATCAATGACCGTCGCACCGTCCTTGATCCAATCCCCCGGCACCATCTCAGGACGGCCCACGGCCGCCACAACGATATCGGCCCGGCGCACCACATCCGGCAGGTCCTTGGTCCGCGAATGCGCAATCGTCACCGTGCAACTATCACCCAAGAGAAGCTGCGCCATCGGCTTACCGACGATGTTGGAACGGCCGATCACAACCGCATCCATCCCCGACAGGCTCCCATGGTGGTCACGCAGCATCATCAGACAGCCAAGCGGCGTGCAGGGCACCATGCTCTTTTGCCCGGTGCCCAAAAGCCCGACATTGGAAATATGAAACCCATCCACATCCTTGGCCGGATCAATGGAATTGATGACAAGGTCTTCGTTGAGATGCCCCGGAAGCGGAAGCTGCACGAGAATTCCATGCACCGCCGGATCGTTGTTGAGCTTGTCGATCAGCGCCAAAAGGTCTTCTTCGGACGTATCCACATCAAGCTTGTGCTCGTAGGAATTCATCCCGACTTCAACCGTCTGCTTGCCCTTAGAGCGCACATAGACCTGGCTCGCCGGGTCTTCACCCACAAGCACCACCGCAAGGCCCGGCGTGATGCCGTTTTCTTCCTTCAGTCGCGCTACATGATGCGCCACTTTCTCGCGCACCGTCGCTGCAAACGCTTTACCGTCGATGATCTGTGCCGCCATGAACCGCGTTCCTTGTCTTTTTCCGTTGCGTGCCTTGCCCCGTGGTTTGATCCATTTGTGACCGGGGTGCAAGACGCTTGCGGCCCGGAAATTCCGGGCCGCTGCGTTGGTGTCAGGCTTTAGAAAAGCCCCTCGATTTCGCCTTCCGCATTAAGGCGGATATTTTCCGACGCGGGCCGGGATGGCAGGCCCGGCATGGTCATGATCTCGCCGCAGATCACCACGACAAACCCGGCCCCCGCGCTGAGGCGCACTTCGCGTACCGGCATCGAATGTCCGGTTGGCGCGCCGCGCAGGTTCGGATCGGTCGAAAAGGAATACTGCGTCTTGGCCATACAGATCGGCAGATGCCCATATCCGGCATCTTCCCATTGGCGAAGCTGATCGCGGATTTTCTTATCGGCCAGAACCTCATCGGCGCGGTAGATACGCTTGGCGATGGTCTCGATCTTGTCGAAAAGACCCATATCATCGCGATAGAGCGGCGCGAACTGGCTGACCTTGGCATCGGCGATTTCCGCCACACGGGTGGCAAGCTCAACCGTGCCTTCCGATCCCTTTTCCCAATGCTGGCACAGGATCGCTTCCGAGCCTTGGCTCTCGACGTAATCCTTGACCGCCTGCACCTCGGCATCCGTGTCGGTCACAAAATGGTTGATGGCAACGACCACGGGCACACCAAAGGTCTTGAGGTTCGAGATGTGGCGCCCAAGGTTTGGACACCCATCCTGCACCGCCTCAACATTTTCCGCGCCAAGATCCGCCTTCGCCACGCCGCCATTCATCTTCATCGCGCGCACCGTCGCCACCAGCACCACGCAATCGGGCGCGAGGCCAGCTTTGCGGCACTTGATGTTCATGAATTTCTCGGCCCCAAGATCGGCACCAAACCCGGCTTCAGTCACAACGTAATCCGCCACCTTGAGCGCCGTGGTCGTCGCCGCCACCGAATTACAGCCATGCGCGATATTGGCGAACGGACCGCCATGCACAAAGGCCGGGTTGTTCTC
>JAAEZB010000091.1:4242-8935 GCA_018223085.1 Paracoccaceae bacterium
CCAAGCGAGGTCACCACATCGCGCAGCGCCCGGTCGTTCATGTCGAGAACCCGCTTCCATGTCACCCGGCGCTCGTCGATCTCAAGATCGTTGCCCCAATAGATATGGTTATCAATCATTGCCGACAAAAGGTTATGCGCCGCGGTGATCGCATGGAAATCGCCGGTGAAATGGAGGTTCATATCCTCCATCGGCACGACCTGCGCATAGCCGCCCCCGGCTGCGCCGCCCTTCATACCAAAGTTCGGCCCAAGCGAGGCCTCACGAATACAAATCGCTGCCTTCTTGCCGATACGGTTCAAACCATCGCCAAGACCCACGGTGGTCGTGGTCTTACCTTCGCCTGCCGGGGTCGGGTTGATCGCCGTGACGAGGATGAGCTTGCCATCTTCGTTGCCCTGCACCGAGTTGATAAACTCCTGGCTCACCTTGGCCTTGTCATGGCCAAAGGGCAAAAGCGACTCCGCACCAATGCCAAGCTTGGCACCGATCTCCTGAATCGGCTTCTTTTTGGCTTCGCGGGCGATTTCGATATCAGTCTTGTAGCTCATGGCGATCCCTGTCCAAGCTGAGTTGGTTGTTTTCTGCCCATTTGCATAACCGCTCATCAAGCCGAGTCGGGTCGCATTTCCGACATTTCCAAGACCGCTTGCGTCCAACATGTCGCACCGGTTTCGTTTCGGAAACCTTTGCAACAGACCTTATTCACCTTCCCCAGAGCAGAACGATCGCGTCCTGCGCCCACTGGGAGGTGTCATTTTCGTTTCAAACTGATGGCTTTTGAAACGCGCTTACTGCGCCCGCGCCTCATCCAAGGCGTTCCAGGCGCGCTGATCCGGGATATGCAGGCGCAGGATATCGCCCACACGCAACACACCTTCGCGCTCGACCCACCCCACGACGCCGCGCTTACCTTCGGCGGCCTCCTTAAAGGCCTTGCCCGCGCCGGGATGTTCTTTCTCAATCACACGCCCCGGCAACACGCAGGGGCGGTTCTCCATGTCCACGACAATGGTCGCCCCGCTATCCGCCTGAAGCCGCGACGAGGGCGGTAGGCGGCTGAAGTCCGGCAACCCTCGCAGGATCACCGACGCCCCAACCCAGGCCGGATCGAATTCCTCGACCCCGATGGCCTCGGCCACCTCTTCCAACTCTTCCGCTGACAAAAGAGAAATCTGTCGGGCATTGGCGATCTCCGTGCCGCGCGGATGCTGCGACAGAACCCGACTACAGGACGGTCGGGTGAGTCCGCTATGACATTCCCCTTCAACCCCGGCAAAGCTAAGCGCCATCTCCTCAATAGGTTCGGCACGTAGGTCTTCGACACTATCTGCCACTTTCCCGAGCCAGAGCACCTCGGCGTAGAAGTCGGTCGGTTTCAGGGCGGGCATGGCTTTCCCTCTTTCTCAGGACACTGGCCGCCTCAGAACAAAGAACAGGCGTCGGAACGGGAATAGAACCGAGCCATCTTCGCGGGGCGGATATACTACCGCCATAGCCGCTTCATAAGCCTCGATCAAGCGCGCCTGCTCTGCCGTGTCGCCCGCCGCCTCAAGATAGGGAAGCCCAAATGTGCTTTCGGTGAAAAGGCGCACAGGATGGCCGTCTTGTGCCGCTGGCAAATGCTGGAAATATTCCGTCTCCCAGAGTTGCACATCCCCAAACTGTGCCAAAAGGTCGAAATAGGCCCCGGGGTCGAGAACTTCCGGCCCCTTGCCAACGTCTCTTTCGCCAAACAACCCGGCAAAGGCCGTGCCCCACCCCTGATGCGAAGGCGCCGGGTTCTGATGTGGCATCTGGACTGCAAGATATCCGCCCGGCATCAGGGTGCGCGCAAGCCGTGGCAAGAGCCCCTCATGCCCATCAAGCCATTGCAGCGCCGCATTGGAATAGATCAATGCCGGTGCCATCTCAGGGACCCATTCGGAAATATCGTCTTGTTCAAGCTCGGTGAAATCCCCGGTCGCCAGCGCCTTGCCAAGCATCGCCGGAGAACTGTCTATCCCAACGATCCTCTGCCCCGGGAACTGCCTTGCCAGCGCCGCGCCCATGACACCACTACCACAGCCGAGGTCAATAATATCACCCGCCGGCACATTCCCGACTCGGGCCAGAAGATCAATCGCTGGCTGCAGGCGCACATCGCCGAACCGGTCATAGCTTTCCGGTTTCCAATCGCGCATTAGTCATCCCCCTACCGCACGAAAAAAAGGCCGGGGTTCTACCCCGGCCTTTCCTCTATCATGCGCTTGGCTCTGGCTCCAGACCATTGTCGCCATTTGGCGTCATTCCGTCGCCACTTACCTTATTTCTAGGCTTTGTCTTCGGAATTGCGGTGACGCTTGGCGCATTACCTTCGCCCGCGTCCCCCGTATCGTCCTCGCCGGGATGCGGCGGTTCGCCGTTCATCACGCGTTTAATCTCTTCGCCGGTGAGTGTCTCGTACTCAAGAAGACCTTGTGCGAGCCGCTCCCATTCCTCGTTCTTGTCTTTGAGAATTTGGAGCGCACGCGAATAGCCGTCCTCGATGAGGCGCTTGACCTCTTCCTCGATGAGTTCCTTGGTATGGGCCGAAACCGAGAACCCCCCGGTATTGCCCTGATAGCCCTCATGCGCCTCGGCATAATCGATATTGCCGACCTTGTCCGACATGCCCCAGCGCATCACCATGGCGCGCGACAACTGGCTCGCCTGCATGATATCGCCCGCCGGGCCGTTCGAGACGTGATCTTCGCCATACTTGATGACTTCCGCCGCCTTGCCCGCCATGGTCATAGCAAGCTTCTGCTCGCATTCATCACGGTGATAGTTGAGACGATCCATCTCAGGCAATGACACCACCATCCCCAACGCACCACCGCGCGGGATGATCGTCGCCTTGTAGACCGGATCACAGAGCGGAAGCTCGATCCCGACAACCGCGTGTCCGGCCTCGTGATAGGCGGTCTTTTCTTTCTGATCCTGCGTAAGAACCATCGAGCGACGCTCGGCTCCCATCATGACCTTGTCCTTGGCGTTCTCGAAATCTTCCATGGTGACAAACCGCCGCCCGACACGTGCCGCCATAAGCGCGGCCTCGTTCACGAGGTTGGCAAGATCCGCACCCGAGAAACCCGGCGTGCCGCGCGCGATAATACGCAGGTCGACATCGGGGCCAAGCGGGGTCTTACGGGCGTGCACCCCAAGAATCTTTTCGCGGCCTTTGATGTCCGGGTTGCCCACAGTCACCTGACGGTCAAAACGGCCCGGACGCAGCAATGCCGGATCAAGAACGTCCTTACGGTTGGTCGCGGCGAGGATAATAACGCCTTCATTGGCCTCAAATCCGTCCATCTCGACCAGAAGCTGGTTGAGCGTCTGCTCGCGTTCGTCGTTGCCGCCGCCAATGCCAACACCGCGCGACCGGCCCACAGCATCGATTTCGTCGATAAAGACGATACAGGGGGCGTTCTTTTTCGCTTGCTCGAACATGTCGCGCACACGGCTCGCACCCACACCCACGAACATCTCGACAAAATCCGAACCGGAAATGGTGAAGAACGGCACACCGGCCTCGCCCGCAATGGCGCGCGCCAGAAGTGTCTTACCGGTGCCCGGAGGCCCCACCAAAAGCGCACCCTTGGGAATCTTGCCGCCCAGACGCGAGAATTTCTGCGGATTGCGCAGGAATTCAACGATCTCTTCAAGCTCTTCCTTGGCTTCGTCGATACCCGCCACGTCGTCAAAGGTCACGCGGCCTTGTTTCTCGGTAAGCATCTTGGCCTTGGATTTACCAAACCCCATCGCACCGCCTTTGCCGCCGCCTTGCATCCGGTTCATGAAATAAATCCACACACCGATCAAAAGCAGGAACGGAAGCAGGCTCAGGATAAACGACTGAAAGCCCGATTGCTGCTGGCTCTCGGCCTTAACCGGGATATTGTTTTCGATCAGCAGCTGGGTAACTTCGGCATCTTCAGGCTTGATGGTGACGAAATCACCGCCCGTGGTGCTATAGCGCACCTGCTCGCCGTCAAGTGTCACATTGGTGACGTTGCCCTCTGTCACGGCCTGCACGAACTCTGAATAGCCGATTTCACGGCTTTGCAGGTTGCTGTTGCCACCGCTGAACAGGTTGAAAAGGGCAAGGATCAGCAGAAACAGAACCACCCAGAATGCAATGTTGCGTGCGTTGCCCAAGGCAATATCTCCCAATCGTCGAGTTCCGCCGTTCCTAGCACAGCGGGCTATCCTTCTAAATAGAGATCAGAGCGTCATGTTCAATGCGTTATTCGCCGCTTTAGCGTCTCTGGAGGGGGAAACCCGCCCGATCGTCACAGAGTCGCACCTGCCAACCGGCCCCGTGCCCCGCAAGTGGCGCGGCAATAAGCACCCCACCGCGCCAAACCGAAGGCGACGCAAGAAGGCTCTGCCTCGGCATCCCCGCCGCGCGCCAGTCCACAATCTCTGCAAGCCCGTCTTCGCCAAGCGCACGCAGGGTCTCGTCCCCCTGCCAAGGCCCCTCGACATACCAACGCCCATCCCAGACCGGCCCCGTGTTCTCGACGCCGATCACCGCTGCAAGCTCGCGCGCGATGCGTAACACACTCGCCCGCACCGTCAGAACGCATCCTGCCAGTGTGCCGCCCTGTCCCACACCGATCTGCGCCAACATCCTCTGCACCGGCTCGCGGCGCGGCGCATAATCGCCCCC
>JAAEZB010000142.1 GCA_018223085.1 Paracoccaceae bacterium
CCAAAAAACCCGCCCCCAACCGGGGACGGGTTTCATTCTTCGCACCGACGCAATACCGACGTTATACAGACGCGATACCGACGTAGGTTTTAGACCTTCTGCTGCGTGTATTTGCGCAGTTCCTGACGGGCAACCTGACGGCGGTGAACCGCGTCCGGACCATCGGCAAAACGCAACGTGCGCACTTGGATCCAGGCGGTCGCAAGCGGGGTATCTTGCGAGATTCCGGTGCCGCCATGGACCTGAATGGCCTCGTCGATGACCCGTGTCGCCACGTTCGGCGCAACGGTCTTAATCATACTGACCCAAGGTGCCGCGGCACGAGCATCGCCCTGATCCATGATCCATGCCGTTTTGAGGCAGAGGAGGCGCGCCTGCTCAATCTCCATACGACAATTTGCGATTATGTCGTAATTGGCCCCAAGATGTGCGATCGGCTTGCCAAAGGCTTCGCGATCAAGCGCCCGTTTGCAGAACCGTGTAAGCGCCGCTTCGGCCTGTCCGATGGCGCGCATGCAGTGGTGGATACGTCCCGGCCCAAGGCGCCCTTGCGCGATCTCAAACCCGCGCCCTTCGCCCACGAGAATGTTTTTGGCTGGCACCCGCACATTGGTAAAGCGCATATGCATATGCCCATGCGGCGCGTCGTCCTGCCCATAAACCATCATCGGCCGCACCGTCTCGATCCCCGGCGTATCGGCGGACACCACGATCATCGAATGCTGCTGATGCCGCGGCGCATCCTCGCCCCCCGTCTTCACCATCACGATATAGACCTTACACCGCGGATCCCCCGCCCCCGACGACCAATATTTGTCACCGTTAAGGACGTATTCATCCCCGTCACGCACACAAGGCATTGAAATATTTGTCGCATCCGAGCTGGCTACGTCCGGCTCAGTCATCAGGTAGGCCGAACGAATATCGCCATTGAGCAGCGGCTTGAGCCACTCTTCCTTCATCTCTTCGGTGCCGTATTTCTCGAACACTTCCATGTTGCCGGTGTCCGGCGCGGAACAGTTGAACACCTCCGCCCCAAGCGGCGTCTTGCCCATCTCCTCGGCGAAATAAGCATATTCCACAGTGGTCAGACCAAAGCCCTTGTCGCTATCGGTCAGCCAGAAATTCCAAAGCCCACGCTCACGCGCCTTGGCCTTGAGACCTTCGAGAATCTCGGCCTGCCGCTCGGTATAGGTCCAGCGGTCGCCTTTCTCGATCTCGGCATGGTATTCTTCTTCCAAAGGCATGATCTCGTTTTCGATCATGTCCTTGACCTGCTCCAGCAGGCCCTCGATTTCCGGGCGAAGTCCCAGTTGCATATCATCCTCCCAAACACATCTGCCCGCACAGCATGACGCAGCGCCAAAGCCCTTGTCCATGCTACAGATCAGGAATGACGCAGGGTCTTTCACGCCCAGCCCTCCGATCCCGCACGCATCCCGGTAACCCCCGTTACAAATTCCGCAAGAAACCGCGATTCAGGGCTTGCACCACATCGAAACCCCTATTAATTAGCCCCTCACCGTTGGGGTGTAGCCAAGTGGTAAGGCAGCAGTTTTTGGTACTGTGTATCGTAGGTTCGAATCCTACCACCCCAGCCACTCTTCCTGAGGATTAGAAGCTCCCTTGGTCTCCATGA
>JAAEZB010000092.1:0-6597 GCA_018223085.1 Paracoccaceae bacterium
CGCCGCCGGTGAGGGGGGTTCTACGGTTACTAACGAATACCCGCAAGTGCTTTTTGTGGTTTTTATCAAAAAAATCACCACACCCAAGAAAACAAAGGGTTTGCAGTGAAAAACTGATGAGCAGATACGCAGTTTCATCGGGAAAACTCCCCCACCCTACGCCTTTCACCGCCAAACCAGCGCGGAATCACCCGCCGAAACCGGGAATCATGGCGGTAAAATCGCTGAAACGAGTCGCGTCAGGAAGATTCGGAGAGGATAAAATCCGCAATCGCAATAATCCGATCAGAATCAGCGACGACGAACACACGGGCACGGCTTTTCGAACGGTCAGATTTCACCTGCACCCCAAGACGTACCGCCTTTTCGACAGCAAGCGGTGCGAGGAAGCGCGTTCGCATCTCGATCGCCATGTGCGACAAGGACGTGATAACGGCCTCGCATAGGCCGGCAATCAGCATCCCCGGCACAACCGCCTGCAACAAGCCTACGGCTTGTGCGGACATGTCATCCCGATGAATTGGGTTGGGATCATGCGAGAGCTTGAGATACGCACTTACGGCATCCCGTGTCAGGGGGGTGGTTTCGATCCACCGAGTCCCGGGGACGTCCATGGCCGCGCGGAACTGGCCTCCCTTGAGCGAGCCCATGAGATCAGGCGTCACAAAACGCAGGCGGGTTTGCATATCCCCAATGGACATACCATTCGCGACGAGGGAAAAATCGAACTTATGCGCATCTCCTGCCGCAGTGACTTCCCCAGAAATCTCCAGCGGGACTTCGGACTTCAAGGGGTGTGATCGCCGAAACATCTGGCTTTCATGCACGACCCCCATGCCCGCTGGGGGCTGCATACGTTTTGAGACGTCTGCAAGCCCCGGAGCTCCAAGCAACATAGCCGGAGCAATCATAGGCGATGAGGTGACCCCATGAGCATCATCCCTCAGCACATTAGACAAAAGATCGCGCAACCCTTCGACATCCCCGCGAGAAAGCCCAGAAGGCACAGAAGTCGAGAACACGGCGTCAGCCATCAAAACTCTTGAACAGAAGCGACGCGTTGATGCCACCGAAGGCTAAGGAGTTGGACATGGCTGCCTTGGTTTGAATGGGGCGGGCCTTGTTACTCACCGGATCAAAGCCGATCTTTGGGTCCATCTCGTTGAAATTGATCGTAGGCGGCGCGATTTGATGCATAAGAGCCTTGATCGTTACAATGGCCTCAATGGCACCTGCCGCGCCAAGGGCATGACCATGGACCGGCTTGGTCGACGAGACAGCGACACCATCCAGATCTTCACCAAACACCGATCGCAGGGCTTTTGTTTCGGTCACGTCATTGGCGACCGTCCCTGTGCCGTGTGCATTCACATAGCCAACCGATGCCGCATCCAGTCCGGCATCGCTCAAGGCCATTTGCATACAGTTTGCTGCCCGATCAGGATTGGGCCGCAAAAGATCCCCGGCATCAGAGTTCGTGGCATAGCCGACCAACTCACAAAGAATATGTGCGCCGCGTGCTTGGGCACTTTCTAGGCTTTCAAGCACTACGACCCCTGCTCCTTCGCCTAAGGTCATGCCGTTGCGGTCCTTAGAGAAGGGGCGGTTTTTATCAGCAGTCATCACCCGCAGGAGTTCCCAGACCCGGAAAACCCCACCCACAAGGCTTGCTTCTGCTCCCCCCGCAAGGCAGCGGTCTACGGCACCCGCCTTGATAAGCTGATAGGCAAGGCCAATGCTTTGGCTCCCGGAGGAACAGGCCGTCGATGGGCTATAGAGCGGGCCGCTGGCGCCGGTATCCATGGAGACCCAGGACGCCGCCGCATTGTTCATGATCTTCGGCACGGCCATCGGATCAAGGCGCATGGTTTTATCGACGCCAAAAGCCATATAGTTGTCATCAAGTGTCTTAGCACCGCCAAAACCGGATCCGATCACGACACCGCAGCGATCTCCGAAATCATCCTCGCCAAGCTTGGCTTGGGCGATAGCCTCATGAGCCGCAACAAGCGCATATTGCGCCACGGGGTCTCGCATCCGGTGACCAACACTCTGCGCAACGCGTTCTTTGTCAGCATCAGAAAGTGCTGCAGCCGTGCCAACACGTTGATTTTCAAGGCGTTCAAAAGAGACAGCGCGCACACCGCTCTGCCCCTCGACCACACTGGCCCAAAGCGCATCCACGCCGAGGCCGCAGGCGGAGATGGCGCCGGTGCCGGTTAGGACGACGCGTGTCATGCGGTGGCGTCTTTCTTGCCTTCCTCGATTTTGGCTTGGGCGAGGGTGAGGAGGTCTTGGACGGTTTGGACTTCGGAGAGTTCGTTGTCGACGGAGATGTAGACGCCGTATTCCTCTTCGAGGGCCATCAGGATCATAACAAAATCGGCGGACTGGATATCAAGGTCTTCGAGCCGACTTTCCGGTGTAATATCAGAGACATCCACCATTCCTTCGCGGGCGACGAGTTCGAGAAGCTCTTGGGAGATGTCGGTTTTTTCGGTGCTCATGTCCTGCCTTCCATCCCTAATACGGGGCCTTATACTCACTAGTTGATCGCGAGTTTAGGGGCGCTCGGCGCAAGATGCCAGCAAGAACCGCCCTGTGCGAAAATTCACTAACATGACAAAAAGCGCCCTCACCTCCGCAAAAAATAACATATGTATTGCGTCGGTATTGCGTCTGTATCGCGACAGTGCGGTTTTCGGCCCAAAATTCGGGCCGAAATCGCTTACATACCCGGGTCGACCGGTTTCGATGCGGGGCCCCCGCCTTCAACCCAATCCTTTAAACCGCCAAGATTATAGACTTCCTCAAAGCCCATATCCTTGAGCAGCTTGCCCGCCAGCGCCGCGCGCCCACCGGAAGCACAGTAAAGCACGACAGGACGATCCGAGCGGAACTCGGGATCATGGAACGGGCTATTGGGATCGGCGCGAAATTCCAACATGCCACGCGGCACGTGATGAGCATCCCGTGCCCGGCCCTGCATCTGAAGTTCGGGCGCATCGCGAATATCGAGCAAAAGCGCCCCTGCTTCGATTTTCTCCTGCGCATCAGGCACATTGATCTTGGGCACGGCGGCATTCGCCGCCTCAAGCATTTCTGCCAAGGTGGTCGGCATGAGGGTTTCCTCCTAGGTTGCATCCTGTGGGAAAGCTTAGGAGGCATTGCTTCACATGGGAAGCAGTTGGCGCGAAATTTCACGTGTTTGGCAAATGGACTGCTATGAGACGCATGACAGTGCACAAAACTAGATTGCTCAACAAACAGAGAGTATGGCCACGAACGCGCATTCGCCGCGAGGTGCCGACCCTATACCAACAAACCCGATATGCGCAGCACGAGCACCAAAAGCGCCAGACCTATTCCCAATAAAAGAACCCAGTTCAGAACCGTGATCTGAAGATGTTTCTTTCGCAGCAGAGCCAGGATCACCCAACTCACCCCAGCCGCGATTAACGTCCCCAAAATGGCGGAGCCAAAGAAAGACACCACAATCGCGCTTGTCGGGGCACCAACTAAAACCAGATCGAGGGAATTCACGATGCCCCATAGGAACGCCAAGGCAAGTGTCGTCGTCGACGACTTCAAATCAAATGGCATAAGCGGCTCCTGTTGTATCCTTAATAAAACTAGAAGTACTTAGATCTCGGGCATTGTAGGCCGTCAAGGTAATGCCCTACCCGCCCAACATCTCCGCCCTCAGGCCCAGCGCAGCCAGAGCATGGCCCGCAGCATGCCACGCAAGGACGAGCCCCGCCCTTCCCGATGCCGTGCATGAGCAGGGGCGTTTTGAAATCTCAGCGCCGCAGTGAACAGGTTTCGCACCCCGCCGGTGCAACGGACGAGGGCCTGATGGTCAAAGAGACCGTCCCAAGATGTTTCGGGCTGCTGCCAATCCGGGCCGTAACAGGCCACGAGTTCCTGAACCGCGTTCTTTGGCACCCAGATGTTCATGCCGCGAAACTCCATCTGCTCCACGCCGTGGAAAGGAAGGTGATAGGACAGGTAGGCGTGCTTGAAGATACACTGAAAGGTTTCCGAGGTGGCGGTGAAATCCGTACCGTAAAGATCGACGGCGATGCCATCGCGGACCACACCAATGCTGGCAAGGCTGTTTTCGATATAGCTTCGTTTGAACAGGATGAACCCGGCGTTTTCAAAGGCCTGTTCCAGATCCGGGGTCAGGGCCTCCCGAGCGATGCGAAAATCAATGTCATTGTCGCCCTCGATAAAACCGTCTTGGCGGACGATCCCGAGGAGAGTTCCATCGCAGACATGATGCAGAATGGCGCGCGCGCTTAGCAGTTGAGAGACATCACGCAGCACGTCGAGCGCGGCCGGCTCATTCTGATACGGGTCGATCAGCGCCAATTCGGCTTCGGAGTGGTAGAATTCCCGATAGCACCGCGTTCCCGGGCGATAGACGAGGTCCAGCTTGTTTCGAGGGCAAATCCCCGCCCCCAAATCGCCGGACCCTGTCATCAGTCGTCCATCTTGAGCGCCGAGATAAACGCCTCTTGCGGGATGTCGACCTTGCCGAATTGGCGCATCTTTTTCTTACCGGCCTTCTGTTTATCCAGAAGCTTGCGTTTCCGGGTCGCGTCGCCACCGTAGCATTTGGCGGTCACGTCTTTACGCAGGGCCGAGAGGGTTTCGCGCGCGATCACCTTGCCGCCGATGGCGGCTTGGATCGGGATCTTGAACATGTGGCGCGGGATCAGGTCTTTGAGCTTTTCGCACATGGCGCGGCCACGTTGTTCGGCGCGATCACGGTGCACCATCATCGACAAGGCATCGACGGGTTCGTCATTCACCAGCACGGACATCTTGACGAGGTTATCCTCGCGGTAGTCTTCCATCTGGTAGTCAAAGGACGCGTAGCCCTTGGTCACAGATTTCAGGCGATCATAAAAGTCGAACACCACCTCATTGAGCGGCAGGTCATAGACAACCATGGCGCGGCTACCAGCATAGGTCAGGTCGAGTTGAATACCACGGCGGTCCTGACAGAGTTTCAGAACATCACCAAGATACTCGTCGGGGACAAGGATGGTCGCCTTGATCCGCGGTTCAGAGATGTGATCGACCTTGGACATATCGGGCATGTCGGCAGGGTTGTGCAGGTCTATTTTCTCGCCCGCTTCGCCATCTTTGCCCTTCATGTAGACATGATAGATCACCGAGGGCGCTGTGGTGATGAGTTCGATATTGTATTCGCGTTCGATCCGGTCGCGGATCACCTCAAGGTGCAAAAGACCGAGGAAGCCGCAGCGGAAGCCAAAGCCAAGCGCGGCCGAGGTTTCCATTTCAAAGGAGAAGGAGGCGTCGTTCAGCGCCAGTTTGTCGATCGCGTCGCGCAGGTCTTCGAATTCCGCCGAGTCCACAGGGAACAACCCGCAGAATACCACCGGCTGCGCTGGCTTAAAGCCCGGCAGCGCGGTTTCAGTGCCGTTGCGGTCATTGGTGATGGTGTCGCCCACGCGGGTATCACGCACCTGTTTGATCGACGCGGTGAGGAAGCCGATTTCGCCCGGCCCCAAAGAGTCGACCATCTGCATCTCGGGGCGAAACACGCCGACGCGATCAACGCTATGCAGCGTGCCGTTCGACATGAATTTGACCCGCTGGCCCTTTTTCAGGGTGCCGTCCATGATGCGAACAAGGACGATCACGCCGAGATAGGCATCATACCACGAGTCAACGAGCATCGCCTTGAGCGGCGCATCGAGCGTGCCTTGCGGTGCAGGCAAGTCGCGGACGATCGCCTCAAGGGTTTCATGGATGCCCTGCCCGGTCTTGGCCGAAACCTGAATGGCGCCTGTGGCCTCGATCCCGATGACGTCTTCGATCTGTTCGGCCACGCGGTCACAATCGGACGCGGGCAGGTCGATCTTGTTCAAAACGGGCACAATTTCATGATCGGCGTCGAGGGCGTGATACACGTTGGCCAAGGTCTGCGCCTCGACACCTTGCGAGCTGTCGACCACCAAGAGCGAGCCTTCGACCGCACGCATGGAGCGGGAGACTTCATAGGCAAAGTCGACGTGGCCGGGGGTGTCGATGAGGTTCAGCACATAGGTCTCACCGTCATCGGCCTTATAGTCGATGCGCACGGTGTTGGCCTTGATGGTGATGCCACGCTCGCGCTCGATATCCATACTGTCGAGCAGCTGTTCCTTCATGTCACGATCCTTGACCGTGCCCGTCTCTTGGATGAGGCGGTCAGCAAGGGTGGATTTTCCGTGGTCGATATGGGCGACGATGGAGAAATTGCGGATTTTCGAAAGCTCAGTCATGGATCGGCATATGAGCGCAAAACCGGGTTTGGTCAAGCGGGATACGTCAGCGGCGTCACTTGCGCAGACGGTTTGCGGCCAATGTCGAGGCGGCGGCCATGAGGGCAGCGGTCAGAAGGCAGAGCGGCAGGCCTCCGAGTTGATAGGAGAGGCCCGACAAGAGCGTGCCGAGGAGGCGGCCTGCGGCGTTGGACATGTAGTAGAAGCCCACATCCATCGTCACGCGCTCGCCCGTCGTGAAGGCGAGGATGAGGTAGGAATGCACCGAGGAGTTCACCGCGAAGACAAAGCCGAAGAT
>JAAEZB010000092.1:7273-8725 GCA_018223085.1 Paracoccaceae bacterium
TAGATGACGGACGTCACGAGCGGCCAAGATGGATCAAGCTGGGCCAGTGCGACAAGCGCGATGATCTGGAGGCCCAGTCCGGCATAGAGCGTCGAGGTCAGACCAAAGCGCGCCGCGAGCCAGCCAGCCGAAAGGTTCGTCACCACGCCCATCACTTCGTAAAGAAGGAAGAGATAGGCAAGTTGCACCGGCGAAAAGCCGAGCGTGTGGAAATGCAGCAGAACCAGCATCCGCAGCGCCCCGTCGGTGAGCATGAAAGCCCAATAGGCGGCGGTCACCGTGATATAGGCGGCAAGGCCCTCGGGGCGGTGCGGTGCGGTCATGTCGGATATCCGTTCAGAGCGAGGCGAGAACCATGCGGGTCACATCAGCGAGACGCCACGCATAGCCCCATTCATTGTCATACCAAGCGTAAATCTTGACGTGTTTGCCACCAATCACGCGGGTCGACAGGGCATCCACAATCGTCGAGCGGTCATCGTTGGTATAATCGCAGGAGACCAGCGGGCGGGTTTCATAGCCAAGGATACCATCGAGATCGCCGCGCGACGCCTCTTCGAGCATGGCGTTGACCTCTTCGGCGGTGGTTTCGCGCGAAACGTTAAAGACAATATCGGTCAGCGAGGCATTGAGAAGCGGCACGCGCACGGCGTGGCCGTCGATCTTGCCCTCAAGGTCGGGGAAAATCTGAATAATCGCCTTGGCCGAACCTGTCGTCGTCGGGATCAAGGAGTTGAGCGCCGAACGGGCGCGGCGCGGGTCTTTATGGGCGCGATCCACAATGACCTGCGTGTTGGTCACATCGTGGATCGTGGTGAAAGACGCCTCTTCGATACCGAGCTTTTCGCGGATCACCTTGACGATGGGCGCGATGCAGTTGGTGGTGCAGGAGGCCGCGGTGATGACCTTATGGGCGGCGGCGTCGTAAATGTCGTGGTTCACGCCATAGACGATATTGGCAACGTCATCTTCCTTGACCGGGGCGGAGACGACGACCTTTTTCACGCCAGCGTCGAAATAGGGCTGGAGCTTGGCGTTGGTTTTGAAGGCACCGGTGCAATCGACCACAAGGTCAACGTCCAGTTCGGCCAGCGGCAGTTCCGAGAGGTCGCGCGTCGCGGTGAAGCGCATCTTCTGGCCGTCGATTGTAATGCTGTCTTCGTCATGGGCAAAATCGGCGCGCCAGCGGCCATGCACCGTATCGAATTCGAGAAGGTGGGCGTGCAGTTCCGCATCGCCCATACCATCGTTGAGGAGCACGATTTCGGCGTCGATACCGAGGTCAAAGAAGCTCCGGATCACGAGCTTGCCCATGCGGCCGAGGCCATTGATGGCTATTTTGGTCATTGAGGTAGTCCTTTAATTCGGGAACCAGCCGCGGGTGCGGTTGGCGAAAGCAACAAGAGAAAGCATCACTGGCACTTCGACAAGGACGCCTACAACGGTGGCGAG
>JAAEZB010000093.1:0-4248 GCA_018223085.1 Paracoccaceae bacterium
GAGGGCGACAACGCCCCCGCGCTCTCCGTCGGGGATGTGATCGTGCGCATCGACCCGCGCTATTTCCGTCCTGCCGAAGTCGAAACCCTTCTGGGCGATCCCTCCAAGGCCAAGGCCAAACTCGGCTGGGTGCCGGAAATCACCGTTCAGGAAATGTGCGCCGAGATGGTCGCCCATGACCTCAAGAACGCTCGCCGCACCCGCCTTCTGCGCGAACACGGGCTTGAACTGCCCGTCTCGACCGAGGGCTAAACCGATGACCGGGAAAACCCTGCTTCTCACCGGCGGTTCGGGCATGGTCGGGCGCAATATCCTCGAACACCCCATGGCGGGCGATTGGGACATCCTCGCCCCCGCCTCTCGCGAACTGGACCTGACCGACGCTGGGGCCGTGGCCGACTATGTCGCCGCGCATAAACCCGATCTCGTGATCCATGCCGCCGGACAGGTCGGCGGCATTCAGGCCAACATGGCCCACCCCGTCGCCTTTCTCGAACGCAATACCGCGATGGGCCGCAACATCATCATGGCCGCCTATCAATCCGGCGTGCGCAACTTCCTCAACCTCGCCTCGACCTGCATGTATCCTCGCGCCGCCGAAAATCCCCTGCGCGAAGACATGATCCTCACGGGCGAGCTTGAGCCGACCAACGAGGGCTACGCCCTTGCCAAGATCATGGCGACACGGCTCTGCCAATATATCCGCCGCGAGGATGAGACCGCACAATACAAGACCCTCATCCCCTGCAATCTCTTCGGTCGCCACGACAAGTTCGACCCGAAAAATTCGCACCTCCTACCCGCGATCATCCACAAGGTTCACCTCGCCAAGCTCAATGGCGAGGCGACGGTGGAAATCTGGGGCGATGGCACGGCACGGCGCGAATTCATGTATGCGGGCGACCTTGCGGATGCGGTGATGAAGGCCGCCGCCGATCTCGACGCCCTGCCCGAGCTGATGAATTGCGGCCTCGGCCATGACCACACGATCAACGCCTATTATGAAACCGTCGCCGACGTGATCGGCTGGGACGGAGAGTTCACCCATGACCTCTCCAAACCCGTCGGTATGAAGCAAAAACTCTGTGCCACCGACCGCCAGACCGCCTGGGGCTGGTCCGCGCCGACCTCGCTCCGCGACGGGATCAAGGCGACCTATGAATTTTATCTGAACGAGGCCACGAAATGAGCTTTCGCTTCCCGCTTGCCACCTCCTCCTGGGACCAGAAAGAGCTCGACGCGCTACAACGCGTGATCGACTCTGATCGCTACTCCATGGGCAATGAGGTTGCCGAATTCGAACGCCAATTCGCCGCGCATTTCGGCTCTGAATACGCCGTTATGGTCAATTCCGGCTCCTCCGCGAACCTCCTGATGATCGCCGCACTGGCCTATACCAAGAACCCCGCGCTCAAACTCTCGCCCGGCGATGAAATCATTGTCCCGGCGGTAAGCTGGCCAACGACCTATTACCCGCTCAATCAATACGGGCTGCATCTCAAATTCGTCGATATCGACCTTGAGACCCTGAACTACGATCTTGCCGCCCTCGAAGAGGCCGTGACCGACAAAACCCGTGCCATCATGGTGGTGAACCTTCTTGGCAACCCCAATGATTTCGACGCCATCAACCGCATCATCGACGGGCGCAACATCGTTGTGATCGAAGACAACTGCGAATCCATGGGCGCGACCTTCAATGACAAACAGGCCGGAACCTTCGGCGTCATGGGCACTTATTCGAGCTTCTTCTCGCACCATATCTCGACCATGGAAGGCGGTATGGTCGTGACTGATGACGAAGAGCTCTACCATGTCATGCTCGTCCTGCGCGCCCACGGCTGGACCCGCAACCTCCCCAAGTTCAACCACGTCACCGGCGAAAAATCCGACGATCCCTTCGAGGAAAGCTTCCGCTTCGTCCTGCCCGGCTACAACCTGCGCCCGCTCGAAATGTCCGGCGCGCTCGGCATTGAACAACTGGCCAAGCTCCCCGCCCTCATCGAGGGCCGCCGCGCCAATGGCGCATTGGTTCAGGATCGCCTCTCGGATCATCCCAAGTTCATGATCCAAAAGGAAATCGGCGCGTCGAGCTGGTTCGGCTTCTCCCTCGTTATTCGACCCGATTCCGGCCTAAAACGCGCCGATCTGGTCAAGGAACTGATGGCAACGGGCTTTGAATGCCGCCCCATCGTCGGCGGTAACTTTGCCAAGAACGAAGTGATGCAATATTTCGACTATTCCATCCACGGCACGTTGAAGAACGCTGACTATATCGATGCCAACGGCCTCTTTGTCGGCAATCATCACTACCCGATCGCCGACGCCGTCGAGGCCCTCGCCGCGCTCTAACCGAGGTAGGCTTTTAAAGCTGGCGGCGGATCGGCAAGCAACGCCTCCGTCGCCACCGGTGCCTCTGCCCGCCCCTCGGCCACAAGAATGGTCAGGGGCGCAATTCGCCGCGCATCCTCCGGGTCATGGCTCACCATCAAAAGCGCCGCCCCCGTCGCATCGAGAACCTCTTTCATGAGGTCGAGCATCTCTGCCTTGAGCGCCGGTCCCAAGGCCGCAAACGGTTCATCAAGCAAAACCAGCGGTCGATCCTGCACCAAAATACGCGCAAGCGCCGCCCGGCTCTGCTGCCCGCCCGAAAGCGCCGCCGGTTTACGCGCGCCATAGCCCTCAAGACCAACACGGGCCAAAGCCGCCTCAACCCGCCCGCGCTCTTCCTGCGACAAACGTAGATCGGGCCGAAGGCCAAGCCCCACATTCTCCGCCACCGTCAAATGCGGAAAGAGGTTGTTATCCTGAAAAAGCATCGCCACGGGCCGCGCCCCCGGCGCCTCCTCCGTGATGTCGCGCCCGTCCCACGTGACACGCCCTGCCTCTGGCGCGAGGAACCCCGCGACAAGCGACAACAGCGTCGATTTCCCCGCCCCCGACGGCCCGATGACCGCCACGCGCGCACCGTCCTCAAGCGTGAAATCCGCCGCCAGCGTGAAATCCCCCTGCCGGATCGTCACGCCCTCAACCGTCAACATGGCTGCGTCCTCCCCTGTCAAAGCCCCAGAACAGCCCGAAGCTCGCCGCCAGCAACAAAACCGCCGCCCCCGACGCCGCCTCCATCTGATAGCTGCCCATGAGGCGATACATCTGCAACGGCAATGTCGCCGTCTCCGAATCCGCAAAAAGCGCGATCACCCCAAGATCCCCCATCGAAAGCGCCGCCGTAAGGCCCGCCGCAAACCCAAGCGGCCCCCGGATGCGTGGCAAAAGGATCAACCGCATCCAGTCCCAACCACCCATCCCAAGCGTCGCCGAAAGCCGCCCATACCCCTCCGCCACGTCTCGCACCGGCCCCACAAGGATACGCAGTGCAAACGGCAATGCCATCACCGCATTGACCAACGCCGTCACCGGAAAGGCGAGCGCGAACGGGTCTGCAATCGGAAAAATCACGATGAACAACCCAACCCCGATAACCAAAGGCGAGGCCGCAATCCCCAAGAGACCCACCGCCTCAAACCCCCGCCACGAAGCGGCGGCAATGGCGATCGGCACCGCAAGCAATAGCATGATCCCCGTCGACCCAAGCGCCACACAGAGCGACACAAACGCCGCCCGCCAGACCTGCACCGGCATCTTCCAGAGCCCCGCTGCGCCTTCTGCAACGACCATCCCAATGGGCACCAAAAGGAAAAGCGCGGCCAGCGCAATTACCCCATAATCGAGACTAACCTTGCCTAATCCGCCTGAATCCCAACGCCGCACGACCCGATCCATTCCCGCGCCAAATCCCTCCGCAACCGAGGTCCGCAGCGCCAGAACCGCCGCCGCCCCGACAAGGACAATCTGCACAAGCGCCAACATCGCCGCCCGGCCAAGATCAAAATCAAAATGAAACGCCTCGTAAATCGCAAGCTCCACCGTCGTCGCCCGCGGCCCGCCCCCAAGCGTGAGCGCGACGGTAAAGCTCGAAATGCAAAGCGCAAAAATGACCGCCGCCGCCAACGGCACCGCCCGGCGCAACATCGGCGCCTCGATGACCCGCCACATCTCGCGCGACCCAAACCCAAGCTGCGCCGCCAGACGAAACCGCTCCGCCGGAATTTCTTGCCAGCCCTGAAGGATCAACCGCGTCGCCAATGGCAGATTGAAAAACACATGCGCAAGGACAACACCATGCAGCCCGTAAACCTGCACCTCCGGCAATCCGGCCCAACGCAACGCCGCATTGAGCACCCCGCT
>JAAEZB010000093.1:4471-8649 GCA_018223085.1 Paracoccaceae bacterium
TCTGCGCGCAGGGCGACGGCCAGAAGCGTGCCAAGGATGAGCAGCGCGACCAAAGCCGCCGCCGCTCCCCCCGGCCAACGCCTTATTTGGACAGCGCCGAGAGCCATTCCGCCAGCGCCTCATCCCGGATCGCCGCCACATCACCTGCCGGAATCAACCGGGCCTGTTCCGGCCCGATCGGCTGTGCAAACGCCTCTGGCAATGCCTCTTGCGGGGTAAAGGCCGGGTACATCCAATTGGTGGTCGGAATGATCGACTGGAACGCATCCGTGGTCATGAAGGCAAGGAACTGATCCGCCAACTCCGGCTGATCCGAACTGGCGAGCTTCCCGGCAACCTCGATCTGCATGTAATGCGACGGGAACGCCGCCGCCGTCTTGGTCTCGTCGCCCTCGGCCACGATGTGATAGGCGGGCGAGGTCGTGTAAGACAGGACCATATCCGCCTCTCCCTCAAGGAAGAGCCCATAAGCCTCGGACCAGCCCTTAGTCACGGTCACGACATTATCAGCCAACCCTTCCCAAAGCGCCGCCGCGCCGTCGCCATACTGCTCCTTGACCCAGAGCAAGAGGCCAAGACCCGGCGTCGACGAGCGCGGGTCCTGAATCACGATCTTCACATCCGACGCCGCCAGCGCATCAAAGCTCTGCGGCACATCCGCAAGCTTGGTCTTGTCATAGACAAAGGCAAAATACCCCCAATCATAGGGCAGGAAGAGCGGATCATCCCAAACGCCCGCCTCGCCAAACGGGTTCGGCACATCCGGGCTGACGCTCTGCTCATGCGGCGCAAACAAACCCGAAGCCGCCGCAGCGCCAGTCAGGTTGGTATCAAGACCAAGCACGACATCCGCATCGCTGCGCGCGCCTTCAAGCTTCACGCGCGCCAAAAGCGCCGCGCCATCACCCGCACCCACGAATTTCAGATCGCAGTCACAGGTCTCTTCAAACGCCGCCTCAATCTTGGGGCCGGGGCCCCAGTCAGCGACAAAACTGTCATAGGTGTAAACGGTGAGAACAGGCGCCTCGGCCATCGCGGCCGTGGACAAAATAGTTCCCGCTGCAAACGCAAGATACTTCATGGCATCCTCCAAAATGCGACGGGCGGAGCAAGTTCTGGATCGAGCCATACCTTCCCTCCGCCGGTCTTAACCGGTTCAGGTTCAACGGGTTCGCATCAAACGCATCTCAGCCCACCACATCACGCAGCAGGCACCCCGAGGTGAGCGCGACCCTAGTCAGCACCCCTGCCAATGACAAGCGCTTTCCCAAAGAGGGGCCGGGGTGCCTCTTCTTCTCTGTGGCAAATACTCCCGCCGGAGGCATGAAATCTTGAAGGCGTGACGCAGCCGATACCGCCTTAACGCTTGAGAAACGGCCCCCCGGCGGCTATTCCCGGCGGGAACAAAGGAGCGTTTTCATGTCGATGAACAGTTTCGGACATCTCTTTCGCGTCACAACCTGGGGCGAAAGCCACGGGCCCGCGCTTGGCGCGACGGTTGATGGCTGCCCTCCCGGCGTGCCGATCGAGGCGGACATGCTCCAGCACTGGCTCGACAAACGTCGCCCCGGCCAGAACAAGAACACCACCCAGCGGAATGAACCCGACGCCGTGCAAATCCTGTCCGGCGTCTTCGAGGGCCAATCGACCGGCACCCCGATCCAGCTCATGATCGAAAACACCGACCAGCGCAGCCGCGATTACGGCGACATCTCCGAAACCTTCCGCCCCGGCCATGCCGACATCACCTATTGGCAGAAATACGGCATCCGCGATTATCGCGGCGGCGGCCGATCCTCCGCACGTGAAACCGCCGCCCGCGTCGCCGCTGGTGGCGTCGCGCGCGAAGCGCTCAACGCGCTTGTGCCGGAGATCGAAATCAAGGGCTACATGACCGCCATGGGCGATCTCGACATTGATCGTTCCGCATTCGACTGGGATCAGATCGACCAAAATCCATTCTGGATTCCCCAATCCCCCGAGATCGCGCAGGAATGGGAGGACTACCTTCAAAAACTGCGCAAGGATCACAATTCGGTTGGCGCCATTGTCGAAGTCGTCGCTCGCAATGTCCCCGCGGGCCTCGGCGCGCCGGTCTATGGCAAGCTTGATACCGACCTTGCCGCCGCAATGATGTCAATCAACGCCGTCAAAGGCGTCGAGATCGGCGAAGGCATGGCCGCCGCACGGCTTACCGGCACGGACAACGCCGACGAGATCTTCATGGGCGAAAACGGCCCGGAATACGGCTCGAACCATGCCGGCGGCATCCTCGGCGGGATTTCCACCGGGCAGGACATCACCGTCCGTTTCGCCGTCAAACCGACCTCTTCGATCCTCTCGCCCCGCCGCTCCATCCGCAAAGACGGCACCCCCATCGAGGTCATCACCAAAGGCCGCCATGACCCCTGCGTCGGCATCCGCGCCGTGCCCGTGGGCGAGGCGATGATGGCCTGCGTAATCCTCGACCACCTGCTCTTGCATCGCGGACAGGTTGGCGAGAACCGCGGCAAGATCGGCTAACGCCTTGAGCGCGATCCTCTCCATCACCTTCCCGATCTACGCCGCCATTGCCATCGGCTATCTCACAGTGCGGCGCGGCTGGTTCAAACCCGCCGATCTTCAGGTTCTGGGCAAATATGTGATGGATATCGCGCTTCCGGCGCTCCTCTTTCATGCGGTGGCGAGCCGGGATTTCGCCGAAGTCCTGAACCCCGCCTATATGACCGCCTTCGCCCTTGGCGGGCTTGCCACGATCACCATTGCGTTTCTCTGGTTCTCGGCAACCGCCCCCGACAAAGGGCGCCGCGCCATTGCCGTTATGGGATCGACCTGCCCCAACTCGGGCTTTATCGGCTTTCCGCTGATGCTCCTCGTCTTTCCCGACCATGCCGCCGTGATCCTCGCGCTCAATATGCTTGTGGAAAATGTGCTCCTGATCCCGATCTGCCTCATCCTCCTCGACATGGCGCGGGGCGGGTCGGACATGGCGCTCCTGCGCCGTATCGGCATGATCCTCCTTGGGGTGCTGAAACGGCCCATGGTGATTGGCCTCCTCCTTGGCCTTGCCGCCTCGCTCCTGTCGGTGCCGATCCCGGCCCCTCTAAGCCGCCTGTTCCAAATGCTCGCCGCATCCGCCTCGGCCCTGTCGCTGATCGTGATTGGCGGCGCGCTGGTCGGTCTGCCGCTCAAAGGCAACTGGCGCCTCGCGGCCCAGATCGCCTCGGCCAAACTCTTCCTGCACCCGGCCATGGTCGCAATCGCCGCAACGGCGCTGGCGAGCCTCGGCATCTTCACCCTGCCGCCCGATCTCTTTGCCGCGGTGATCCTCTCCGCCGCCATCCCGATGTTCGGCATCTATACCGTCTTTGCACAGGAACACGGGCTACAGGGCGTCGCCTCCATCGCCATGCTCATGGCAACCTCGGTGGCCTTCGTGACCCTCTCGGCGCTGCTCTTCTATCTGACCTGATCCCATGCCACCGGCATAGTCAGTGGCCCGCGAAACGCCCAGCCGCCAAACCGTGTCTCGCCCTCAAGACATAGCCCCCCAAGCCGGTCAAAAATCATCGGCAAGGCCACCTCGGCAATCAAACATTTCGACGCCCACGCCCCGGCACAGAAATGCGGCCCTGCCCCGAAACTGATCGACGGCCCAAGGTCGCGTGTGATGTCGAAAATCTCCGGGCGCTCAAACACATCCTCATCCCGGTTCCCCGATCCGAACATGAGGAATACCCGGTCCTCCGGCTCAAATGTCACGCCCTCGATCTCGGCCCGCTGCGCCACACGCCGGGGCGACATGCCGATGGGCGAAATCCAACGCGCATATTCCTCGAACGCCTGAAGCCACGTCGCCGCGCCCGCCCGCACCATTTCCAACTGCTCGGGATGCTGCACCATCGCCCAGACCGCCCCCGCAATCGCATCACGCGGCTCATTCTGCCCGCCCGATATGGCAAGCTTCACATTGGCCCGGATTTGCGCATCGGATAGCCCCGCCTGCATCTGCACCGACAAGAGCGAATAATCCGGCGCATCGACAAGCTCTGCCATCCGTTCATCAATGTGGCGATCAATCGAAGCGGTGCAGTCATGGCAATGCGCCTCCACCTCCGGGTCGCCGGCATAATTGGCACAGCCGTCAATCATCCCCTGACTAACCCGGTCCATCTCCT
>JAAEZB010000143.1 GCA_018223085.1 Paracoccaceae bacterium
AAAAGTCAGGCTTTTTGTAGAGCACCCGTTGGGGGAAGGGCAATCGGTTCCTCTGAGCCGGGAGCAGGCGCATTATCTTTTTGGGGTGATGCGGATGGCTGTTGGCGATCCGGTGCTGCTTTTTAACGGTGTGGATGGAGAGTGGCGCTGTGTTGTGGCGCAGGCGGGTAAGCGCGGTGGTGTGTTGACCTGTGAGGAACAGACCAAGCCGTTGCAGATGCCGCCGGACCTTTGGCTCATGTTCGCACCGATCAAGAAGGCGCGCACGGATTTCATCGTTGAGAAGGCCGCCGAGATGGGCGCGGCCAAGATCATGCCGGTGCAGACGGATTTCACCAATTCCGAGCGCATCCGGCAGGACCGGTTACAGGCGCATGCGGTCGAGGCGGCCGAACAATGCGGGGGCACCTTTGTTCCCGAGGTGATGGATTTACAAAAGCTTGACCGGGTGTTGGCCGATTGGCCCGAGGGGCGGCAGCTCATGTTCTGTGATGAGGCCGAGGTTGGCGCGGCGAAGGCGCTTGGCGCGGCGGGTGCGGGGCCTTGGGCAATTCTTATTGGGCCGGAAGGCGGGTTTTCCGAAGCGGAACGCACACGGTTGAAGGCGTTGCCCTTTGCGCATGTGGTGAGCCTTGGGCCGCGCATCTTGCGGGCCGATACGGCGGCGGTTGCGGCGATGACGGTTTGGCAGCAGGCATTGGGAGATTGGGGGGGAGATCGGACATGATCCGCAAAGCCGAAGAAAAAGACATCCCGGCGATGATGGCGTTTCTTGAGGGGCGGATTGCGTCCTCCATGTTCTTGTTGGGCAATCTTGAGACCTATGGCGTCGACAATCGCGAGCATCCCTACGGCACGGCGTTTTTCCTACGTGAGACCGGCGACGGCATCACCGGGATTTTCGGGGCGACGAATGGCGGGATGCTTCTGTGCCAGTTGCCGGGAATCGGCGCGACCGAAGCGCAGACCTATGCGCATTTGTTGCAGGGCTATGTCTTGCGCGGCATGACGGGCGAGGCCGAGCAGGTCGCGACAATTCTTGAGGCGTTGCCGTTTGAGACCGGGGCGCTCAAGGTCAATGATGTCGATCCGCTTTATATGATCGAGCTTGCGCAGGTGGGGGGCGACAATGCGCAGGTGCGCGCGCCCGAGGCGGCGGACAAGGCGCTTCTCATGAAGTGGTTCCAGCAGCTGGACGAGGATAACGGGCTAGGCGAGGGCGGTGATATGCGCCCGCTTGAAACCCGCGCCGAGGAGGCGATTGCCTCGGAGACGGTATGGCTTCTTGAGGGGGAAGATGGGTCGGTGGCGATGAGCGCGGTTAATGCGCACGCGGGGCATGCGGTGCAGATCGGCGGCGTATTCGTGCGACGCGATATGCGAGGGCAGGGGCTTGCGGCGCAGGTCGTCACGGCGCAGTTGGCCGAATTGCGCGAAGAGGGATTTGCGCGGGCAATCCTTTTTGCCGGGTCGGACGCCGCGGCGCGGATTTATGAAAAGATCGGCTTTCAGCGGGTGGGCGATTATCGTGTCGCCTTCCTTGATCCACCGGTCCAGCTTGGATCACCGAGATGAGTTTCGTCCGGCCAGAAGCCCAGATGGC
>JAAEZB010000094.1 GCA_018223085.1 Paracoccaceae bacterium
GACGAGGCGCGGCGCAGGAGGTCGACGGCGTCGGGGCGATTGAGGAGGGTTTCCTGAATCTCGAAGGCGCGGCGCGTGGCGCTTCCGGGGGCGCTATTGGAGAGGGCGGCCAGCCGCTTTTCCACTTCGCGCGGCAGGACCGGGTGGGTGCGCTGATCGGCCTGCATGGTTTCGGCGCTGATCCCTTCGGCAAAGATGATTTGGTGTGTGTCGAAGAGGATCTGGAAATAGTCGACGAAACCGCCCTCTTGGGTAAAGACGGTTTCGCCGTTCACAAGGTGGCGCGCCCGGACGAGCAGTTCCGAGCGGCCGGCGCCGATATGGTCATGGCGCTGATAGATGAAGAGGCGATGGTCGGGGCTCACCGTGAGGGGGCCAGCATTGTTAAGTGTGCCCTTGGTGATGAGAATGGGGGCAAATTCGCCATGCGCGCGCATGGTGAGATGGCCGATCCAGCGCACCTCTTGCGGGCCGTCATCGCGGGTCAGGACAAGATCACCGGGGCAGATATTTTCGACAGGTTTCTGTTCGCCGGAGGCCATGGTGATGCGGGTGCCGCGGGTGAAGCTTACGCAGGCGAGTTGGGCCATGCGCAGGCGTGCGGCCTCGCGGTCGATCCCAACGAGGGTATAGGGCGTTTTGGTCGAGAGAGGGGCGAGGGGGGCGGCGTAAATCTGGGCGACGTGGCCTTCGGCGTCGACTTCGACCAGAACCACGATCTCGACCGTTTCGCCGGTCGGCGGCATCACGGTCACCACGCAATCGGCGTGCAGCGCGGCACCGGGTGTGCCAAGGGCGCTTTCGTCGCTGATGCGATAGGCATTGCCGTCACCGACCCGCATGGCGAGGCTCTGGACCTCGGTCCTGGTGGTCAGTTCGTAGATGTCGTCCGGGATCAGTTCATCGGCAAAGGACAGGGCGTCGCCAAGGTTCGCGCCATTGGTAACACGAAAGGCTTCGGCCCGATAAACGGGCAGATGTTGGGCAGGAAGCGCGGTATGGGCTCTTGGCGACGGCATTTAATGCTTTTCTCTCTTTGCTCCTCGATGTTCAAGTCGTGCCAGAGGAATATGGCAGTATGTGGCCACAGCCTCGGCATTTTGCTGGCGGTTTTGATTGAATTTGCGCTACTTGGTGTCGAACGAACAGGGGAGTGATGACATGGATCTTGGAATCAAAGGTAAACGGGCACTGGTTTGTGCCTCGTCCAAGGGGCTCGGATTCGGCTGTGCAGAGGCGCTGGCCGAGGCGGGGGTTGATCTTGTGATGAATGCGCGTGGCGTTGAGGCGCTTGAGGCGGCGGCGGCGGATCTGCGAGAGCGGTTCGGGGTTGCGATTGAGACGGTCGCGGCGGATGTGACGACGTCTGAGGGGCAGGCGGCTGTTCTCAAGGCGGCCGAAGGGGTCGACATTCTGGTGACCAATGCGGGCGGCCCGCCTCCGGGCATGTGGTCGGATTGGGAACGCGACGATTTCATCAAGGCGCTTGATGCCAACATGCTGGCGCCGATTGCGCTTATGAAGGCGCTTGTGCCGGGGATGATGGAAAAGGGCTGGGGCCGGGTGGTCAATATCACCTCGCAATCCGTGAAAGCGCCGATTGCGGTTCTGGGCCTGTCGAATTCGGCGCGGGCCGGGTTGACGGGCTATGTCGCGGGCACAGCGCGGCAGGTTGCGGGCAGCGGTGTCACGATCAACAACCTTTTGCCGGGGATTCATGCCACGGATCGCGCGGTGTCGCTTGATACCGGGGTGTCGCAGCAGCAGGGGATTTCCATGGAAGAGGCCAAGGCCAATCGTTGTGCCACGATCCCGGCGGGCCGGTATGGCACGGCGCAGGAATTTGGCGCAGCCTGTGCTTTCCTGTGTTCGCAGCATGCCGGGTTCATTGTCGGGCAGAATCTTTTGCTTGATGGCGGTGCGGTCAACGCGACCCTGTAATTGGGGCAGGGTTGCGAGCCGCGAGGGGGGCTGGTAAGGGTCGGGGAATTCCCGAGCCTTTCGCTCAGATGGGATCGGAAACGCTACTAAGGGACCGACGTGACGCAGCCCCCTCCCAGACTTGAAATCCGCAACCTTCACCGCCGGTTTGGCGACCGCGATGTGGTTGATGGGGTGTCTCTCACGATTCAGCCGGGGCATGTGACCTGTCTTCTGGGGCCGTCGGGATGCGGGAAATCGACCACGCTGCGGATCATCGCCGGGGTCGATATGCAGGATTCCGGCGAGATTTATGTCGATGGCAATCTGATCTGTGACACGGTGTTCCGGGTGCCGCCGGAGCGGCGCCATATCGGTCTCATGTTTCAGGATTTCGCGTTGTTTCCGCACCTGACGGTGGCCGAGAACGTGGCGTTTGGCCTGAAGGGCAGTAAGGCCGAGAAACGGGCGCGGGTTGAGGAATTGCTTGCCAAGGTGGGCCTTGAATGGACCATCGACGAATACCCCCATAGCCTTTCGGGTGGCGAGCAGCAGCGGGTTGCGCTGGCCCGTGCCCTTGCACCGCGGCCGCGGATCATGCTCATGGATGAGCCGTTTTCGGGGCTGGATAACCGGCTGCGCGATGGTATTCGCGACGAGACGCTGGCGATCCTCAAGGATGAGGATACGGCGGTTTTGCTGGTGACGCATGAGCCGGAAGAGGCGCTGCGCATGGCGGATGAGATCGCGCTCATGCGGGACGGCAGGATCGTGCAGCAGGGCGCGCCCTATAACATCTACAATGCGCCGGTGGACAAGGCGGCGGTGGCATTTTTCAGCGATATCAATGTGATCCGGGGCAAGAGCAACGGCGCATTGACGGATACGCCGTTTGGCCAGTTCCTCACGCCGGGGTTCGAGGATGGCGAGGATGTGGAGATCGTGATCCGGCCTCAGCATCTCAAGCTCGATTTCGACCGGCACGGCAAAGGGCCGCTGCCGACGCCGGGAGACGGGGTCGCGGCGCGCGGCGTGGTGGAGCGGGCGCGGTTCATGGGGACCGAAAGCCTTGTGGAATTCCGCATGGATCACGACGGATCGACGCTCAAGGCGACGGTGCCCAATGTGTTCCTGCCCAAACCGGGCACACCTTTATGGCTTATGCTGCGGCGGGATCGGTGTTTCGTGTTTCGCGCGAAAGGCTAGGCGTCGTCCGGTAGGATAATGCCGCTTTCCTTGGATTTATGCTCTGGTTCGATATGAATCGTGACCTGCGCCTGCGGGATGGCGCGGTGTAGCGCGTCTTCGATCCGGTCACAGATTTCATGGGCGTCAAAGACGGTCATCTGAGCGGGCACGACAAGGTGGAACTCGACAAAGGTCGCGGGGCCGGCGTGGCGGGTCTTGAGGTCGTGGGATTCAACCGCGCCTGTGGAGTGGCTGGCGATGGTGTCGCGGATGAGGGCTAGGGTGTCTTCGGGGACGGCCTCGTCCATCAGGCTACTCAGGGAAGATTTGACCAGTTTGAAGCCGGTCCACAGGATGTTCAACGCCACAAGCGCGGCCATCAGGGAGTCGAGTATCCACCAGCCGGTGGCAATCGCCAGCAGCACGCCGAGGGCGACGCCGAAAGAGGTGAGCACGTCGGTCCACAGATGTTTTCCATCGGCAACGAGGGCCGGGGATTTGAGCGTGCGACCTTGGCGGACGAGGACAAAGGCCCAAAGCCCGTTGAGCGCGGTGGCACCGCCATTGATGAGCAGGCCCTCAATCGGGGCGGTGAGGGCTTGCGGGGTCATGATGCCCTGATAGGCCTCGCGCAGGATGACCAGCGCGGCGACGATAATCAGGAGACCTTCAAGCACGGCGCTGAAGAATTCGGCCTTGTGATGGCCAAAGGGGTGGTTCACATCCGCGGGCCGGGCAGCGACGCGGATGGCGATCAGCGCGGCGATGGCCGTGGCGACGTTGACGATGCTTTCGAGCGCATCGGACAAGAGCGCCACCGAGCCTGTCACCCACCAAGCCAGAAGCTTGAGGCCAAGCACGAGAATGCCGATCAGAAGGCTTGCCGAGGCGAGTTTGAGCACAGAAGACATGCGGTCAGCGTGTGACGGGGGCAGCGCGCCTAGTCAAGCCCGGCGCGGTAATCCTCAAGGCGTTTGCCGGGTTCATCCACGAAGAGACCGGGCAGGACGGCCACTTCGGTGATTTGATCGGCGCGCAGGGTGGCGAAATCGCCGGTTGTGTCGCACCAGACAAGGCAGGTCCAGACCCGGCCCCAATAATCGAGTTTGAGCGGGCGCACGTCGCGCGCCGTGCCATCCTGCATGGTCAGGCGCAGCTTTTGGCGGCCTCGAATGGCCGCGCGTAGGGTGGTCAGGTGGCGAAAACCCTCGGCGGCATCGGCGAAGGGGTAGACGGCAAAGCCAAAGGATTTCGGCGCGCCATGGCGGTCTTCGGGGAGGACGGCGTCGATCTTGGCCGAAAGGCTCTGCGCGGCGGCGCGCAGATCGCCGTCAACGCCGTTGCCCACAGCCGCAAGGCCAAGGTGCAGCGCCTCAAGCTCGGTTTCGGTCAGGTTCAGGGGCGGCAGGGTGATGGCGGCGCGGGCGGAATAGCCGACTCCGCGCTCACCCTCGACCGGGACGCCGGAGGCGGCGAGCGTGTCCATGTCGCGATAGATCGTGCGCACCGACACATCGAGGCGCGCGGCCATATCTTCGGCCCGGTGTAGGCGGCCATCCTTGAGGATTTCGATCAGGGCATAGAGCCGTTCGGAGCGTTTCATCACAGGTGATTCTCTTGAGGGAATTGCAGCTATACTGACAAAAACCTGTCAACTGACAAGCTGCTGACAAAAGAGGGGCGAAAAACAGCCTAAAAAGGACGAAACAGGCACCGATTGCCGCTTTTCGTTCCGGTGTGGACGGACTAGAAATTGGTCTGGATTTTTTGAACGGCTTCAGGGCGAGCCGCAGAGACATGGGAGAAAGACTATGGGAATTGGGAACATTGGCCTTCCGGGCATCCTTCTCATCGCGATTGTTGTGCTGGTGCTTTTTGGGCGCGGCAAGATTTCGGGCCTGATGGGCGAAGTGGGCAAGGGTATCACTTCGTTCAAGAAGGGCATCAACGAGGGTCAGGCCGAGCTTGAAGAAGAAAAGGCCGAGGCCGCCAAAGACGTCACCCCAGAAGACGAAAAAGACAAAGTCTGAAACGGGGGCTAATCGGCCATGTTTGATCTCGGTATGCCAGAGCTTCTGGTGATTGGCGTTGTGGCGTTGATTGTTGTGGGGCCTAAAGACCTTCCGGTGCTTTTCCGGCGGGTCGGTCAATTTGTCGGCAAGGCCAAGGGCATGGCGCGGGAGTTTTCCAGCGCTATGAACCAGGCTGCGGATCAGGCGGGCGTGAAAGATGTCACGGATTCCCTCAAGAGCGCCACAGATGGGCTCAACAAGGCGGCTAATCCGGTGAAGTCGGCCTCGGACGCAATCCGGGAGCACGCCAAGTCGATGACGGATATCGACCCCGAGAGCGAGACCGGAAAATTGTCAGCGGAACGCGCCGAAGCGGCCCGCAAGATTCGTGAAGCGACGACGGCCAAGGCCGAGGCACGGATCGCCAAAGAAAAAGAGGCCGCCGAGGCGGCGGCTGCGGCGGCAGAGGTGGAGACACCGGACGCGCCCGCCGAGAAGGACGATAAAGTATGAGCAGCACCGACGAGATGGAGGATAGCTCCGCCCCGCTGATCGAGCATCTGGCGGAGCTGCGCACGCGGCTGATCCGGTCTGTGCTTGCACTGCTTGTGGGGATCACGATCTGCTTTATCCCGATTGGCGGTGATTTCATTGCGGTGCATATCCTCAATTTCCTGCTGTCGCCGATCGAGGCGTCGCTTCGGGCGCTTGGGGATCCGTCGCCGACGCTTCAGTATACTTCGCCGCAGGAATATCTTTTCACGCTGTTCCGCATCTCGATGGTGTTTGGTTTTGCCATGGCCTTTCCGGTCATCGCGTTCCAGATGTGGCGGTTTGTGGCGCCGGGGCTTTACAAGAACGAGAAGGGGGCCTTTCTACCGTTCATGGTCGCCTCGCCGTTTATGTTTCTTCTTGGGGCAGGGTTCGCGCATTTCGTGGTTACACCGCTGGCGATGTCGTTCTTCCTTGGCTTTGCCGATGTGAGTTCGATCTTTGCCAACCTGCTCGGGGAGGCGCCTGATCTGCCTGCGGATGCCGTGGTCGTGCCCGAGACTCAGGAGGGGATCAAGGTCACCTTCTTTGGTAAGGTGAACGAAAGCCTTGATATTACGCTGAAATTCATCATCGCCTTTGGCTTGTGTTTCCAGCTTCCGGTGCTTCTCACGTTGATGGGCAAGGCGGGGCTTGTGTCGGCGGACGGGCTTGGGTCGGTGCGTAAATACGCCATGGTGGGTATTCTTGTGCTTGCGGCACTTGTGACCCCGCCGGATGTTGTCACGCAGTTGATCCTGTTCACGGTGGTCTATGGTCTTTACGAGGTGTCGATCTTCCTTGTGCGGCGCGTCGAGAAAAAGCGCGAGGCGCAGCTTCGGGCCGAAGGGTATTACGACGACGAGGACGAGGTCGCCGATGAGGCCGAAGAGACCCCGGCCGCGAAACGCCCCTTTGAGGACGAGGAAGACCCGGAAGATGATCCGCTTTTGAAAGAGTTCGATGAAGAGCTTGAGGCGGAGAACGACGAGGACGATGGGATGGTCGACAAGACCAACTGATCCGCGTTGATCCCGAGATAAGAAGGCGCGTCCCGAGGGGCGCGCCTTTTTCGTTTGTTGCGCCTCTTGTCGAGGGCGGGGCTTCGTGGTTCAAACCGGGGAGCCGCGAGATGGAGAGAGACATGGACCAAGACACCCTGAGCCGTATTGCCGAGGCGTTGGAACGGATGGCACCTGCGCCGGTGGCAGCGCCGGATTTTGATGCGGCAGAGGCGTTTGTTTGGCATGTGGAGCCGGATCGGCTTGAGCCGGTGAAAAACGTCAACCGGGTGGATCTGTCGCTTTTGGTTGGGCTTGGGCGGACGCGCGACACGCTTTTGGAAAATACGGTGCAATTCGCGCGCGGCCTTCCGGCCAACAACGCGCTTTTGTGGGGCGCGCGGGGGATGGGGAAATCCTCGCTCGTGAAGGCGATCCATGCCGAGGTTTTGCGTCAGGAGCTGCCGCTCAAGATCGTGGAATTACAGCGTGAAGACTTGCCGAGTGTGTCGCGTCTGTTGAACCTTTTGCGTGAGAGCGAGGCGCGGTTCCTGTTGTTTTGTGATGACCTGTCGTTCAGCCACGATGACCAGCATTACAAGAGCCTCAAGGCGGTGCTTGATGGTGGGATCGAGGGGCGGCCCGATAACGTGATTTTCTATGCCACGTCGAACCGACGCCACCTCATGCCGCGCGACATGATTGAGAATGAACGCTCAAGCGCGATCAATCCGGGCGAGGCGGTGGAAGAGAAAGTATCTCTCTCGGATCGGTTCGGCCTCTGGCTTGGCTTCCATCCGTGTGGTCAGGATGACTATCTCGCCATGATCCGGGGCTATTGCGATGCGTTTGGGATCGAGATTGATGATGCGACCCTGCGCGCAGAGGCGATTGAGTGGCAGGCGACGCGCGGGGCACGGTCAGGGCGTGTTGCATGGCAATATGTGACCGACCTTGCCGGGCGGCGCGGTGTGCGGATCGACTAGAGCGCCTGTGAGCCGTTGATCCATGTGGCGCGGATGGCGCGGTCATCGCCCATCATGATCGTGGGAAAGAGCGCCTCCCAGATGGTTTCGGCGCGGGCGGTGCGTTGAGCGATGTCCGGCGTCGAGGCGAGGTCGATCACAACGAGATCAGCCTCCATGCCGGGGGCGATATTGCCGATTTTATCCTCCATGTGCAGCGCCTTGGCCGAACCGGCAGTGGCGAGCCAGAGAAGCTGTGCGGCGTGGAGCGAGTTGTGGCGCAGGTGGGCGATCTCGTAGGCCGCGGCCATGGTGCGCAGCATAGAAAAAGACGATCCGCCGCCGGTATCCGTTGCCAGCCCGACGCGTTGGCCATCGGCCATGAGGCCCTGCATGTCAAACAGGCCGGAACCGATGAAGGTATTGGACGTGGGGCAGTGGATCAGCCCGGCACCGACCTCGCGCAGGCGGTCTTTCTCGCGCGGCTCAAGGTGGATGGCGTGGCC
>JAAEZB010000144.1 GCA_018223085.1 Paracoccaceae bacterium
GCCGAGCAATCCCTCCCCATGGGCTTTTGCATCTTCGGCAATGTCGCCCTCGGCGCACATTACGCCATGGACACCTACGGCCTCTCCCGCGTCGCCATCGTCGATTTCGACGTGCATCACGGCAACGGCACGCAGGCGCTCCTCTGGGACGAACCCCGCGCCCTCGTCATTACCTCACAACAAATGCCCCTCTGGCCCGAAACCGGCGATCCTTCCGAACAGGGCGCCCATGGCCAGATCGTCAACATCCCCCTCGCCCCCGGCTCCGGCACCGCCGAGATGCGCGCCGCCTATGAGGACATCGCCTTTCCCCGGCTCGACGCCTTCGCGCCCGAACTCCTGCTGATCTCTGCCGGGTTCGACTGCCACGCCGCCGACCCCCTGTCCCAGACCCTCTGGACCGAAGACGACTACACTTGGCTCACCACCCGCCTCTGCGACATTGCCGCAAAACATTGCGAAGGCCGCGTTGTCTCGACTCTTGAGGGCGGATATGATCTTAGCGCACTGGCGGCATCGACCGCCGCCCATGTCAGCGTATTGATGGAGAAAGCCGGATGAGTGACACGCCCGTAGACAGCCTGAGCTTTGAACAGGCCATGGCCGAACTGGAACAAGTCGTCGGCAAGCTCGAACGCGGCGACGTGGCGCTTGAAGAATCCATCGCGCTCTATGAACGTGGCGCGCTGCTCAAGAAACGCTGCGAGACCAAGCTAAAGGAAGCCGAGGAAAAAGTCGCCGCGATTACCCTTGATGGCGATGGCAACCCCACAGGCCTGAAACCCGTCGAAGGCATGTAATCCCGTGTTCCAAACCCGCCTCAAAGAGAGTGCCGCCCTCGTGCAGGCACATCTTGATGCGTCGCTGGCGCCGCTCGGGGATTTACCCGTGGTCGCCGCCATGCGCTATGCGAGCGCGGGTGGCAAACGCCTGCGCGCCTTTCTCGTCCTCGAAAGCGCGCGCCTGCATGGCGTTGCCGCGGAAAACGCCATCTGGCCCGCCACGGCGATTGAGGCGATTCATGCCTATTCCCTAGTCCATGACGATCTGCCCTGCATGGATGATGACGACCTGCGCCGTGGCCTGCCAACGGTGCATGTGAAATGGGACGAGACCACCGCCGTTCTCGCCGGGGACGCGCTTCAAACCTTTGGCTTTGAATGCGTGAGCCGCCCGGAGTGTCACCCGGACGCCACCGTGCGCGCCGATCTGACGCTAAGCCTCGCGCGCGCCGCTGGAGCCCAAGGCATGGTCCTTGGTCAGGCCCTCGACATCGCCGCAGAGACCGCAGATACGCCGCTGACACTTGAGGAAATCACCCATCTTCAGGCCGGGAAAACCGGCGCCTTGATCGCCTGGTCCGCGACCGCAGGTGCCCTTATGGCGCGCGCTGATACCGCGCCACTGGCCCGCTATGCAGCCGACCTTGGCCTCGCGTTTCAGATTGCCGACGATATCCTTGATGTCGAAGGCGATGCCGCCACCGTCGGCAAGGCCGTGGGCAAGGATGCCGACGCGGGCAAGGCAACCTTTGTCTCGCTCCTTGGCCTCGACGGGGCGAAAC
>JAAEZB010000095.1 GCA_018223085.1 Paracoccaceae bacterium
TGAGGTCGCTGTGGGGTAACTCCCGTGGAAGTTCGAGTCTTCTCGACCGCACCATCTCTCTCCCGAGATTGAAAAACTCTTTGTTCGGATAGGTTTAGCCTGTCTCGCAAAGCTTTCCCAATCCTGCCCCATCCTTGCCCTTTTTTCCGGGATACTGGCCCCTGAGACATGGATGGAGGCAAAACCCGTGACAATGCAGGCTGATATTTCCCGATCTTCTTCGTTCCGTTGGCCGCGGATGCTTATAGGCAACCGGCTTTTGATCGGATGCGTTGCTGTGACGATCGCGATGGCGCTCTATGTGAGCGAGGTGATCGGTGTTCCCTACGAGTCGCAGACGTTCGCCGCTTTGATGATGCTGTTCACGTCTCTAATTCCGGGTTTTCTCATCCTGTTGATGCTGGGGCGGTTTGGCTATCTCGCTGTGGTGGTGCGTCCCAAACGCCCGATACACCATATGGTGGGCGATGCGCGGCGCATCTTCTTTGATGTAGAGCGTATGGGCACGGGCCTTGTGAGCCTTGTGACCTTCATGTTCTTCATGGGCTCTTTTGCTTATCTGAAATTCGCCATTCCCTATGTGAACCCGTTTTCCTGGGATGTGACCTTTGCTGAATGGGACCGCGCGTTGCATTTCGGGGTTAATCCGTATGAGATCGCCCTTGGTCTCATCGGCACACCAATGGTCGCGACGGTGGTCAATGCTGCTTATCATGGCTGGCTGTTTCTTGTGTATTTCTCGGTGATTCTTGCCTGTTTCTCGAAGGAGAAGCGCGCCACGCATTACCGGTATCTCGTGGCGATCGTGCTGGTGTGGTTCTTTGGCGGCAACGTCATTGCGATGCTGCTGTCTTCGGCGGGGCCGGTCTATTACGAGCGGCTTGGGTTCGGGACGGAGTTTGCCCCGCTCATGGAGACGCTGCACGCCTATAACGAGATTGGCCGCATCTGGGCGCTTGATGTGCATGAGATGCTTTGGGAGGGTTATGTGGCCGATGGGCGGGCGCGCGGGATTTCCGCCATGCCGAGCATGCATGTGGCCTCGACCGTGTTGATGACGCTTTATGCGTATACGTTTGGGCGTTGGTTTGGCCGGGCGATGACGGTTTTCCTAGTGGTAATTATGGTGGGATCGGTAATGCTCGCCTGGCATTATGCGCTGGATGGCTATCTCGGGGCATTGATCGGTGTTCTGGGCTGGAAGCTCGCAGGATGGATGGTGCGTAAAGACGGCGCAGCCTGAGATGTTCCGAGAAGAAGAATTGGAGGCGCGGCCCGGTGGGGCGGCGCCTTTTTTCGTGGGATCAGGGCAGGGTAAAGAGCCATAGCCATATGCTCAGGATGGACAGTGCAGTGCCGATGAGAACGGCAGAGGCGGCGGTGCGCTGGGCGCGGCCATAGAGCGAGGCGAAGAGGTAGCCGTTGATGCCGGTGGGCATGGCGGCGGTGAGGACCGCAGAGCGGAAGGCGGCGGTTTCCAGTCCGTTCCAGGAGCCAAGGCTCCAGACGATGGCGGGGTGCAGGCCGAGAGAAATCACGCAGCAGAACAGGATTGTGCGCAAGTCGCCTTCGGGGCGGTAGCGATAGAGCACGCCGCCCATGCCAAAGAGAGCCGCAGGAAGAGCAGCGCGGGCCATGAGATCGACGGCGACGGAGACAGGTTCAGGCAGTGTAATGCCGGAAAAGTTGACGATAAAGCCGAGCGAGATGCCGAGGATCAGGGCATTAGAGAACATCGCTTTGAGCACGGTGGGCGCGATCATTGCCGGGGATTTTCCACGCGCGCGCAGGATTTCCATCACCGTGATGCCAAGACCGTAGCAGAAGGGCGAGTGGATCGAGATGATGGCATAGTTCCCAGCCAGTGCTTCGGGGCCGAAGGCGCGTTCGGTGATCGGCAGGCCAAGGAGGAGCGAGTTGGAAAACAGGCAGACAAAGCCGATGGCGACCGCATCTTCCCAGTCACGACCAAAGAGGAAATGCGCGCCGAAGAGGCCTGCGAGGAAGCAAAGGAATGCACCGGTATAGAAGCTGCCCAGAAGGGCGAGATCGAACTCGGCGGAGAGGTCAAGACCGGCGATGGCGCGAAACAGAAGGACAGGGACGGCGAAATTTGTCGCGAACCGCATCAGCCCGTCGACATTCGATTCAGAGAAAACCCCGCGCCAGGCGGCACCGTAGCCAAAGCCGATCACCAGGAAGACAGGGAGTATGACCGAGATCAGCGTTTGCATGTGTTTTAGAGCTCGTAGGTGATCTGCATCCCGTCATAAGCGGCGCTGATGTGATCGGGGGTTTCATCTTCGACCGTGGCATGGTCGAGATCAATATGCATGTTGGTTAGCACCGCGCGGCGCGGCGCGGCGCGGGCGATCCAGTCGAGGGATTTCTCGAAATGGGAATGGGTCGGGTGCGGTGTGCGGCGCAACGTGTCGAGAATCCAGCAGTCAAGATCCTGAAGCTGATCCCAGGCATCGTCGTAGATTTCGGCCACGTCAGGCATGTAGCAGAGGTCTTCGACGCGAAAGCCGAGGGCGTCGATGCTACCGTGATTGACCTTGACCGGGGTCAGGGTGATGTCGCCGCCCTCGCCGGAAATGGTCACGTCGCCCTTGATCGTGTGCATGTTGAGGATCGGCGGATAGGGGGAGCTTTCGGGTTGGACGAAGGCATAGCCGAAGCGGGAATAGAGGGCGTCCTGTGTCGGGCCGTCGGCCCAGACGGGGAGACGTCTACGCATGTTGAAGACAATCATGCGTAGATCGTCGATGCCATGCACATGGTCGGCATGGGAGTGGGTGTAGACCACGGCGTCGAGCTTGCCAACGTCTGCATCAAGCAGTTGGCTGCGCATGTCGGGGGAGGTGTCGATGAGGACAGTGGTCTTGCCGTCGGAGTTTTCGCGCTCGATCAGGAGGGAGCAGCGGCGGCGGCGGTTTTTCGGATTATTGGGATCGCAATCGCCCCAATGACCGCCAAGGCGGGGCACGCCGCCGGAGGAGCCGCAGCCCAAGATGGTAAAGGTCAGACGGGCGCTCATGCGGCCTCCGCGTAGGACGAAACCTTGGTGAAGAGACGGTCGAAGTTTGCCTGCGTCTGGGCAGCGAAGGCAGCGTAGTCCATGCCGAAGACTTCGGCGCCGACCTGCGCTGTGTGGGCGGTATAGGCCGGCTCATTACGCTTGCCGCGATGGGGCGGGGGCGCGAGATAGGGGGCGTCGGTTTCGACAAGGATGCGCTCGACCGGGGCGGCGGCGAAGATATCGCGCACGTCTTGGGAGCGGGGGAAGGTCGCGATGCCGGACATGGAGAGGTAAAAGCCTAGATCCACGGCGGTTTTGGCAAGGTCCGGGCCGGAGCTATAGCAATGCATCACGCAGGAATAGGCGCCTTTTGCGTGTTCCTGCGTGAGGATTGCGGCCATGTCTTCGTCGGCGTCGCGGGAATGGATGATGAGGGGCAGGCCGGTTTCGCGCGCCGCCGTGATATGGATTCGCAGGGACTCTTTTTGGATGTCCTTGCTTTCGGCGGTGTAGTGGTAGTCCAGCCCGGTTTCGCCAATGCCGACGAATTTCGGATGCTGCGCGAGCGCGATCAACTCATCCACGGTTGCCAGAGGTTCTTCGGCGGCGCTCATCGGGTGGGTGCCTGCGGCGTAGAATACGGGCGCGTGGGCCTCGGCGATGGCGCGCACGGAAGGTTCGTTGCGCAGGCGGGTGCAGATCGTGACCATGCGGGTCACCCCGGCGCGGGCCGCGCGGGCGATGATCTCGTCAAGCTGTCCCTCGAAATCGGGGAAGTCGAGGTGACAGTGGCTGTCGGTGATCTGGGGAATGTGGGTCATGGTCTCGCAGAGGCGGTTTCAGTGATCTTGAATACCGTATCTAGGACGAGCGCAGCAGGGTCAAGGTTCACCGCCTGACCGTGGCGGGTGCGGTCGGAGATTGTCTGGGCGATCTCGGCCCATGCCCGCGCTTTATGCGGATTGGGAGCGAGGCGCAGGAGGAGATCGGCCTCGCCGGGGGCGGCCTCGGGGTGTGGCGGCTGGCCGGTGGCACCGGTGCGGGCGAGGCGGGCAAGGAAGGTATCGAACATCGTTAGAAGAAGGTCGAACCGATCCTCGGCACCGCGTGTGGCGGCGGCCTCGGCGAGTTTCAGAGCGCGGGGGCGGTCGGGGCCACGGTCGCCCGCGTAAATGGCGACGATTTCGGCATACATCTCAAGCCCGCCAAGGCGCATGAGGCGCATGGCTTCGCCAACCGACCCGGCAGAAAGCGCGGCAAGCGCCGGGGTTTCGGCGCGTTCATCGGCACCGGCTTGCATGAGGGCCTGTTGCATGTCCTCGGGGGAGAGGGGCGTCAGGCGCAGTTCGCGGCAGCGGGAACGGATCGTCGGCAGAAGGCGCGAGGGTTGGTGCGAGATGAGGAAGATTGTGGTGTTGGCGGGCGGCTCTTCCAGCATTTTGAGGAGCGCATTGGCGGCGTTAACGTTCATCTCATCTGCGGCATCGACGATGACCACACGACGGCCCCCATCGGCGGCGGACATGGTCAGGAAATGGGTCAGCTTGCGGATATCATCGACCACGATCATGTCGCGCAGCTTGCCGGTTTTTTCGTTGATGCTTCGGGTGATCGAATGCAGGCCCGGCTCGGACCGGGCGAGGAGGCGGTGGGCGACCGGGTGGTCGGGGGAGATGTCCATCGTCTCGTAGGTTGGCGGTGCATCACCGAACAGGCCGCCTCCCTGTGTGATCGGGGTCGCAAGGAGGAAGCGGGCGATACGCCACGCCAGCGTGGCCTTGCCGGTGCCGCGCGGGCCGGTCAGGAGCCATGCATGATGCAGGCGACCAGAATTGAAGGCTTCAAGAAAACCAGCCTCGGCGGTCTCTTGTCCGAAAAGGCGCATGGTTTCGCGCGGGTGCGGGGCGCCTTCGACGCGGTCGGCTTCGGGAAGATCATCGGCGCTCATGCGAGGTCAGCCATGACGGTGGCGAGGATGTCGGCCGCAACTGTGTCGATATCGCGTGCGCCGTCGATGACGCGGAACCGGTCCGGGAATTCCTTGGCCAAGGTAAGGAACCCGGCACGCATTTGGCGTTGCAGGGGCTCGCCGAAATCTTCGAAGCGTTCTTCGGCGGTTTCACGGGATTTGGCGCGGGCAAGGCCGACGCTCGGGTCCATGTCGATGAGGATCGTCAGGTCTGGTTCGCGCCCGATCATGAGCTTGTGCAACTGATCCACGGTGGCGCGCAGATCGCCGCGCGAAAGGCCCTGATACATACGGGTGGAATCGGCGAAGCGGTCGCACAAGACGATCTGGCCACGGGCCAGCGCGGGCAGGATGGTGCGTTCGAGATGATCGCGGCGCGCGGCGGTAAAAAGCAAGATTTCCGTTTCCGCCGACCAGCGGTCGGGATCGCCTTCGAGAACGAGGCGGCGAATTTCTTCGGCGCCCGGAGAGCCGCCGGGTTCGCGGGTCAGGACGACATCATGGCCCGCGGCGCGCAAGGAGTCAGCAAGGGTTCGGATCTGGGTTGATTTACCCGAGCCGTCGATCCCCTCGAAAGTGATGAACCGCCCAGCGGCGCTCATGATGTGCTCTCAATTTTTAGGCCCGCGTGCCCAAGCAGCGCGTTGGCTGCGGCGCGCAGACGGACGAGAAAGCCGCCCTTGGCCACGTCTTGGCCAGCATAGAGGGGCACGCTCACCGAGGGCATGCCTTCGGGGGTGATAATCAGGGTGCCGAGTTCTTGATCCTTGGCGATGGGAGCCTTGAACGGGCCGTTGTAGAGCAGTTCGGCCGTGACCTTCTCGTCAGCGAAGATCGGCAGGAGAAGTTCGATGTCCCGTGCCGGGACGAGCGGCACGGTCGATACGTTTCCCATTGATACCTCGGCTTCGGCAACGGGAGTGTCGGCCTTGACGAGAGTTTTCTCGGAGAACTGGCGGAAGGCCCAGTTGACGATGGCCTCGGATTCTTCGGCGCGGGCTTTGGCGGTTTGCAGGCCGGTGATGGCAAAGAAGATGCGGCGATCGCCCTGTTTGGCAGAGCCGACGAGGCCGTAGCCCGCCTCGGAGGTGTGGCCGGTCTTCAGGCCATCGGCCCCGATTCCAAGTTTGAGAAGCGGGTTGCGGTTATAGCGGTTTTGGTTCTCTTTTTCGTCAAAGAGGAATTCGGTCTCTGCAAACATCGGGTAGAATTCGGGGAAATCCGTGTGCAGACGATTGGCCAGCAGGGCGAGATCATGCATCGACATGCGTTGGCCGGGATCGGGCCAGCCGTTGGAGTTGGCGAAAGTCGAATTGTCCATGCCAAGGGTGCGGGCGCGACGGGTCATCAGCTGGGCAAAGCCCGCCTCGGTGCCGTCGGGGGAAAGCGCCTCGGCGATCACGGCGCAAGCGTCGTTGCCCGAAAGTACAATGATGCCGCGCAAGAGGTCCTCGACCTTGACCCGTTCACCGGCGCGCAGGAATAGCGTTGAGCCGCCATAGTTCATGGCGTGTTGCGACACGGGCAGGTCTTCGGAGAGGCGCAGGCGTCCTTCGCGCACCGCCTCGAAGGCCATGTAGACGGTCATCAGCTTGGACATGGAGGCGGGGGGCAGAGGCGTGTCGGCATCTTTCGACAGGAGCACCGTGCCTGTGCCTTGATCCACAACATAGGCGGCTGTGGCGCGCGTATCGAAGGCCCACGCCTGGCTCAGGCCAAGGAGGGCGAACAGGGCGGCGGTCAGGGCGGTTGCGATGGCCTTGGTCATGCGCGGGTCCTCTCTGTCGGGCCTAGTTGGAGACGGCGTAGGCGTCGGTAAAGCCGGTGCCGTGGATTTTCTTCAGCAGCGTCTTGCGCTCGGCGGAGTTCGTGGCCGGACCGACCACAACGCGCCAGAAGGTTTTGTCCTTGCTGGTCATTTTCTTGACCAGCGGCACCATGCCATTGTTGCGCATCTGATTGGCGGCATTGTCGGCGTTGCCGCGCACAGAGAAGATGCCGATCTGAATATAAGGTTTGGACAGCGACGAAGCCTTGGGGGCGGGTGCGGTTTCTGAGGTCACCGCCTGCGCCGGGGCGGCGGCGGTTTCGGTGTCGTCAAGCGCGGCGGCTGCGGCGGCGACCGGGTCAAGCGCCTCGGTGTCGACTTCTTCGGTGCTGAGGTCTGCAGTCTCGACCGGGAGTTCCTCGGCCACTTCCTCGCGGCGCAGGGCGGTTACGTTCAGCGCGACCGGTTGCCCGGCGAGCATGCCAAGGGCGGCGGCGGCATCGGCGGAAATCTGGATGCGGGGGCCGGGGATTTCACGTTCCCGACGGTAGAGCGCGCCGATGACGAATTTGCCGTTGGCATTGTTGCGGATGATGACGCGATCAGGGTCGGTCACATCCGGATGTGCGGCCCAGATGCCACCAAGGCTTGGGCGGCCATCCCAGAGGCCAGCCTCGGTTGCCGAGAAAATTTCGGGCGCCTCTACGTCGCGCTCGACGAGTTTCGTGGTGCGGGTGTCGGCCTGTTCATCTTTGGGCTTGGGTTTGAACATTTCCGAGAAGCTCTGGCCGTCTTGACAGCCTGCGAGCGCCAAGGCCGCGATGAGCGCGAGGCTTAGCCGTCGCGCCGGAATGAATGCCGGGTGTGTCGTGCGTGTCATGCGATGCCTTTTGCCTCGTCTCAGGTTGTGTCCTGCCGGGTCTTGGGGGCGTGTCTTACTGCCGCCTCTTCTGCCCGGATGTCCCAGTCTTTATTTTTAGCGCGCCCTGCCTGCGGCGTGCTTTGGCGACAGTGTAGCGGCAAGGGCAGGTCAAGAAAAGTGCGCGCTTGGGCATCGGCGGAAATTCCCCGCGAGGCAGACACGCGCGAGGGGCTTTTAGAATCAATCGGCGGGCCTTAGGGAGGGGACGTCGGAGGAGTGGCAGAGTGGTTGAATGCACCGGTCTTGAAAACCGACGTGGGTTAACGCCCACCGTGGGTTCGAATCCCACCTCCTCCGCCA
>JAAEZB010000096.1 GCA_018223085.1 Paracoccaceae bacterium
TGGTGCGGGTGAAGGGACTCGAACCCCCACGCCTCGCGGCGCCAGAACCTAAATCTGGTGCGTCTACCAATTCCGCCACACCCGCACTGCGGGGCCTCTTAGCAAAGCCTTTCCCCGGATGCGAGAGGAAATCGTATCCTAAAGCCCCAGATCGCGAAACACTTTCGGCAGCATCTCCGGCAGGTCTTCTGCAATAAGCCCCGGCCCAAACGCCCGCGCCGCTTCCACATGAAGCCACGCCCCCGTTTCTGCCGCCTGCTTCGGACCAATACCCCGTGCCAGAAGCCCGGTGATGATCCCGGCAAGCACATCCCCCGCCCCCGCCGTCGCAAGCCACGGCGCGGCCCGCTCATAGACCGCCGCATGGACCGAACACTGCCCATCCGGCGCAGCAATCACGGTATCGGGCCCCTTGAACAGAACCACACACCCCGCCCGCGCGGCCGCCTCCCGCGTCGCATCCACCTTGGAATAGGCTGGCCCTTTGGTGGCCGGTGCGGCCAATTCTTCGGCAATATCCGGGAAAAGCCGCGCAAATTCGCCCCCATGCGGGGTCAGGACACAGCCCGCATGCAACATATCAAACAACACCTGCGGGTCTTTGGCATAAGCCGTCAACGCATCCGCATCCAAAACCACGGCTCGCGTAGGGTGGGTTTTCAACCCACCTTCTAACGCCACAGGCACCAGCTCCTCCGCCTGCCGCACGCCCAATCCCGGGCCAAGACACAGCGCATTGATCCGCTTGTCCTCCAACACCTCCCGAAGCGCCGCCGGACTCACCACCTCGCGCATCATCTCGCCCGTGATCTGCGCCGCAACCTCCGCCATCGCCTCGCCCGGCACGCCAAGCGTCACAAGCCCCGCCCCAACCCGCAACGCCCCCCGCGCCGCCAACCGCGCCGCGCCCGTGCGCCCCGCGCTGCCGGTCAGGATAAAGGCATGACCGTGGGAGAACTTGTGAAGGCCGTCCTTCTCAAGGTAATCAGAAGGACCATGGACCAACTTGACGACATCGTCTGGCGGCACCTCCGGGAAGCGACCCTCGAGACCGATAGATTTAACAACAACCCGCCGGCAGTAATCCCAGTCGCCACTCAACAGATGCCCAACCTTCAGTGCATGAAAAGTTACCGTCAAATTAGCGAAAAAATCTAAGTGAATGTCCCCTTCCCACATCTTGGCTGGAAAAAGCGCTTTCCCACCATCCAGATCAAAGCAAGATGGGCAATCAATCGCCACTCGCTTGGGTATAGGAGTGAGTGCCGAATGTTCTCCGTCTCTAAGTGATTTGTAGAACGCTAAGGCCAACTCTTTGGAAATGGGACGGTGCAATCCCAGTCCGAAGAGGGCATCGATACGCAATTCATATGCAGGCAAGGCCTTCATGTCCTCCAGAGGCAAAACCGCCCCCATCTCACACCACCGCTCATAATTCACCTTCGCATCCGGCGGCAGCTTCTCGGCGTCCCCATAGAGAAACACCTCCACCTCCCAGCCCCACTCCTTCAGGAGCCGCGCAACGACAAACCCGTCCCCGCCATTATTCCCCGGCCCGCACAAAACCACCGCCCGATGCGATGTCTTGGCAAGCTCCGGCCATTCCTCAAAAATCGCCTCGACAACGCCCCGCCCGGCGCGTTCCATCAGCTCAAGCCCCGTGACCTCGCCCGACTCAATTGCGGCCATTTCAATGGCGCGCATTTGTGCAGCTGTCAGTAATTCGCTCATCCCGCGACCTTTCGCGATTCAATTCAGCGCCATTTTTGCGCAATATGCCTATTTTTTAATCGCACCGTCGGGAATCGCCTTTACGCGACACCCCCTCAGAGCCTAGTCAATTGTGGCCCTTGGGGGAAAGTGATCTGTCGAGGGTCAACTAGTCAGGTGAGGAGAGTCCCCGGATGAAAAAAATCGAAGCAATCATCAAGCCGTTCAAGCTTGATGAGGTCAAGGAAGCCCTGCAAGACGCCGGTATCCAGGGCCTGAGCGTGATCGAAGTCAAAGGCTTTGGTCGCCAAAAAGGTCACACGGAGCTCTACCGCGGCGCGGAATATGTCGTGGACTTCCTGCCCAAGGTGAAAATCGAGGTGGTTCTGGACGACGATCAGGTCGACGGCGCCATCGAGGCCATCGTGGACGCCGCCAAGACCGACAAGATCGGCGACGGCAAGATCTTCGTGAGCACGGTCGAACAGGCCATCCGCATCCGCACCGGTGAATCCGGCTCGGACGCCCTTTAATTCACAAACCCCATTCTATCCGTAACAGAAGGACAAAGAGAATGAGCGCAGACGCAGTTCTCCAGCTGATCAAAGACGAAGAAGCGGCTTATGTCGATATCCGCTTCACCGATACCCGTGGTAAGCTCCAGCACGTGACCGTGGACGTGGACCTTGTCGACGAAGACTTCCTCGAAGAAGGCTTCATGTTTGACGGTTCCTCCATCGCTGGCTGGAAATCCATCGAAAACTCCGACATGAAACTGATCCCGGACACCACTTCGGCCTACGTGGATCCCTTCTATGCCGAGAAAACCATCGCCATCCACTGCTCGATCGTCGAGCCGGACACCGGCGAAGCCTACGAGCGTGACCCCCGCGGCACCGCCGAAAAAGCCGAAGCCTACCTCAAGTCCTCGGGCGTTGGTGACGTCGCCTACATGGGCCCCGAAGCGGAATTCTTCCTCTTTGACGACGTGCGCTTCTCGAACACCATCAACAAGGTCTCCTACGAAGTCGACGCCATCGACGCTTCGTGGAATACCGACACCGAATACGAAATGGGCAACACCGGCCACCGTCCGGGCCTCAAGGGCGGTTACTTCCCCGTGAACCCGACCGACGACGCTCAGGACATCCGTTCGGAAATGCTCTCGACCATGAAGCGCCTCGGCATGAAGGTCGACAAGCACCACCACGAAGTGGCGTCCTGTCAGCACGAGCTTGGCCTGATCTTCGATAGCCTCACCAAACAGGCCGACGAACTTCAGAAATACAAGTACATCATCCACAACGTGGCCCAGTCCTACGGCAAATCGGCAACCTTCATGCCGAAACCGATCTACGGCGACAACGGCACCGGCATGCACGTCAACATGTCGATCTGGAAAGACGGCAAGCCGCTCTTTGCAGGCGACAAATACGCTGACCTGAGCCAGGAAGCCCTGTATTTCATCGGCGGCATCCTGAAGCACGCGAAAACGCTCAACGCCTTCACCAACCCCTCGACCAACTCCTACAAGCGTCTGGTTCCGGGTTTCGAAGCTCCCGTTCTGCGCGCCTACTCGGCCCGCAACCGTTCGGGCTGCGTGCGTATTCCGTGGACCGAGTCGCCCAAAGCCAAGCGCGTCGAAGCACGTTTCCCCGATCCGTCGGCGAACCCCTACCTCTGCTTCGCAGCTCTGCTGATGGCCGGCCTCGACGGCATCACCAACAAGGTCGATCCGGGCGAAGCCATGGACAAAAACCTCTACGACCTGCCCGCAGAAGAACTGGCCGATATCCCGACCGTTTGCGGCTCGCTGCGTGAGGCTCTGGACGCTCTGGCATCCGACCACGACTTCCTGCTCGCAGGCGACGTGTTCACCAAAGACCAGATCGAAGGCTACATCGAACTCAAGATGGAAGAGGTCGAACTCTACGAAACGACCCCCCACCCCGTCGAGTTCGGCATGTACTACAGCTGCTAATCAGCTTTGGGACAGTGAATGGAAAGGGCGCCTCTCGGGGCGCCCTTTTTTCGTTTGGATGAGTGTTTGTGAAACTTTTCCGCCATCCGACAAGGCCCACATCAGATGCATGATAAAAGAACAAACATCGCCACCAATACGGGAAGTGGCAAACCAATGACGAAAGTCTTTTTCTGATGGAAAGCTGACAACAACGCGCTGAATGTCATGCACCAAGCCAGAGGTTTGGCCTCAAACCCGACTTCTTTTGCCTCGACATCCCGCCACCCATCATCGAATGCATCACCCGTCGTGACCTGCGCGCTCTGGACGCCAAGCATGGTTTCCCCGAAGCAGAGACACAACAATGTATCGGTGCAAAGCCGCACGTGCTAGCAATGCCTATTCACTAAAATGATGGCGAAGGCGGCCAGGATGTTTAAAGCAATTAGAAACAAAAACAGGCTCCCGGATACTGTCGAAGCAGGTTCCCGCGGCATCGTCTTTCCCGCGACTGGCAAGCTATATACCGATCTCGCCCGCCGCGCCGCGCGCACCATTCGGATGGTCATGCCCGACGTAAAGATTGATCTCTTTACCGATCAAGAGATCGACGACCCGGTGTTCGACAAAATCCATGCGCTTTCAGAGAGCACTCACCGCCCAAAAATAGAAGCGATCCGTCGAACCCGGTTCGAGCGCTCCATTGTCATGGATACAGATGTGATCGTGATCGCTGACATTTCCGATATGTTCGAGGTTCTGGATCGCTACGACATGGCCGCTGCCTTGGGCGTGACCAAGACCCCTAAAATGACGCCACGGGACGGCAAAACCCCGATTTGCCTTAATCCAACCAACACCGGTGTTATGGCCGTCAAAGCATCCCGCAAAGTTCAAAAATTCATGGAGACTTGGGAACAGGAGTTCCAAGCCAAAGACAATTTTCGGGACCAACCCGCCTTTCGAAGAATGCTCTATCAGAGCGATCTGGATTTTGTGACCCTCGGACCGGCTTACAACTGTATCTGGCTGGACCTTCTCGACATCTGGCGGCCCAGCATGGGCGCCCCCAGAGTTCTTCATGTGCGCACCTTGCACAGCGATCATCCCGGAGATCCTGAAACACCTTTCGATTTGGTCGAGGCCATTGGCGAGCCGCGCGCACGCCATGTGAAGAACCTCTTGGCGGCGGACTGGATGCTCGGCGGTGACCCGACGCAAGCCATCACGAAAACGCCCAATGACATTCGAAAAGAAAAACTAAGACAGATCGACGCCCCGGCCGAACACGCTTCCGAAACGCGCAAAATAGCTGGGAAACACCCGAATGGCCAAGCTCTGAAAGGCCCGGGCAACGGAAAGCCCGGAAAACAGGTAAAGCGCCTTCGCCAGGAAATGAATGCTGTCAAATCTCAGATCTATCGCACGGCGATCCTCGCCCTTGCGCATCAAAAGCGACCAATCCGGGTATGTGTGGTGGGCGCGAACGATGGCAAGAATGGCGATCCGATATACGACTTGATCAAAACCAGACTGCACACCAAAACGGATATCACGCTATTTGAACCCCAAGAGTATCTGATCCCCATCTTGGAGGCGAATTATAGCTTTCATCCGTCGCACCAAATTGTGAATGCGGCCGTCGGAAATGAAGACACCCTCACTCTACATGCCGTGCGCCCGGAATACTGGGACCGTTTCAAAACGCCCTATTCTGCCAACTGGCCATCCTATCGGGCCCCCACAGGGATCACATCCTTCGACCGCGAAAGCGTTCTTCGCTGGGTTCAAAAACACCTTCCAAACGAACAAAACCCGGAAAAATTTATTGCCGAGCTGACAGTTCCGTCCAAACGGTTGACGAGCTTCCTCAAAGACCTTGGAAAAGAACCGATCATTGATGTCCTGCAAGTGGATGCCGAAGGGTTCGATGATGAGGTCATTTATGCGTGTGATATTCATCTGACCCAACCCAAAATCATTCTGTTTGAGAAAAGCAATTTGTCCGAGGAGCGGCTGACCCGCCTCAGAAAACACCTTTCAAAGAAATATGATTTGATGGACGTTCAAAGGGACATCCTTGCAATTCGGCGCCCCTGACGGGGCGATAGTAGACGATGGCCTCAACGAAAGGCCGCCTCTTCCCCTTCGCGCCCCGGCTGCTATCCTACGCCTATGTCCAAACTTCTCATCCTCTACCATTCCCGCACCGGCGGTAGCCGCCAGATGGCCGAGGCCGCCTTTGCGGCGGCCAAAGACGAAACGCCGACCACGCTCCTAAAGGCCGAAGACGCAGCGCCTGACGCCCTCCTCGCCGCCGATGGTTATCTCTTCTGCGCGCCCGAAAACCTCGCGGCCCTCTCCGGCGCGATGAAAGAGATGTTTGACCGCTGCTATTACCCGCTCCTTGGCCGCATCGAAGGCCGCCCCTATGCCCAGATGATCTGTGCAGGCTCCGACGGCGCAAACGCCGCCCGCCAACTGGCCCGTATCGCCACCGGCTGGCGCCTCAAGGAGGTGCAACCGCCCCTGATCGTCAACACCGATGCCCAAACGCCCGAGGCCATCCTCGCCGAGAAAACCCTCTCTGCGAATGATCTCGCCCCCTGCCGTGGCTTGGGTCAGGCCCTCGCCGCCGGTCTCGCCATGGGCGCGTTCTAACCCGCGAGCATATCCTCACGCGCCACAACGAAAGTATGGATCGAAAACACCGCCACACCGGTCTCCGGCAGGCGCAGGATAGATTGCTTTTCACTCCGGAAATACGGCCCCGCCTCGCCCCCCGGCGAAACCCGCCTCGGGTCTTTGGCGGATCGCGGCTGATGCAACTCCGGGTCATCATACCAAAGCGCATTGAACCGCCACAAAGGTCGGTCCACCCGCACCCCGTCAAAAAGCCGCTGCACCCGCTTGGCCAAATCCTCGGTATACTCGGACACCGGCACATGGATGCCAATCAACGGCTGCATATACTTTTCCGCAAGCTTCCAACTTGCCGGAAAACAAAGCACCGCCCCAATAAGAACATGTTCCTCGCCGCGTTTATCCAGAAGACAGAAATCCTCCTGCACCAACCGGCCAAGCGTCCCCATCGGGTCGCCCTCATCAATCGTCACCTGCCGCCCATCGGGACAGGTCACCACATCGCCCTCGCGCGCAAAATCCTCGCGTGCAAGAACCACGCCCAACACCTTATGAAGCAACTCCCGCGCCGCAGGTTCGGCGCTTTCATCCACCGCCAGAACCGCCGCGCGCTGCCCTGAAAGCAACGCTTCCCGCCGCGCCATCTGCCCGGCGTAGGCCTCGTCCACGACGATCCAGTCGTCCCACTCCAGCGGCGCAATCCCCGGCAACCGCGCTCCTGCCAGTGCCGCATAGGGCACCGATTTCTGTAAAATCTCGCTCATGGGCCGGACCCTAGCACCGCCCAAGACCCGCCACAGCCCAAAAAAGACATGCACACGGTCGCAAACAGAGCGGATTGCCCAAAATTTGCGCGCCACCCTTTTCTCATCAGGAAGAGGAGACGCCCCATGCGCGACCACTACCGCGACACCCGCAAGATCGACCCGACACGGGGCGACCGCACCGGCGACAACACCCCCAATGACATGGACCGGGTCGAGATCGGCCCAACCCGCCTTGCGCTCAATGAATGGGCCGCTGCCGGGCTGCAACTTCCCGACCTGCAAGCCATGCGCCGCTACCGCTGGGAACGGCTGACCCGCCACATCGTGGATCGCGGTTATGCGGGCCTTCTGATGTTCGACCCGCTCAACATCCGCTACGCCACCGACTCGACGAATATGCAGCTGTGGAATACCCACAACCCGTTCCGCGCCCTGCTCCTGTGCGCCGACGGCTATATGGTCATCTGGGACTACAAGAACTCGCCCTTCCTGTCGAAATTCAACCCGCTGGTGCGCGAATCCCGCTCGGGCGCGTCGATGTTCTACTTCTCCAGTGGCGACAAGATAGATCCCGCTGCCGATGCCTTCTCCAACGAAGTCCGCCAATTGCTCGAAGAGCATTCCCCCGGCAACAATCGCCTCGCCGTGGACAAGATCATGATCCACGGGCTACGCGCCCTTGAGGCACAAGGCTTTGAGATCATGGAAGGCGAGGAAGTGACCGAGAAATCCCGCGCCGTCA
>JAAEZB010000097.1 GCA_018223085.1 Paracoccaceae bacterium
TCTTTCTTGCAATAGATCGCGCCAGAGCCGGAAGGGCCATAGAGCTTGTGCCCGGTGATGGCGTAGAAATCACAGCCGATCTCCTGCACATCAACAGGCGCATGAACGGCCCCTTGCGAGCCATCAACGAGAACCGGCACGCCCTTGGCATGGGCGCCTGCGGTGATCGCCTTTACGTCCACCATAGTGCCGAGCACGTTGGAGCATTGGGTCACGGCGACGAGTTTGGTTTTCGGGCCGATGGCGTCAATCACGGCTTGGGGGTCGAGCGCGCCGGTGGCGTCTACATCGACCCATTTCAGCACCACGCCCTGCCGTTCGCGCAGGAAATGCCAAGGCACGATATTGGCGTGGTGTTCCATGACCGAAAGGACGATCTCGTCGCCCGCCTCAAGCCGCGGCATGGCCCAGCCATAGGCGACCATGTTGATGCCTTCGGTGGTGCCGGAATTGAGCACGATCTCATCCTCGTCCGCCGCATTGAGGAAGCGCGCAATGGTGCCGCGCACCGCCTCGTATTTGTCGGTGGCGATATTGGAGAGCGTATGCAGGCCGCGATGCACATTGGCATATTCATGGGCATAGGCATTGGTGATCGCGTCGATGACCACCTTAGGCTTTTGCGCCGAGGCGCCATTATCAAGGTAAACCAGAGGCTTGCCGTTTATTTCGCGCGACAGAATCGGAAAATCGCCACGGATTTTTTCGACGTCATACATCGGGAACTCCAATCATCGCGACGCCCATAACAGAGAGCAGAAGCGAGAGTATCATGACAAGGGCGACCATGGTCAGAACGACGTTCATCACTGCCTTGCCGATGGATTTAAACCCTTGGGCAACATTGACGAACTGGATCAGGATCCAGATGCCGTAAATCCCGGCCCCAAAGGCCAGAAGCGCGCCGATCAGGGGAGCAAACAGTGTGAGAAGGATCGTGACGACCTGTAGCGCAACGCGCATCATCTGAAGCCAGGCCACCATGGCGAGAAGGTCGCCAAAGCGCCCCTGCCCGTCGAGGATACGCCCGCTCAGGGCAAGCGCCACGACCGAGACAGAAACAGCCACGAACATCGTCAGCGCCACGCGCCACGGCACCGTCAAAAATAGGAAGGGCAAGGCGTCGGGCGCAGGGAAGAGCGCGTCCATGGTAAAGAACAAAAGCGTGTTCAGAACCGTAGCAAGACCAAGCAACATCCAGCCCGCATTGACCGGCATGTTCAGGGCCATGATGCGCCGCCCAGCCTCGGCCGGGTCCAAGATGGTCTCGCGAAAAAGGTCCTTGGCAAAGTCGATCATGCGGGGGTCTTTCCTGCTTGGACGAGGCCCGACATCCAGAACCACGCAAATATGATGAACCAGATAAGGCCAATCACGCTCAGCGCCAGCCCCGGGCCGGCAAACCCCGCCACAAGCCCGTTGATAAGGACAAGCGGTGAAGCCGCCAGCAGCGCCCAGAAAAGTGCGATGCGACTGCCATAGCCGCCGCCTTTCCAGCCCATGAGGCCAAGGATCAAGCCAAGGAGCCATGACAGCGTATAAAACGCCAGCGGCGCAATGAAGATCCAGCCGAGCAAGGCCCCGCCCAGAAGCGGGTTGAGCTCCTGCCCCTCAAGATGGGCAAGGCGGGCAAGGCGCGGCCAGCTTGATATAAAGAACATCACGCAGGCCGCCATAAGGATCACGAGCGCGCGGTCTTCCCGCACGCCCATGGCGAGGTGACGCGCCACAACAGGCTGCGGTCCGCGATAGCTCGCCGCGATGTCACCAAGAACCGACATCAGTCCTTGCGCCGCCGTGTGAGCCAGCCTTCGAGGCGGCAGACGATTTCTTCGGCCAGCGCCTCGTCCTCGATCTCTTCAACTGCTTCAGCAAGGAAGGCGAGCGTCAGAAGATCGGTGGCGATTGGCGCAGGCACACCGCGCGAGCGCAGGTAGAAAAGCGCCTCGTCGTCGATCGCGCCAGAGGTACTCCCGTGCGAACAGGCCACGTCATCGGCGTAAATCTCAAGCTCGGGCTTGGCGTAAAACTGGCTGTCGTCATCAAGGAGGAGCGATTGGCTAATCTGGTAGCCATCGGTCTTCTGGGCGCGGTTCTTGACGAGGATCTTACCCTGAAACACGCCGGTCGCGCCGTTGCGCAGCACTTTCTTATAAACCTGACGGCTTTCGCAGTTTTCGGCGTCATGGGTGATGAACACCGTATCATCATGCAGGAAATCGCCATCACCAAGGCAAGCCCCGGCGACATGCGCCACCGCGTCGTCACCGGTCAGTTCGATCACCGCTTCGTTGCGGGTCAGTTGGCCATTGACGGTCAGGGTAAAGGATTTGAACGTGCTCTCGGTGCCAAGACGGGCAAAGATATGCGTCACGGCGCGGCGTTCATGATCGCGCCCCTGAGCGCGCACATGGTGGAATCCTGCATTGTCAGCAATGTCGACCTCAAGCACTTTGTTGAGGCGCGCAGCCGCCGGACCGTTTTCAAGGAGGGTCAGGTCAGCGCCTTCCTCAAGCTTGATAACGTGGTGCAAGATCGCGTCGGAAGACTCTGATTTATGGATATAAATCAGGCTCACCGGGCGCGACACCTTACCCGTGACACGGATCACAACACCATCCGTCGCATAGGCCGTGTTGAGCGCCGCGAGCGGGCGTTTCACCGGATCCTGACCGTTGGTTTCGAGCGTGCCGTAAAGATCCTTGGCCCAGTGGATATCCATTGCGGCCACATCGGCGAGGCGTTCAATGGTAAAACCTTCGCCTTCGAGCGGGTCGGAAAGGTCGGCATCAAAGACACCATCGACGAAAACCACCTTGAGGCGATCAACATTGGCGAAAACCGGTTCTTCATCGGTTTCAAATACCGCCGCTGGGAGAGCCTCGGCCTGCACCAACGTATCGGGGCGGGTGTATTTCCAATATTCATCGCGACGGCTCGGCAGACCAGCCGCCTGCACACGGGCCAGTGCAGCCTCGCGTGCCTCGGCCAGCCACGGCGCAGAGGTCGGCAGCGTCATCGCCGCAAGCCGTGCCTCGGTGGCGTCCATTTTCTGTTCGCTCAGCGCAGTCATCAGGCCATCTCCGCCAAGATGTCGGCATAGCCGTTGTTCTCGACCTCAAGCGCCAGCTCGGGGCCGCCGGTTTTGATGATGCGGCCATCGGCCATGATGTGCACCACATCGGGTTTGATGTGGTCAAGAAGGCGCTGGTAGTGGGTGATGACGAGGAAGCCACGGCCCTCATCGCGCAGGGCGTTGACGCCATCGGCCACAAGCTTCATCGCGTCCACATCGAGGCCCGAGTCGGTCTCGTCGAGGATGCACATCTTGGGCTCAAGCATGGCCATCTGCAGGATTTCGTTGCGCTTTTTCTCACCGCCGGAGAAGCCGACATTGACCGGACGCTTGAGCATGTCTGCGTCGATCTTGAGGGTCTTGGCCTTTTCACGGATCAGTTTGAGGAAGTCCGAGGCGCTGATTTCGTCTTCGCCGCGTGCTTTGCGCTGGGCGTTTACGGCGGTGCGCAGGAAGGTCATGTTGCCAACGCCGGGGATTTCCACCGGGTATTGGAACGCAAGGAACAGGCCTGCCGCGGCGCGCTCTTCCGGCTCCAGCTCAAGCAGGTCTTCGCCGTCGAGCGTTGCTTCGCCGCCCGTCACCTCATAGCCATCGCGCCCAGAGAGCACATAGGACAGCGTTGATTTCCCCGAGCCGTTCGGGCCCATGATCGCGTGTACCTTGCCCGACTCGACGGTCAGGTCCACACCCTTGAGGATCTGCTTATCCTCTTCTTCAAGTTTGACCTTCAGGCCTTTGATCTCAAGCATATTTCTGCCTTTCGCGCGTTTACTGTGCCGCCATCGGGGCGGCCGTCAGAAGGGTTTCGTATAGAGCGTCAGAATCTCGGTCAGATCCTGACGCGGGAAGTCCATCGGGGTGATTTCGAACCGGGCCATACGGCCCCGGATTTCCGCCGGTTTGATCCAGCGTTCGACCCGCGTATATTGCCGCCGCCCAACATAATCGTCGAACAGAAGCGTCACCGGTTTTTCGGTGCGCAACATGGTGGTGACGAAACAAGCGGCACGGAACCGGCCATCGACCAGCACCAGATCGGGCGCTTCGAACGTGTCAATATCCCAGATCGAATTCGGATACCGATGATAGGCACGCCAGTTCTTGTCGGATTTGGGGCGGCCCCATTTACCGACCTTGCCAATATTGCCGAAATGCATGGTCACCGGCGATTTGGTTCCGGCATGGTCGAAATAGTCCTGCATCATGGCGCACCATTGCTTGTCGGATTCGACCGAGAAGATGCGCTTGCCGTCCATTTCCGACCCCATGACGGTCGACCCGCCAGAGCCATATTCGAGGATGACATTGGCCGCCTCATACTGTTCACGCACCCAAGTGCCAACCTCCTCGGGGAAGGTCAGGGTCGGGCGTTCGATCACTTGCGGGGTGCTATCTTTGGGGGCCATTACTCTTACTCCACTGTTACGGCTGTGCCGCTGGCCGACACCATGAGCATCGACTGGCCAACCACCTCGTAATCGAGATCCACACCGACCACGGCATTGGCACCAAGCGCCACGGCGCGCTCTTCAAGTTCGCGCAGGGCGGTGTCGCGGGCGTCCTGAAGCTTGCTCTCATAGGCGCCGGAGCGTCCACCGACGATATCGGTAATCGAAGCAAAGACATCGCGCACCACGTTGGCGCCCATGATGGCCTCGCCCACGACGATACCGCGATAGGCGGTAATCTTGTGGCCTTCGATCGAAGGGGTGGTCGTAACGATCATTGCCCCACTCCCAGGTAGGTCACGAGCATGTGGACGGCCATGGCGAGGAACCCGGCCAATGCCGAGGTGATGAACACCGACTCGGCGATCAGAGCCTTGGCATTGCCGCGTTTCTTGACAATGGAAAAGCCAATCAGCCCGCCAAGCGTGACGCCCGCGCCGATCCCTGCGGATTGCTGCATGAGTTGGTGAAGTGTTTCCATGGTCATCCTTTCCTGAGCCCCATTTTCCCGAAAGAAAATGGCCCGGTTCCTCTGAAGGTTCCGGTTAGCCGACCGATCCTTCCAAGCTGATTGCCACAAGCTGCTGCGCTTCCATGGCGAATTCCATCGGCAGCGCCTGAAGCACTTCCTTGGCAAAGCCGTTGACGATCAGCGCCACAGCCTCTTCTTCATCCATGCCACGCTGGCGGCAGTAGAACATCTGTTCGTCATCCACCTTGGAGGTGGTGGCCTCGTGTTCACAACGCGACGAATTGTTCTTGATCTCGATATAGGGCACCGTGTGGGCACCGCATTTGTCGCCAATGAGAAGCGAGTCACACTGGGTATAGTTGCGGCTTTCCTTGGCCTTGGGGTGCATCGAGACAAGGCCGCGATAGGTATTTTGCGACTTGCCCGCCGAGATCCCCTTGGAGACGATGCGCGATTTGGTGTTCTTGCCAAGGTGGATCATCTTGGTGCCGGTATCGGCCTGCTGGTAATTGTTGGTGATGGCGATGGAGTAGAATTCGCCCTGGCTCTCGTCGCCACGCAGGATGCAGGACGGGTATTTCCACGTCACAGCCGAGCCGGTTTCCACCTGAGTCCACATGACCTTGGCGCGATCGCCACGGCAATCGGCGCGTTTGGTGACGAAGTTATAGATGCCGCCCTTGCCTTCCTCGTCGCCGGGGAACCAGTTCTGCACGGTGGAATATTTGACCTCTGCATCGTCCATGATGACGATCTCGACCACAGCGGCGTGAAGCTGCGAGACATCGCGCTGGGGCGCGGTGCAGCCTTCGAGATAGGACACATAGGCGTTCTTGTCACAGATGATGAGCGTGCGCTCAAACTGCCCGGTGTTTTCGGCGTTGATGCGGAAATAGGTCGAAAGCTCCATCGGGCAGCGCACGCCCGGCGGCACATAAACGAACGAGCCGTCCGAGAACACGGCCGAGTTCAGCGTCGCATAGTAGTTATCCGATACCGGCACGACCGAGCCGAGGTATTTCTTGACCAGCTCCGGGTGTTCCTTGATCGCTTCGGAGATTGAGCAGAAGATGACGCCCGCGTCCTGAAGCTCTTTCTGGAAGGTGGTGCCGACGGAGACGGAATCAAACACCGCGTCCACGGCGACCTTGCGGCCTTCGGCGGGGGCATCTTCGGCACCTTCAACACCGGCAAGGATCATCTGCTCCTTGAGCGGAATGCCGAGCTTTTCATAGGTGGCGAGAAGCTTGGGATCGACCTCGTCGAGGGATTTGGGCTTTTCTTCCATGCTCTTGGGGCGGGCATAGTAATACTGATCCTGGAAGTCGATTTCCGGGTAATCGAGCATCGCCCAATCGGGCTCTTCAAGCTTGAGCCAACGGCGATAGGCCTCAAGACGCCAGTCGGTCATCCATTCCGGCTCGTCATTCTTTTCCGAAATCAGGCGCACAATGTCCTCGGACAGCCCTTTGGGGGCATATTCCATCTCGATCTCGGTTTCCCAGCCGTATTTATATTTGCCACCGACTTCGCGCACGGCATCGACGGTTTCCTGATCGACGCCTTCCTTGACTTGGGTCTGGTCCACACTGGCCATGGTGTTCTCCTGTTCGCTTACGCCGCGCGGGCGCGGTATTTCCTGAGCCGTTCGAGCCATGCATCCGCAAAGCCCAGAACGTCTTGTTTCGTTGCCTCGGGGCCAAGCGAGACGCGGATTGCGCCCGACGCTGTGGCCTCGTCATATCCCATGGCGCGCAAGACGCGGCTTGCCCGCACCTTGCCGCTTGAGCAGGCGGACCCGGCGGAGATCGCGTATCCTGCGAGGTCCATCTGCATCACCTGCGTTTCGCCCTTCCACCCCGGCGTCGCAAGGCAGAGCGTGTTGGGAAGGCGCTTTGCGTCTTTCCCGACAAAAATGGTGTTCGTTGCCTCACCTGCAAGGGTCTCTTCCAGCATATCGCGCAAGAGTGCAACCTCATCCCAAACCCCATTGGCCAGATCACGCGCGGCGGCCGTAGCAGCGGCAGCAAAGCCTGCTGCGCCAATGATATTTTCGGTGCCTGCGCGACGGCCCATTTCCTGGCCGCCACCCTTAAGCTGGGCCGCGAGATCCGTGCCGCGCTTGATGATGAGCGCGCCAATGCCCTTGGGGCCGCCGAGTTTATGCGCCGAGGCCAAAGCCATGGTCGCGCCAGACCAGTTGAAGGCCACGGGCAGTTTGCCAAAGGCTTGGGTCATGTCGCTTACGGCAAGGCCCTCGGGAAGGGTTTGCACAATGCCGGTTTCAGAATTGGCCAGTTGCAGCGCGGTTTGCGCCGGGTCTGTTACGGCCACCTGCCCCATGGCATCCACGGCAAGATCAGCCGCGATCCACGCGTCCACGGCGTCATGTTCGATGCCACCGCCATGCAAGCCCCGGCCCGCAAGCGCCAGAGACGCCGCTTCGGTCGCGCCGGAGGTAAAGACGATATCCGCGCCGTCCGCGCCAAAAGCCGTTGCAATCTCGGCCCGCGCGTTTTCAAGCAGCGCCTTGGCCGCACGCCCTTCCGCATGGACCGAAGACGGGTTCCCGACCACATCCATCGCCGCGATCATCGCAGCGCGCGCCTCCGGGCGCAG
>JAAEZB010000145.1 GCA_018223085.1 Paracoccaceae bacterium
CAGGTCGAGGTAAACGCCCCCGGCAGGCCAAAAAGAGCGATCTTGCGCCCCTTCACCAACCCTTCAAGCGCAACAGGCTCCGGCCCGCCTTCGCCAAGCCGCATCAATGTCCCCTCGGGGAGCTTTTCACCCACAGAAATCGTCATCTCGTGTCCTTTGTTCAATTGCGTTTTCCCAACACAGGGATATAGGCTCCAACCCTGAAAAGGAAACATGTGACGTAGGGGTTTCGGACATGACGCATGTGGTGGTGATCGGCGCAGGACAGGCAGGCGCGGCCCTTGTCGCAAAACTGCGCAATAGTGGCTTTGACGGGCAAGTGACCCTGATTGGCGAAGAACCCGCCCCGCCCTATCAACGCCCCCCGCTCTCCAAGAAATACCTCCTTGGCGAAATGGATCTCGAACGGCTCTACCTGCGCCCCGAAAGTTTCTATGCCGAGAACGGCATCGACCTGCGCCTCAATGAGGTTGTGCAATCCATCGACCTCGCCGACAAGGCGGTCATCGCGGGCGGCCACCGGATCGACTATGACGACCTCGTCCTGACAACGGGCTCCGTCCCCCGCCGCCTCCCCCCCGCCATCGGCGGCTTGCTCGAAGGCGTCCACGTGGTGCGCGACCTGCGCGACGTGGATACCATGGCCCCCGAATTTGCCGAAGGGCGCCACGTCCTTATCGTCGGGGGCGGCTATATCGGGCTTGAGGCCGCCGCCGTCGCCGCCTCGCGCGGCCTGCGGGTCACGCTGGTGGAAATGGCCGACCGTATCCTGCAACGCGTCGCCGCCCCCGAAACCTCCGACTACTTCCGCGAAATGCATAGCCGCCACGGCGTCGACATCCTCGAAGGCGTCGGCCTCGAAACCCTCCTTGGCGACACCCGCGTCACCGGCGCGCGCCTCACCGATGGCCGCGAAATCGACGTCGATTTCGTCATTGTCGGCGTTGGCATTACCCCCGCAACCGCCCTCGCCGAAGAGGCCGGGATCGAGATCGACAACGGTATCAAGACCGACGCCAAGGGCCGCACCTCCGCCCCCCATGTCTGGGCCGCAGGCGATTGCGCCTCCTTCCCCTACAAGGATACCCGCATCCGCCTTGAGAGCGTTCCCAACGCCATCGACCAGGCCGAATGCGTCGCCGAGAATATCATGGGCGCCGATAAGGACTATGTCGCCAAACCGTGGTTCTGGTCCGATCAATACGACATCAAGCTTCAAATCGCTGGCCTCAACACCGGCTATGACCATGTCGTAACCCGCAAGGGCGAGGGCGATTCCACCTCCTTCTGGTATTACGCGGGCGACACGCTCCTCGCCGTCGACGCCATGAACGCCCCACGCGATTACATGATCGGCAAACGCCTGATCGAAGGCACCAAATCCCCCGCCCCCGCCCTCATCGCCGACCCGGACACCGACATGAAGGCCCTGATGAAGCTGTGAGGATCATTGCCGGAGAATTTCGCGGCACGGCGCTCGCCAGTGTCGGCAAAGGCGACGCAGGTGCCCACCTGCGCCC
>JAAEZB010000098.1 GCA_018223085.1 Paracoccaceae bacterium
TCCATGGCAAGGGTGAACCCCTCGCGCGAACTATCGGTCACCCGCCCGTGCAGGTCGTCCTTGGGACAAAAAGCAATCGAGTGCAGCAGGAAATCCAACCCGCCCCACTCGGTCGCGATCTTATCAAACACCGCCTCCATCTGCGCATCGTCGGTCACGTCCAGCGGCAAGAGCATCTCTGCCCCAATCCCCTCGGCCACGGGGGCCACGAACCCCTTGGCCTTGTCCGAAAGATAGGTCAGCGCCAATGACGCCCCCGCCTCCGAGAGCACTTCGGCACATCCGGCGGCAATAGAGTGACTATTGGCAACGCCGACAATCAAGCCGCGTTTACCTGCGAGAGGTCCGGTTTTGAGGGTCATGGAATTACTCCATCATGACATAGGTGCCGGGAGCGTCGCAAAGCGCCTCTCCCATTTTCGGCGGCTTGACCAGATCGCCGGACCGCGCGTCCAGCCACTTGGTCCATTCGGGCCACCACGAGCCCTCCTCCCGATCCGCAACCTCCTGCCAATGTTCAGGCGAAAGGTAGCGGTCCTTATCGTTCGATGTATGCACCATGTAATGGCGGCGCGGATGGCCCGGTTCGGACACCACACCCGCGTTATGCCCGCCATTGGTCAGCACAAACGTCACATCCGAGCGCGTCAGCGCCTCGATCTTGAAGGCCGATTTCCACGGCGCCACATGATCGGTCTCGGTTCCCACGGCAAAAACCGGCACGGTAATATCGCCGGGGAAGACCGGCTCCTCGCCGATCATGAACTTGCCATCGGCAAACTGGTTCTCAAGGAACAGCTTGCGCAGGTATTCCGAATGCATCCGATACGGCATCCGCGTCGTATCGGCGTTCCACGACATCAGATCATTGTAACGCGGCTTCTCGCCCATGAGGTATTCATGCTGAATGCGCGACCACACAAGGTCCGCCGACCGCAAAAGCTGGAACGCGCCCGACATCTGCGAGGCGTCAAGATAGCCCTGCTTCCACATCATGTCCTCAAGAAAGGCGACTTGGCTCTCGTCGATAAAGAGCATCAACTCGCCCGCCTCGGTAAAGTCGATCTGCGCCGCAAAGAGCGTCATCGACGCAAGCCGTTCATCTCCGTCGCGCGCCATCGTGGCCGCTGCGACCGACAAGAGCGTGCCGCCAAGGCAATAGCCCGCCGCGTGGATCTTATCCGACCCGGTGATCTTCTGGATCTCATCAAGCGCCGCCATCGGCCCTTGCAGGCGATAATCGTCAAAGCCAAGCTCGGCATCTTCCGACCCCGGATTGCGCCATGAAATCATGAACACGGTATAGCCCTGCTCGGTCAGGTATTTGACCATCGAGTTATGGGCGCTGAGATCAAGGATATAGTATTTCATGATCCACGCCGGCACGATCAGAACCGGCTCCGGGCGCACCTTGTCCGTGGCCGGTTCATACTGGATCAACTCCATCAGGTGATTGCGGTAAACGACCTTGCCGGGCGTCACGGCGAGGTTCTTGCCAACCTTGTAATCGGATTCCGCGCCAAGGCGTTCATGCAAAAGGGTGTGCTGCATATCGTCGAGATAGTTGCGCAGGCCCGCCACCATATTGGCGCCATTGGTCTCGACCGTCTTTTCCACGATCTCGGGGTTGGTAACCGGGAAATTCGCGGGCGAAACCGCATCAAGCACCTGCCGCGCGGCAAAGCTCACGGCCTTCTCATCCGCCTCGCTCAGGCCGCGCACATTGGTGGTCGCTTCCTGCCACCACTCCTGCGCCAGAAGGAAGGCTTCCTTATAGGCCGAGAACGGCTTGGCCTCCCAATCGGGGTGCCGAAACCGGCGATCTTTGCGCGACTCGGCGGTGCATTCGCCCTTGGGCCCGCCCATGGCACAACGTGTCAGGTATTTCGCGAACTCTGCCTGTTTCTCAAACGCCGAAAAGGCCAGTTGCGCCTGTTTACCCGGTGACGCCGCCATGTGCAGCGCCCAATCCATGTAAACAAGCCCAAGCGCCGCCGGGGACAAACCGCCGGTGAATTCGCTCATGATCGCGTGGGCCGCAGTGTCCACAGTGCTGGCCACTTCGGCCATGCTGTCCTTGGCACGTGGTTTTTCAACATCGTTCTGGCGATCAAAAAGAGGGTGGCCTGTCATGTATGCGCTCCGATCCTGCGTTCATCGACGCGGCTCCCCCGGCATGTCCTTTGGACCTGCCCCGCATCTCGCACCTACGCCGCCTCGCACGCAGGCTCTTTGACTTGGCTCAACTCTGCACCCGGAACGAGGCGATTTCCCAACAGATTTTCTGCACATGCGAAAACATGCACAGCAATTCATCCCTAGGTGCGTGAAAAATATGGCCCTTTTATGAATGCATGCGCAGAAAGCCTATGCTCCGGCACCGTGATGACCTCAATCGCGACGAGAAACCAAGCCCGGATAATTCCGCACAGGGCCGCGCCGAAAAAGATGCCCGGTAGAAACTCGTTCACAAGGCCCTGCCCGAGGAGTAGGCTTTCAGCGGCCTTGAGTGCTGTAAAACTAGGCCTTGCTTCATATTCCGCTTTTTGCATATAAAGGCGAAACCCGGTGACCGAGGAGTTCTCCACCATGCGACCCCCGATTCTTGGCGCGTTTCTCGCCCTTGCCCTGCCCCTGGCATCCGTAACCCCGTCCTTTGCCGCCGAGACGGCCAAAACGGTGATGCTCACGGAATGGAAATCCGTCTTCGGACAGGTCGAAGCGCGCGACATGATCCCGGCGCGCTCGCGCATTGGCGGCGTTGTGGTCGAAATCACCGTCGAAGAAGGCGACACCGTCGCCAAGGATGCGGTCATCGCAACGATCACCGATGAGAAACTCGCCCTGCAACTCGACGCCGTACAGGCCCAGATTGACGCCCTCGCCTCACAGCTTGAAAACGCCCGCGCCGAACTCAAACGCGGCGAAGACCTCCTGCAACGCGGCGTGACCACGGCCCAGCGCCTCGACGCCCTGCGCACACAGGTCAACGTACTCGAAAACCAAATTGACGCCACCACCGCCGAAAAGAGCGTAGTCGAACAACAGGCCGCCGAAGGCGCGGTGCTTGCCCCGCTTGGCGGCAAGGTGCTCGACGTGCCGATCACCTCCGGCACCGTCATCATGCCCGGCGAGGTCGTCGCACAGATCGGCGGTGGCGGGTTCTTCCTGCGCCTTGCCGTGCCGGAACGCCACGCCGCCCACCTGACGGAAGGCGCCGAGATCATGGTCGGTGACGAAGAGGCCTCAACCACGGGTCGCCTTGCCAAGGTCTACCCCCAGATCGAAAATGGCCGCGTCATTGCCGATGTGGAAATCCCCAATCTCAATAGCGACTATGTCAACGCCCGCGTCCTCGTCCGCCTGCCCATCGGCACGCGCAAGGCCGTGGTGGTGCCTGAAACCGCCCTTACCACGCGCATGGGCCTCGACTTCGTGACCGTCGCGGGCCCCGATGGCGCGCCCGTGAAACGCACCGTGGTTCCCGGCGCGCATTCCATGCAGGACGGTATCACCGTGGTGGAAATCCTGAGCGGATTGAGCGGCGGCGAGACCCTCGTGGAGGCGGATCATGAGTGAAGCCCCCAAAACCGAAGAAAAAAGCGGCCCCCTCGGCATTGCCGGGGCGCTCACCCGCAGCTTTATCAAATCGCCGCTCACGCCGCTGATGATCCTTGCGGCGCTGGCCGTGGGGCTTGTCGCGCTGGCAAGCCTGCCGCGTGAGGAAGAGCCACAAATCTCCGTCCCCCTCGTGGACATCCATATTCAGGCTCCGGGCCTCAGGGCCGAGGACGCAATCAAGCTCGTGACCGAGCCGATGGAGACCATTGTCAAAGGCATCAACGAGGTCGAACACGTCTATTCCTCGACCCGCGACGACTATGCCATGGTCACTGCGCGCTTCCTTGTCGGCACCTCCTCGGACGCCGCGATCCTGCGCGTGCATGAAAAGGTGCGCGCCAATAGCGACCTGATCCCGGTTGGCATTGATGAACCTCTTATCGTCGGGCGCGGCATCGACGACGTGGCCATCGTCTCGCTGACCCTGACACCCGAAAACGCCGATAGTGGCATGACCGCCAATGACCTGACCCGCATCGCCCGCGAGCTTCAGGTCGAAGTCGCCAAGATTCAGGACGTCGGCCTGACCTACGTGGTCGGCGATTCCCCCGAGGCCATCCGCATCGCCCCCGATCCCGAACGCCTCGCCCTGTTCGGCGTCACCCTGCAACAGCTTGCCGGGAAGGTCGAAGGCGCCAACCGCGCCATGCCCGCGGGCCTCGTGCGTGATGGCGGCGGACAGATCTCCCTCGTCGCGGGCGAAACCCTCTCGGCCCCGTCCGAGATTGCCAATCTCCTGCTGACAACGCGCGATGGCCGCCCCGTCTATGTGCGCGACGTAGCCGATGTGTCCTTTGTCCCTGACACCTCCGACAGCATCGTCGCCAACATCACCCGCGAGGGCGACACCACACAAGCAACCCCCGCCGTGACTCTCGCCGTCGCCAAACGCGCCGGCGCCAATGCCGTGACCGTAGCCGAGGAAATCCTGCACCGCGTGCATAGCCTCGAACACGATCTAATCCCCGATAGTGTCCATATCGAGATCACCCGCGATTACGGCGAAACCGCCAATGAAAAGGCCAACGAACTCCTGTTCCACCTTGGCCTTGCAACGGTCTCTATCGTGGCGCTGGTGCTCTTTGCCATCGGCTGGCGCGAAAGCATCGTGGTCGCCGTGGTGATCCCGGTGACGATCCTCCTGACCCTCTTTGCCGCGTGGATCATGGGCTACACCCTCAACCGCGTGTCGCTCTTTGCGCTGATCTTCTCCATCGGTATCCTCGTCGATGACGCCATCGTGGTGATCGAAAACATCGCCCGCCATTGGGGCATGAAAGGCGAAGGCACGCGCGCCGAAAAAGCGATCCGCGCTGTGGCTGAGGTCGGCAACCCAACCATCGTCGCAACGCTGACCGTGGTCGCGGCCCTTTTGCCGATGCTCTTCGTGTCGGGCCTCATGGGGCCCTATATGTCGCCCATCCCGGCCAACGCCTCCGCCGCGATGATCTTTTCCTTCTTCGTCGCGGTCATCATCACGCCTTGGCTCATGCTCAAGATCGCGGGCAAAGCCCCATTGCATGGCCATGGCGAAGACGACCACGGCGGCCGCCTCGGGCGCATCTACCGCGCCGTGGCCGTGCCGCTCTTGAAAACCAAGGCGCGCAGCGGTCTCTTCATCCTCGCCGCCTTCATCCTGAGCTTCGGCTCCATGGCGGCCTTCTATACCAAGGACGTAACGGTCAAACTCCTGCCGTTTGACAACAAATCCGCGCTTGCCGTGGTAATCGACCTGCCCGAAGGCTCTTCTGTTGAGGACACCGACGCCGTGGCCCGCGCCGTGGCTGCTGAAGTCCTCAAAATGCCCGAGGTGATCTCGGCCCAGACCTATGCCGGCACCTCCGCACCCTTCGACTTCAACGGCCTCGTGCGCCACTATTACCTGCGCGAAGAGCCGCAGCTCGGCGATGTGCAAGTGAACCTCGCCGCCAAACATGACCGCGAGCGCACAAGCCACGAAATCGCCCTCGAAATCCGCGAACGGATCATGGCCCTCGACGTGCCGCCCGGCACCTCGCTCAAAACGGTCGAACCGCCCCCCGGCCCGCCGGTCATCGCAACGCTTCTCGCCGAGGTCTATGGCCCCGATGGCGAATCCCGCCGCGCCGCCGCCGCGAAAATCCGCGAGGCTTTTGAGAGCGTGCCTTACGTGGTCGATGTCGATGACAGCTTCGGCGAACAAGCCCGCAAGCTGCGCATTTCGCTCGACACTGACCAGATGGAATTCTTTGGCGTGCAGGAGGCAGATGTCTTCTCGACCATCGGCATCCTGAACGGCGGCACCACCGTCGGCTACTCGCATCGCGAAGACGGCCGCCGCCCAATCCCGATCATGGTTGAACGTGACAAGGCCAACCGCGTTGTGGATGAGCGCTTCCTCTCAACCCCGATCCCGGCCAACGTCCTGCCCGGCGCACGCGGCGTGGTCGAACTTGGCGACGTGATCCGCATTGAGGAAGAAATGTCGTCCTATCCGGTGTTCCGCCACAATGGCCGCGCCGCCGAAATGGTCACCGCCGAACTCGCTGGCGCTTTCGAGGCCCCGCTCTACGGCATGCTCGCCGTGGCCGATGCGCTTGACGCGATGGATTGGCCCGAAGGCACCAAACCGGTGATCGCCCTCAACGGCCAGCCCGAGGATGAAAGCGTCGTCACCCTTCTCTGGGACGGTGAATGGGAGGTGACATGGGTCACATTCCGTGACATGGGGGCCGCCTTTGCCGTCGCTCTCCTCGGCATCTACATCCTTGTCGTGGCTCAGTTCGGATCCTTCCGCCTGCCGCTTGTCGTGCTGACGCCGGTGCCGCTCACGTTCCTTGGAATTATCGGTGGACACTGGCTCTTTGAAGCGCCCTTCTCGGCAACCTCGATGATCGGCTTCATCGCCCTTGCCGGGATCATCGTGCGCAACTCAATCCTGCTCGTGGACTTTATCCGCCACGAAGGACGCGATGACATTCCGCTTGTCGATACGCTTATCGCTGCTGGTGCGATCCGCTTCAAACCCATCCTGCTTACCGCCATCGCGGCGATGATCGGGGCCTTCGTGATCCTTGCCGACCCGATCTTTCAGGGCCTCGCGATCTCGCTGCTATTTGGTTTGCTAAGTTCGACGCTACTGACCGTTCTGGTGATCCCTGCGATCTACCGCGTCTTCAAGACCTGAGAAACGGGACAGGGGGGCCAGTCCCCCCTGTCCTCAACATGCCGTTAGGCGGGAGTAAGCGCCACCGGCACGCCATTAAATGCGGCATTGCCACTAATCGGATCAATCCGCGTATCATCCGTCAAATCATTGATCGACACCGACCCAACCGCCGCCGCTGCGCGGATGCGTCCGTTCTTCTGCCCCCAACCCTGAGGGATCGACACCACGCCGGGCGCCATCTCATCGCTGATCTCAACCGGCATAGTCACACTGCCGACACGGCTTGCGACACGGGCCTCGCCCCCATCCTCAAGACCGATCCGCGCCGCATCCTCCGGATGAACCTGAACCGTGACCCGATTGCGCCCCTTCACAAGACGCGCGCTATTCTGGGTCCAACTATTGTGACTCCGCACAAGCCGCCGCCCGATCATCTGAAGTGGGAACTCCGTGTTCTCCTCCGGCGCAAACGCAAG
>JAAEZB010000099.1 GCA_018223085.1 Paracoccaceae bacterium
TCAACTGGATAGAGCAGCTGACTTCTAATCAGCAGGTTGAGGGTTCGAGTCCTTCAGGGATCGCCATTTTATTTTTAAAGTCAGTGGGTTATGGATTTCGCGTTTTATGCGAATTCACGCTGAGATTTTGCCGGAAGCAATACGGAAGCGCCTCGACACAGATTCTCGTGTGGTTTTGGGGTAACGGTTGAACGTGCTATTGGGCTGCGGAGGCCTCGTAGTTGGCTCGCACCGGCCCAGTACGGTCATCTGAAATGATGGCGCGATGCAGGGTTGCAAGGTTGGCGATCACGCTTCGCTCATCATGCTAGTTTGGTATTCTCCGGGAATAGCATTTACGAGTACTCTGGCGATGCTTACTTTGAACAAATGGCATACTTTTATTTGGACGACAGCAAACATCATCGCTTTGGGTTTTCGTTGGCTGCGTTTGTAATCTGCGACACTGATCCATCAGAGTATGTAAGCTCTGTTTTCCGAACTTTCGGATACGACCCCGAGGAGTTTGAATACAAGTCCTCGGCAAAAATGGCGGGAGATCAGCAGCTTCAGGACCTGCGAGGTGCCTTGAAATCCTTCATTGGGACGCAGTGTATGATTGCAGTCTGCGTTGTGGATGGTGACAAAAGGCTGGGACCCGCAGCTCTCAGGTTACTTGCTTCTGCGCTAACTCATCCCAGACTTGAAGAGCAGTCACATAAGGTGTTCTTCGATGAAGGACTATTCCAATCAACTCATGCGGCGACTGACTTGGTTAGTGGGGACGCTGCCTTTGGGCGTTGCGAATTCCATTTCGAACAAGATTCAAGGATGCACTTAGGCATTCAGTTGGCTGATATTGTTGCGCATACCTGTAGCATGATGTTGCTCGAAACACTTGGTCATTCCTCCAAAAAGGTGATCTTGGATATACCCGGAGACAGCATTTATGACGGTTTAGAGGTCGAACTCGGTTTCGAGATGTGGGCGGGTATTCGGTACGCATTCTTGGCGCAAAACAAACCAAACCCGAAAGATGATTTTGATATTGCAAACGTCGATGTTTACCCTTGGGGACTGTTCATTGACGAGAGTGCAAGCAAGCAAATCTCTGATGCTGCAATGCAGCGCTTTGGGGAGAACTATCTTGGCTGCATCCACTAGCGGCCACAGCTGTTCTAGCCTTTCACCCCCTCAGTTTTCCTCACCCTTTACAGATCGCGAAGAGGCTTGTGCGGGAGGTGATGCCGAGTTTGGCGTAGGCGCGTTTGCGGTAGGTGATGACGGTTGAGGGGGCGACGTTGAGGTCGGCGGCGATTGCTTCGGCTTTTTGCCCCGAGAGGATACCGAGGCAGACGGCGCGTTCGCGGGTGCTCAGGACGGCGAGGGCGGGGGGCGTTGTGCTTTGGCCGCTGGCTTCGAAATGCATCAGGGCGAGGCGGCCTGCGAGGCGGGCGAGGTCCGGGTCGGGGCGGTCTGTGCCGGTTTGGTAGAGGCTCACGAAGAGGCGCAGGCGGGTGCCGACGGCGAGGAGCGTTGTCTTGGTAAGGAGGCCCGGTGCATCAAAGAAAATGCGGCGGTATTCGGGGCTCATCCGGGCTTCGATCCCGTCGAAGGGGCAGAGCGTCACCGTGCCGGGCGCGGCAGCGCGCAGGTCGGGCAGGAGCGGGTCCTCAAGATACCAGCCATCAAGGTAGGTTGCGGCCAGTTGCCCGGCGAGGGCGGCGCGGCTGAAATGGCGCGACAGGAGGCAGCGCGCGTGATCGGCGTCGATGGCAAAGACCATGATCTGGTCGATGTTCAGCGTCTCGACGAAATCGGCAAAGGCGGGGGCGAAGGCGTCGGTGCCGAGGGTCGCAAGGCAGGTGTCGATATGGTGGGCAATGCTCATGCCCCCTCATAGCATGTCCCCCCCGAAAGGGGACAGACGGGAGGCGCGGGAATGAGATAGAGCCGTGGTTCGAACAGGGAGAACCAGACCATGAGACCCGCCGGACGCGCCGAGACCGACTCGCTTTATTTCACCTATCCGCAGTTTGAGCCGCCAAAGGCGCGGGCGCATCTTGGCAATCCTGCGCCGGTGGCCATCGTGGGCGCGGGTCCTGTGGGGATGGTCGCGGCGCTTGGATTGGCGCGGGAAGGGGTGCGGTCGGTCCTGTTTGACAACAAGGCGACGTTCAATGACGGCAGTCGGGCGATCTGTATCGCGCGGCAGAGCTATCACATTCTTGAGCGTATTGGTGCGGTCGGACCGTTCCTTGAGAAGTCCCTTGGCTGGACCATGGGGCGGAGTTTCTATCGCGGTCAGCAGATTCTTGAATTCGAGATGCCGGATAGTGCGCGGGAGAAATACCGCCCGATGTACAATCTCGAACAGCAATATATCGAGCAGTTCCTTTGGCAGGCGATTGAGAAGGAGCCGCTCATTGAGACCCGTTGGCAGAGCGAGGTGGTCGGCATCGCGGATGTAGAGGGCGGTGTCGTGCTTGAGGTGGCGGATCCGCAGGGGCGCTATGAGATGCGCGCTGATTGGGTTCTGGCGGCGGACGGGGCGCGGAGCGCCATTCGCACCATGCGGGGTCTGCGCCTTCGGGGGGAGAATTTCGAGGGGCGCTATGTCATTGCGGACGTGCAGATGGCGCATGATTATCCGACGATCCGCCGCGCCCTGTTTGATCCCGATTGTCGGCGCGGGGGCACGATCCTTGTTCATAAGCAACCCGACGATATCTGGCGCATTGATTATCAGTTGCGCGATGGCGAGGACGAGGCGGAGGTCATCGCCGAAGAGAATGTGCGTGCCTCGGTTGCGGCGGTTCTGGACGAGATCGGATATGAGGGCGATTGGGAGTTGGAATGGTGGAGTGTCTATTCCGCCAACACGCTGGCGCTTGACGACTATCGCGACGGGCGGGTGTTTTTCATCGGCGACAGCGCCCATATCGTGCCGATTTTCGGGGTGCGGGGGCTCAATAACGGCATTGCGGATGCGCATAACATCGCGTGGAAGCTGGCCCGCGTGATGCAGGGCGCGGCGGGCGCGGCGCTTCTTGACAGCTATACGCCCGAGCGGCGCGGGGCGACGCTTGATGTCTTTGCCAATGCGTCGAAATCGGCGCGGTTCATGACGCCGCCAAGCGCGGGGTGGCAGTTGATGCGAGATGCGGCGCTCAACCTCGCCCTGAGCCACGGGTTTGCCGGGGAATTGGCCAATCCGCGCCAGATGACGCCCTATACCTATGCCGATAGCCCTATTGTTGCGCCCGATGATCCGAGGTTTGACGGCGGGCCGATCCCCGGCGCGCCCCTACCCGAGGCGCGTGTGGGCGATGGGTTCCTTAGCGACCTTTTGGGGGCTGGATTCACGCTTGTCACCGTGGGCGAGGCGCTGGAGATCGACGGCGTGGAGACGGTCGTGTTACAGCCGGGATCAGAGGCGACAGAGGTGCTCTCGGCCAAGGCAGGGGCCGGATATTTGGTGCGCCCGGACCTGCATATCGCGGCGCGTTGGGCGCAGGTATCGCCAGAGGCGGTCAAGGCCGCCTTGGGGCAGTCATTGGCAGGAGGTGCGGCATGAGCCCGGCAGAGTTTGAAACCGTCTATGAGGCGCTGGCTGAAACCCTCGACCATGTAGGGGAGGGAAGACGCGAGCTATATCTGGCCAAGCTGGCGCTTCTTCTGGCGCATGAAATTGGCGATGCCGCGCGCGTGCGCCAGAGGGTTGGCGAAGCGGCGGCGCATCTCGACGTCTGAGGCCATTTGGCCCCGTGTCGCAAACGGACGGTTTGCGGTTTCCCTGTCCCCGTTAGATTTCCTGCAGAGATGCAGGGAGAATGCGGATGAAAATCGGATTTATCGGGCTTGGCAATGTCGGGGGCAAGTTAAGCGGGAGCCTGTTGCGCAACGGGGTGGACCTCGTGGTGCATGACCTCGATGCGGGGCTTGTCGAGACATTTGTGGCGCAAGGCGCGACGGCGGGGGAGGGACCTGCGCAGATGATGCGCGCGTGTGATGCGGTGATTACCTGCCTGCCGTCTCCGGCGGCGTCAGATGCCGTGATGCAGGAGATGCTGCCCGAGGTGGGTCCGGGCAAGATCTGGATGGAGATGTCGACCACGGACGAGGCCGAGGTGAAGCGCCTTGGCGGTGAGGTTATTGCGCGAGGTGGCGCGGCGGTTGATTGTCCGGTGTCGGGTGGGTGCCACAGGGCGGCGACGGGGAATATCGCGATTTTCGCGGGATGTGATCGGGCTACGTTCGACCGTATCCTGCCGCTTCTGACAACGATGGGGCGGCGGGTTCTACATACGGGCGATCTTGGGTCGGCGTCGGTCTTGAAGGTGGTGACGAACTACCTTGCGACGGCAAACCTTTTGACGGTGTGTGAGGCGCTGGTGACTTCGAAGGCGGCGGGGATGGACCTTAATACCGCCTATGAGGCGATCCGGATTTCCTCGGGCAATTCCTTTGTGCATGAAACCGAGAGTCAGGTGATCCTGAATGGGTCGCGCGATATTTCCTTCACCATGGATTTGGTGAAAAAGGATATCGGGTTGTTTCAGGAGGTGGCGGATCGCGCCGGGGTGCCGCTTGAGATCAATCCCAAGATGATCGAAATCTTCAATGACGGCATTGCGCGCTATGGTGAGCGGGAGCTTTCGCCCAATATCATCCGCCGCCTCGAAGACGCCACGGGCCTTGATATCCGCGCGTCGGGCTTCCCGCCAGAGATGACCGACGATGAACCCGAAGAGCCGGGCTATGAGATTGTGCCCAAACGCGGCTGATCTTCCTCTTGCCGAAAATATCCCGGGGGGTCTGGGGGGTGGCCCCCCAGTTAAATGTGGGGTCTGGGGGGCTGGCCCCCCAGCCACGCCCACCGCTTCAGGCCTTGGGGTGGGTCTTTTGGTAGACCTCCATGAGCCGTGCCGTATCGACCGCCGTATAGGCTTGGGTGGTCGAGAGGGAGGCGTGGCCGAGGAGTTCCTGAATCGAGCGCAGATCGCCGCCTGCCTCAAGGAGGTGGGTGGCAAAGCTATGGCGCAGGGCGTGGGGCGTGGCGGAGGCGGGCAGGCCGAGTTGCATCCGTAGATTGGCCATCAGCCCCGAGACGATGCGCGGCGAGAGGCGTCCGCCGCGTTTGCCGCGAAAGAGCGGGTCTTCGGCCTCAATCGGGAAGGGGCAGACAGCCACATAAGCGTCCACCGCGTCACGGGCGGCGTCGAGAACGGGCAGGATGCGCTCCTTGCCCCCTTTGCCAAGGATGCGCAGGGTTTTGGGCAGGGGCACATCCGCGCCGTTAAGGGCCAGCGCCTCGGAGATCCGCAAGCCGCAGCCATAGAGCAGGGTCAGCACCGCTACATCGCGCGCGGCGATCCATGGTTCGTCCGATTGCAGTTCGGCGGCGTCGATCACTGCGCGGGCAGCGTCGGGGGCGAGGGGGCGGGGGAGTTTCTTTTGGAATTTCGGCGCGCGGGTCGACAGGACGGCGGTGGCGTCAAAGCCTTCGCGTTCAGAAAACCAGCGATAGAAGCTTTTGACCGCCGAGAGCTTGCGCGCCAGCGAGCGCGCGCCGAGGCCGCCCCGACGCTCATGCGCCATCCAGGCGCGCATGTCGGAGGTCGTCACGCGGGTTAGGGGCGCGATGCCTTGGGCTTCGCCCTTGTGTTCGGTGAGAAAGCTTAGGAACTCGACAAGGTCGGTGCGATAGGCGGTCAGGGTGTTTTTCGCCACCCCGCCAAGGGCCGAGGCCGAGGCCAGCCAATCGGCCAGCGCGTCGCGGGCCGCAGGCGAGATCACGACAGCCAGCGGCGCATGGCCCGTTCAAACACCCCGGCAAAGAAGGCGAGGAGGTCGGTGCCTTGCTGGGGCGTGAATTGGTGCGGGTCTTCGGCGCCCATGACGAGGAGGCCGGGCAGGCGGCCTTCGCCGAAATCGAGCTTGAGGCAGGCCTCGGAGCGCATCCAGTCGGCCTTGTCGCCATAGATGGCCGCCGTGCCGCCCTGAAGCTGGCGCAGGGTGACCTGACGGATGGGCATGGTGCGTCCGCCGCTTAGGTAGTCATCGACAAAGCCCGGCTCGGCCACCGAGAGCACATCGCCAAGGCGGCGGATGGCCGGTTCGTCGTCAGATTGCGCCGATTCGAGGACAAGGCGCACACAGTCGACGCGCAGGATTTCTGCGACTTCGCCACCAAGGTCATGCAGGAAGGGTTCGAATTCCACCGGGTCGAGCATGCGCAGGATGGCGCGATGGACCTGATTGGTGCCCGCGAGGTTTTCGTAGGCCGCAGCAATGACCGAACGGTGCGTGTCTTCAAGGCGGTCAAGACGCGCCTCAAGACGTTCCATGGCGATGCCGCGCAGGTCGACGATATTGCCGCCCATGGATTTTTCGTTCGCCGCAATCAGGGCGCGCATCAGGTCCTGATCGTCGAGGATCATGTCGGGTTCGGAGATGATCTTTTCGCGAAGCGAGTCGTCGATCGTGGCGGTGCTGCTCATGCGGGCCTCTTTGCGGGCGGGGATTTGGCGCGACTTTAGCAGAGGTGGCGCGTGAATGCCTCCTCTTTTTTGGAGGCATTCGAGAGAGGGGGGAGGGGCGCTGCCCCTCTTGAGCCTTTGGCTCAATTCACCCCGGAGTATTTGTCACAGAGAAGAAGAGCCTTTTTAGAGGATCTTGATGCCTGCGGCCTTGATGTCGGCGAGGAAGGCGTCGAGGCCTTTGTCGGTCAGCGGGTGGTTGACCATCGCCTTGATGACGGCGGGCGGCGCGGTCATCACGTCAGCACCGACAAGCGCGCTTTGGGTAGCGTGGTTCACGGTGCGGATCGAGGCGGCGAGGATTTGGGTCTCGTAGCCGTAATTGTCATAGATCGTGCGGATGTCCGCGATCAGGTCCATGCCGTCGAGGTTGATATCATCGAGGCGACCGATGAAGGGCGAGATGAAGGTCGCGCCCGCCTTGGCGGCCAAAAGCGCCTGATTGGCAGAGAAACAGAGCGTCACGTTGACCATGTGGCCTTCGTCGGTCAGGGTCTTGCAGGCCTTGAGCCCATCCCATGTCAGCGGCACCTTGACGGCGATGTTGCCGGCGATCTCGGCCAGTTTGCGGCCCTCGGCGATCATGGCGTCGGCCTCGATCGCGGTCACTTCGGCGGAGACGGGGCCGTCGACGAGAGCGCAGATTTCCTTGGT
>JAAEZB010000100.1 GCA_018223085.1 Paracoccaceae bacterium
AAGGGGCGGGAGGGCTTGCCAAGGGGCGGTGATCCATGGGATCAGGCGCGCGTTTGCATCAGGAGAGCGCCATGACGCCGGATCAGGTTCAGGACTTGTTCACCCAAGAAGACGGGTCCTACGTCTTTGCGCGCTGGGGTCGGCCGATTGTGCCGATTGTGTTCGGGGTTGAAGATGAGACGCTGGTCACGGTTAAGGGCGCGCTTGAGGCGGTGGTGACGCTTGTCGGGCACCAGATGGCCGAGACGGACCCGGAGCTTGGGGCCAATCTTATGGTGTTTTTCCTACGTGATTGGGACGAATTGGCGGCTGTGCCAGATTTGGATCGGTTGATCCCGGATTTGGCACCACTACTGGAGCGTCTTAAGAGCGCGCAGGCGACGCAGTATCGCGCGTTCCGGTTTGACGATCAGGGCGCGATTCAGGCGGCGTTTGTGTTTGTCCGCATGGGAGGCGCGATGGCGAAGCTTCCGGCAGAGAGCATCGCGTTGGCGCAGGCGGTGCAGGTGATGTTGCTTTGGGGGCCGCAGGCTTTTGCCGAGACGTCGCCGTTGGCGGTTTTGCCAGAGAATGGCGCGACGGTGCTGCGACCGGAGATCGCGGCGGTGTTGGCGGCGTCTTATGATCGGATGATGCCGGTTGCGGCGGATGATCCGAGCCATGCCTTGCGGCTTTTTGCGCGGCTACGGCTTGAGGATGTGGCGGGCTGATGCGGGCTTTCCTCGCGCTTGATCTGTCCGAGGAGATGCGCGCGGCGGTGGCAGCGTTGCAAGATGAGCTTCGGGTCGGGCGCAAGCCGCCGGAGGAGAACCTGCACCTGACGCTGGCGTTTCTCGACGATCAGCCGGAGGCCGTTTTGTCGGAATTGCATGAGGCGTTGCAGGCTGAGGCCTTGCCGGAATTTTCCTTGAATTGCGTGGTCTTGAGATGTTCGGAGGCGCGCGGCCGAGGGTTCTTTACCTTAAGGGCGAGGGTGGTGCGGCGCTTGGGGACTTGCATCGCGTGGTGCGGCGGGTGGCGCAGGATGTCGGCATTACCCTGCCGCGTGAGCGGTTTCGCCCGCATGTCACGTTGGCGCGGTTTCGTCGGGATATGATCGAGGAAGAGGCCGCCAAGCTTGGGCGGTTCATGGCGGCGCATGGAGATGTGAGCTTGCCGGGGACGCGAATTGCGCAGATGGGGCTTTATGGCTCGACGCTGCATCCTGAGGGCGCGGTGCATGAGATGTTGGCGGCCTACCCGCTTGGGGGGTAGGGGCTTGCGCCGGTGAGGGGTTCTTGCTTTGGTAGCGGCGCGCCAAACCCCGAAGGAGGCCTAAGATGGTCTATACCCTGCCGATCCGCATCTATTACGAAGACACCGATATGGCGGGGATCGTGTATTACGCCAATTACCTCAAGTTTATCGAGCGCGGGCGCAGCGAATGGGTGCGCGAGATCGGCATGGATCAGCTCAAGATGAAGGAAGAGGGGATTGTGTTCGTCGTGCGCCGGGTTGAGGCGGATTATCTTGGTTCGGCCAAGTTGGATGATGAACTTGTCGTGGAGACCGAGGTTGCCAACGTGACCGGTGTGCGCCTGTTGATGGAGCAGCGGGTCAAGCGGGGCGAGGAAATCCTGTTTCATGCCATGGTGACGGTCGTGTGCATGAATGACGCGGGTCAGCCAGTGCGGCTTCCGGCGAATATCCGTCAGATGGTGCATTAGGCCGAAACGCGCTCATGACGCCAATTTGATGGCTTTCCCCGTGTCTTTGCTGTAAATTCCTGCCAAACAGATGGCCGCAACAAGACGGCCCAAAGGCAGAGCAGGCATATGGAAGCAGCAGTCGATTTTTCGATGTGGGCGCTATTCGCGCGCGCAACCCTGACCGTAAAACTGGTGATGATGCTCCTGATTGGGGCGTCGTTCTGGTCTTGGTCGGTGATTATTCAGAAACATATTCTTTTCCGAAATGCGCGGCGTGAGGCAGCGCGGTTTGATCGGGCGTTTTGGTCGGGTGAGCCGCTGGATCAGCTTTATGAACAGATCGGCCCGACGCCCGCCGGGCGGGCAGAACGTATTTTTGCCTCCGGGATGACGGAATGGCACAGGAGCCATCGGCAGGATGGCGGGTTGATCGCCAATGCCACGAGCCGGATTGATCGCAGCATGGATGTTGCCATCGTCAAAGAGGCGGAGGTCTTGCAGAAGGGCCTGCCGGTTCTGGCGACGGTGGGATCGACCGCGCCGTTTGTGGGGCTTTTCGGGACGGTCTGGGGCATCATGAATGCCTTTATCGAGATCGCAGCACAGCAGAACACCAACCTTGCCGTGGTTGCGCCGGGCATTGCCGAGGCGCTTTTGGCGACGGGGCTTGGTCTTTTGGCCGCGATCCCGGCAGTGGTCTTCTACAACAAGCTTAGCGCCGACAGTGATCGGATTATTGCCGGATACGAGGCCTTTGCCGACGAGTTTGCCACCATCCTCAGCCGTCAGTTGGACGCCTGATATGGGGGCCGGGGTGATGAAAGGGGCCGATGATGGCGGGCACAAGCGGCGGCGCAGGAGCCGTCGGCGCAGTCAGCCCATGGCCGAGATCAACGTCACGCCTTTTGTCGATGTGATGCTTGTGCTGCTCATCATTTTCATGGTGGCGGCGCCGCTCTTGACGGTTGGCGTTCCGGTGGAATTGCCGAAGACGGCGGCGAACCCCTTGCCGGGCGAGCAGGAAGAACCGCTTGCTGTGACGATTGCGGCGGATGGGTCTTTGTCGATCTTGAATTCACCAGTCGCACCCGAAGAGCTTGTGAATAAGTTGCGGGCGGTGGCGGTGGAGCGAGCGTCACAGCGTATTTATCTGCGCGCCGATGGGGCGTTGCCCTATGAGATCGTGGTGCAGGTCATGGGCGCGCTTAATGCCGCCGGATTTGCGGATATCGGGCTGGTGACGGATATTGGCGGCCCGGACATGGGTGGCAACTGAGGCGCGCGATGCATATCGGGCATTATATCTCTGGTGCGGCCCATGTGGGGGTGATCGGCTGGGCGTTGTTGGGATCGGTATTCCACAGCGCGCCGGAGCCGGTTGAGACCGTGGGCGTGGCGGTCATCAGCGAGGCGGAGTTCGCCGCGTTGAGCGAGCCGGAGCGCGCGCCTGCGCCGGAGACGGACGTGGCGGTGCCGGTGGCCCCGGAATTGGCGCCGTCGCAGCCCTTTGTCGGAACTGAAACGGATACGGTGCCGGATCAGAACCGCCCGGAGAATGCCGAGGCGGCAGAGACTGAGGAGGCCCCTGATATGAGCGGGGCCGAAGCGCCGGAGCCGGCGGAGTTGATCGACCAGGTGCCGGATATGACGCCGCCGAGCGAAGAGATTGCGGCATTGCAACCGCGCGAGGCCGAGCCGGAGACGGTCCAGCCTGCGCCGCGTGTGGCCCCGGAGCCTGTCGCGCCGCCGGAGCCGGATGTGAAGATTGACGACGTGGTGCAGGAGGCAGTGGTGCCGGAAGAGAGTTCCGAGGCCACACCACAGGAGCCGCAGGAGGCCACCGCGCCGGAAGCGGCGAGCACGGAGATTGCCACCGAGGCCAAGGTCGGTGCGCCGAAGACATCGGTGCGCCCGCAGTTGCGCCCGCGTCCGGCGGCCCCGGCAGAGCCGAGGGCCAATGCAAATGACTCGATCGCGGCGGCATTGGCCGAGGCGGGGGCAGAAGAACAGGCCGAGATTCGCGCCGCGCCGAGCGGTCCGCCGCTTACCCGCGGCGAGAAGGATGCCTTGAGGATTTCGGTGCAGAATTGTTGGGTCGTGGATGTGGGCAGCCAGTCGGCGAATGTTACGGTCACGGTTGGCATGAAGATGACCCAAGAGGGCAAGGTCGATGGGGCGATTTCGCTTTTGGCGGCCGAGGGCGGTGACGAGTCGGCGACGAAAGTCGCTTTTGAGGCGGCGCGGCGCGCGGTCCTGCGCTGTCAGAAGGGTGGCTATAAACTGCCGATCGACAAATATGAGCATTGGCGTGAGATCGAAATCACGTTTAATCCGGAGAAAATGAGGCTGAAATGATGCGTTTTCTAGCGGCACTACTGATGGGACTGACGGTTCTTGGGCAAATGGCATATGCCCAGAGCGGTCCGCTTCGGATCGAGATCACCGATGGTGTGGTTGAACCCTTGCCCTATGCGGTGCCTGATTTCGTCGCCGAAAATAGCGCGGCAGGCGGCTATGCCAAGCAGTTGGCGCAGGTGATTGCCTCGGACCTTTCGGGGACAGGCCTTTTCCGGGAAATTCCGGAGAAAGCCCATATCGCCAAGATCACCAGTTTCTCGGCTCCTGTGCAGTTTGTCGATTGGAAGGCGATCAACGCGCAGGCGCTCATTACCGGGGCGGTGTCGGTGTCGGGGGGCAACCTTGAGGTTAAGTTCCGGGTCTATGACGTGTTTGCGGGGCAGGAGCTTGGCAATGGGTTGCGGTTCAAGGGCACGGTCGAGGGCTGGCGGCGCATGGCGCATAAGGTTGCCGATGCGGTTTATAGCCGGATCACTGGCGAGGGCGGCTATTTCGACAGCCGCGTGGTTTTTGTCAGCGAGACCGGGCCGAAGAGCGATCGTAAGAAGCGGCTCGCGATCATGGATTATGACGGGGCGAACCTTCAGTATCTGACGGATTCGAGCTCTATCGTGCTTGCGCCGCGGTTTTCGCCCACGGGCGACAAGGTGCTTTATACGAGCTATGAGACCGGTTTCCCGCAGGTTTATATCCTTGATGTGGGTAGCGTGCAGCGGCGGGTTCTCAATAGTGAGGCGGGGACCATGTCCTTTGCGCCGCGCTTTGCACCCGATGGCAAAAGCCTTCTTTTGTCGATCACGCGGGACGGCAATACGGATATCTATCGCATGAGCCTTGCCGGGGGGGCGCCCAAGCGCCTTACGGCGTCGCCGGCGATTGATACCGCACCGAGCTTTAGTCCCGATGGCAGCAAGATTGTCTTTGAGAGCGACCGTTCGGGCACGCAGCAGCTCTATGTGATGCCGGCGGCAGGCGGTGAACCGAAGCGGATCAGCTTTGGACAGGGGCGCTATGGCACTCCGGTCTGGAGCCCGCGTGGAGACCTCATTGCGTTCACCAAGCAGAACAAGGGCCGGTTCCATATCGGCGTGATGCGCACCGATGGTAGCGAGGAGCGGCTTCTCACGGCATCGTTCCTTGACGAGGGGCCGACGTGGGCCCCCAATGGCCGGGTTATCATGTTCACGCGCGAAACTCAGGGCGCGAGCGGGTCTTCGGCCCTTTACTCGGTAGATGTATCGGGGCGTAACCTGCGCAAGGTGAAGATTACGGGCGGCGGGTCGGATCCGGCATGGTCGCCCTTGCAGGAATAAGGCAGGCGCGTTCCCAAGAGGCGGCGCATGTGATAGAACAGACCCATAAGAAACGTATTTCAACGGGCATTGAGGAACGAGGCAGATCATGAACGGATTGACCAAGATCGGGTTTTTGCTCGCGGCGCTGGCGCTGGCGGGTTGTGACAACTCCGGCGCTTTCGGGCTTGGCGGGGGCGGTGGCCTTGGCGGGCCGGGTAGCGGCCAGTTTGAAGATGGCAGTGCGGATGATCCCACCTCGGTTGCGCATTTCCGCGAACGGGTTGGTGATCGGGTGCTGTTCTTTGTCGATCAATCGACGCTTAACGAAGAGGGACGCCTGACGCTTCTGGCGCAGGCCAACTGGCTTTTGGAGAACACCGATTACAACGCGGTGATCGAAGGCCACGCAGATGAGCAGGGCACGCGGGAATATAACCTCGCCCTTGGTGCGCGCCGGGCCAGTGCGGTCAAGGAGTTCCTTGTGTCGCGCGGGATCGCGGGATCGCGCCTGAGCACGGTCAGCTTTGGCAAGGAGCGCCCGCTTGAGGTCTGTTCGGCAGAGGCTTGCTATGCGCAGAACCGCCGCGCGGTGACGGTTCTCAAGGCTGATGTGAATTTCTAAGCGGGGGGCAAAGATGCGCCTGATTGCAATTTGTCTTGTGGCGATGATTGGGGCGGTGCCGCGTGTGGCGCTGGCCCAGGATAGTGAAACGCTGGCCGATATTCGCCAGCAGCTTTCGGTGCTTTACGTGGAGGTTCAGAGCCTCAAGCGGGAGCTTTCGACCACAGGATCGCCGATGGGCGTCAACACCAGCGGAACCACCTTGCAGCGCATTGATGCCATTGAGGCCGAGTTGCAGCGTCTTACCGGGCGCACGGAGCGGATCGAACAACGCGTTGAGCGCGTGGTTCAGGATGGCACGAACCGTATTGGCGATCTTGAGTTCCGGCTTGTGGAGCTTGAAGGCGGCGATGTGAGCGACCTTGGCGAGACAACCACGCTTGGCGGCGATACGGGGACTGCTCCGGCGGTACCATCGCTGTCGGATGGTAGCCTTGAGACCGACAGTCAGCTTGCCGTGGGCGAGAGCGCCGATTTTGAACGCGCCCGTGCGGCGCTTGCTGGGGGCGATGCCCAGAGCGCGGCGGATCAGTTCGAAGCGTTTCTTGAGACTTATCCGGGTAGCCCGCTTGAGGCGGAAGCTTATCTGCGTCGGGGACAGGCGTTCGAAGCGATGGAACAGGTAACGGCAGCAGCGCGGTCCTATCTCGACAGCTATTCGCGTTACCCGCAGAGCGATGTGGCCGATGAGGCCCTGTATAACCTCGGTCGGGCGCTTGGGCTTTTGGATAAGGTCAGTGAGGCTTGTGTGACCCTTGGCGAGGTGGAAACGCGCCATCCGGGATCGGCGATGATCGGTCCGGCACAGGCGGAAATGC
>JAAEZB010000101.1 GCA_018223085.1 Paracoccaceae bacterium
GGTGGTGGGTTGAAAACCCACCCTACGGTATGTCTCCCCGTTGCGCCCCTTTGGAAGCCCTTGTATTGAGCGGGGCAAAGGAGAGCCGTGATGCCCGTATTTCTTGACGCGACTGCCGCCGATTTCGAGAGCGATTTTGCCCAGCTTCTTGGGGCGAAGCGGGAGGATAGCCCGGATGTGGATGCGATTGTGGCCGACATCATTGCCGATGTGCGGGCGCGGGGCGACGGGGCGGTGATTGAGCTCACGTCGAAGTTCGACCGGTTGGACCTCACGCCGGAAACGTTGCGGTTCTCGGAGGATGAGATCGAGGGCTATTGCGCCCAGGTCAATGACACGGATCGGGCGGCGCTTGAATTGGCGGCGGAGCGAATCCGGGCCTATCACCTGCGCCAGATGCCGGAGGATCAGAGCTGGACCGATGAGAGCGGGGCGACTTTGGGCTGGCGTTGGACGGCGGTTTCGGCGGCGGGGCTTTATGTGCCGGGTGGTTTGGCGTCTTATCCGTCTTCGGTTCTCATGAATGCGATCCCGGCGAAGGTTGCCGGGGTAGAGCGGCTGGCCATTGTGGTGCCGACGCCGGACGGCATTGCCAATCCGCTTGTCCTTTTGGCGGCGAAGATTGCAGGGGTCGACGAGATTTACCGTATCGGCGGGGCGCAGGCGGTTGCGGCGCTTGCCTATGGGACGGAGACCATTGCGCCGGTCGACAAGATCACCGGGCCGGGTAATGCCTTTGTGGCGGCGGCGAAACGGCGGGTGTTTGGTAAGGTCGGGATCGACATGATTGCCGGACCGTCGGAAATCCTCGTGATCGCGGATAAGGACAACAATCCCGATTGGATTGCTCTCGATCTTTTGTCTCAGGCCGAGCATGACGAAAGCGCGCAGTCGATCCTTATCACGGATGATGAAGCGTTTGGGCGCGCCGTGGCGGAGGCCGTGGATAAGCGGCTTGAGACGCTGGAGCGGCGCGCGATTGCCGGGGCGAGCTGGCGCGATTATGGCGCGGTGATTACGGTTGCCGATCTCGATCAGGCAGCGGCATTGTCGAACCGGATTGCGCCGGAGCACCTTGAGCTCTGTGTGGCGGACCCGGATGGGTTGTCGGAAAAGATCACCCATGCGGGGGCGATCTTCCTTGGGCAATATACGCCGGAAGCGATTGGCGATTATGTTGGTGGGCCGAACCACGTTTTGCCCACGGCACGGTCGGCGCGGTTCTCGTCGGGTCTTAGCGTGATGGATTTCATCAAACGCACGACGCTTTCGAAGATGACGCTTGAGAGCCTGCGGGCGATTGGGCCGTCGGCAGAGGCGTTGGCGATTTCCGAAAGCCTTGAGGCGCATGGGTTGAGCGTGCGGGCGCGGCTGGATGCGCTCAACGAGTAGATTGCCCTGAAATTCGGGATGGGATAGTCATTCGCCAATTAGCGAGCGAGTGAGACCCGATGTCCTGCATCAGCAAAATCCAGATCGATGACAGCAACCTGCCGCCTCCGACGACGGAGATCGAGCAGGAGCGCAAAGTCGCGATGTTCGATCTTCTTGAGGAGAACAGCTTTGACCTGCCCAAGCGGGAGGACAGGGCGGTCCCGGAAGGGCCCTATGAGGTTGCGCTTTCGATCCGGGAAAAGCGGCTCGTGTTCGATATTACGAGCGAAGGCGGAGAGAAGGCGGCGGAGTTTCATTTGTCGCTCTCGCCGTTTCGGCAGGTGGTCAAGGATTACTGGGCCATTTGCGAGAGCTATTACGACGCGGTGAAGAACATGCCGCCGAGCCAGATCGAGACCATCGACATGGCGCGGCGCGGGATTCACGATGAGGGCGCACGTATCCTTGGCGAGCGGCTTGAGGGGAAGGCCGAGGTCGATCACGACACCGCGCGGCGCCTGTTCACGCTTATCTGCGTATTGCATTTCGGAGGCTAGGCGCGTCTTGGGGGAGGAGCTGCCACAGTCGGTTTTGTTTTGCTGCGATCACAACGCGGTGCGCTCGCCCATGGCGGAGGGCATCATGAAGATGTTTTATGGCAGCGATACCTATGTGCAATCGGCGGGGATCAAGAACGATCTTGAGATTGACGGGTTTGCCATTGCCGTGTGCCAGGAATTGGGGGTCGAGCTTTCGCGGCACCGGTCACGCAGTTTCGAGGAAATGGAGAAATGGGGCGATCCGATTTCTTCCTTTGACCTTGTGGTGGCGTTGACTCCGGCGAGCCGGCGCGAGGTTCAGGATCTCACGCGTTATAGCCATTGTGATGTGGAATATTGGCCGATCAGCGACCCCTGTGGCGTTGGCGAGAGCCGGGAGCAGCGGCTTGAGGCGTATCGTGCGTCGCGCGACGAGATCATTGCCCGATTTAAGGAGCGTTGGGGCGAGCCCTGACGTTTTCCGCGTGGCGGGGTCGTAAAAAGGCGTGTTGGGGCCTGCGTGATCTGCGAGGGTCGGCGCAGGTTGAACAACGGAGCCAAATCATGAGCAAAGAGACGATCCGGCGCTATTACGAAGCGTTCAATGCGGGCGATGTCGCGGGGATGGTGGACTGTCTTTCGGACAAGTTCGTGCATGACGTGAACGAAGGCGATCGGCGCAGCGGCAAGGAAGCCTTTGGCGACTTCTGTGCCCATATGGCGGAGTGTTATCGCGAAAACCTCACCGATATGGTCATTTTCGCCAATGAGGACGGCACGCGCGGTGCGGCGGAGTTTGTCGTCAACGGCACCTATCTCAAGACGGATGGCGATTTGCCCGAGGCGACGGGGCAGGCGTATCGTCTTCCGGCGGGTGGGTTCTTTACGCTTGAGGATGGCAAGATCACGCGGGTGACGACCTATTACAACCTCGCGGAGTGGGTGCGGCAGGTGTCATGATTGAGACGCGGGGTCTTCGGGGGGCGGACCTGGAAGCGGCGCTTGAGGATGTGGCGCGGCTTCGGATCGAGGTCTTTCGGGCGTTTCCCTATCTCTATGACGGCGATCTTGCTTATGAGCGGGCGTATCTCCAGAGCTATCGCGACAGTGAGGGCGCGGTGCTTGTCGGGGCGTTTGATAATGGGCGCCTGATCGGGGCGGCGACGGGGACGCCGTTGGCAGACCATGCCGAGGATTTCGCGGCGGCGTTTGAGGGGGCAGGGATTGCCCTTGAGGATGTGTTTTACTGCGCGGAATCGGTTTTATTGCCGGGGTATCGCGGGCAGGGCATTGGGCACGCGTTTTTCGATCTGCGCGAGGCGCATGCGCGGCGTTTAGGATTTGAGAAATGCGCTTTTTGCGGGGTGGTGCGGCCCGAGGAGCATCCACTCAGGCCCGATGATTATGCGCCGCTTGATCCGTTTTGGAAGAAGCGGGGCTATGCGCCCTTGCCGGGCGTCGTGGCGCGGTTTTCTTGGAAAGATACAGACCGGGATTGCGCGACGGAGAAACCGCTGCAATTCTGGATGCGGGATATTTAAAGCGTTCCGCTTTAGGGGCCAGCCCCTCTTGGCCGCAAGCGGCCAATTCACCCCGGGATATTTTGGGCAAGAGGAAGAACAGGGATGAAGATTGCGACGGCGGCATACCCGCTCGATTTTTTCGAGAGCTGGGCAGAATATGAGGACAAGCAGGTGGCCTGGGTTGCCGAGGCGGCCAAAGAGGGCGCGGAATTGCTCGTCTTTCCCGAATATGGCGCGATGGAGTTAGCGACGCTGGCAGGAGCGGAGGTTGCGGGCGACCTTGAGGCCGCGTCGCATGCGATTTCGGAGCGGATGGGGGCGGCGACCGCGTTGCATCAGCGCCTTGCGGCGGAGCATGGGGTTTATATCCTTGGCGGGTCGGGGCCGGTTTTTGACGGGGACGCGCGCCCCGTGAACCGGGCGTATTTCATCTCTCCGAATGGGGCCGTGGGCCATCAGGACAAGCAGATCATGACGCTTTATGAGCGCGATCCGTGGGATGTTGTCGGGGGTGGGCCGCTTACGATTTTTGAGACGGCGTTTGGCAAGGTCGGGGTTCTTATCTGTTATGACAGCGAATTTCCCCTTTTAGGACGGGCGCTTGCGTCCTGTGACATGATCCTTGTGCCAAGTTGCACCGAGGCATTGGCGGGCTATTGGCGGGTGCGGGTCGGGGCGATGGCGCGCGCGCTTGAGCAGCAATGCGTCACGGTTATGGCCTCGGTCGTGGGCGAGGCGGGATGGTCCGATGCGGTCGAGATGAACACCGGAGCGGGGGGTGTGTTTTGCCCGATGGATACGGGGTTTCCGTCGACCGGGGTTATCGCGGAAGGGGTGCTTGACCGGGCGGGATGGACCTATGCGGAGGTGGACCTTGGGACGGTGGCAGAGGTGCGCCGGGCGGGGGGCGTGCGCAACCGCACCCATTGGGCGGAACAGCATCCGCGTGACGGCGAGGTCACATATATCCCGCTGGCCTGAGAATCGGCCTTGAAAATCAGCACGTTTGGGACCATTTAGGGGCATCCCGCGCTTGGCGGGTGCTTTTTAAAGGAGAAAACATGGCCAAGGAAGAACTGCTCGAATTTCCCGGTGTCGTGAAGGAACTCCTGCCGAATGCGACATTCCTGGTCGAGCTGGAAAACGGCCATACGATCATCGCGCACACGGCAGGCAAGATGCGTAAGAACCGCATCCGTGTTCTGGCTGGCGACAAGGTGCAGGTCGAGATGACCCCCTACGATCTGTCCAAGGGGCGGATCAACTACCGCTTCAAATAAGCGAATTTGCCCCCGTGGCGCGGCCAATGACAGGACCGAAGGCATGAAACTGATCCTCGGCTCCGGCAGTCCGCGCCGCAGGGAATTGCTTGCGCAGATCGGGGTTGTGGCGGATGACATCCGCCCCCCCGATATCGACGAAGACCCCCGAAAAGGCGAACTTCCCCGACCTTATTGCGAGCGGATTGCGCGCGAGAAGGCCGAGGCCGTTGTGGCCGGGCCCGAGGATATTGTGCTCTGTGCCGATACCACGGTCGCCATGGGGCGGCGCATCATGGGCAAGCCGCGCGATGCGGGCGAGGCGGCAGCGTTCCTTGTTGCGCTTGGCGGGCGGCGGCACCGGGTTATTACTTCGGTTGCGCTCCGGCGGGGCGAAAAGCTCTGGGAGCGGACGGTTGAAAGCGCGGTCAAGATGAAGCGGCTTTCGGATGATGAATTGAATGCCTACCTTGCCAGCAATGATTGGCAGGGCAAGGCCGGCGGCTATGGTATCCAAGGGCCGGCGGGGGCGTTTATCCCGTGGATCAGCGGATCGTATAGCGCGATTATGGGCCTGCCCGTGGCCGAGACGGCGACGCTTTTGCAGGCGGCGGGATATCCGCTTTATGGAGGTGAGGCATGAAGGGACGGCAAATCCTGCTCGATCATATTGGCGAGCGCGAAGCGGCGGCGCTTATGGTGGATGGGCGGCTTGAAGATGTTCTCATCGACGGGGACGCACCGCGCCCCGGCACGATCTACCGCGCCATTGCCGACCGGCCCGTAAAGGGGCAGGGCGGCATGTTCGTCAAGACGCCCGACGGCATGGGATTCCTTCGCCAGGTCAAGGGGCTTGCACCCGGTCAGGCGATTCTTGTGCAGGTCACGGGTTTTGCCGAAGAGGGCAAGGCGATCCCGGTGACGCAGAAGGTTCTTTTCAAGAGCCGTTATGCCATCGTGACGCCCGATGCGCCGGGATTGAACATCAGCCGGTCAATCAAGGATGATGATCTGCGCGATGTGCTTCTTGGGATTGCGCATGAGGTCATGGGCGAGAGCGAGATGGGGCTTATCGTGCGGTCATCCTGTGCCGAGGCGGAAGCGGGCGAGATCGCCGAAGATATCGCCGCCATGGAAGAGATGGCGCGCGCGGTGATGGCCGATGCGGCGGGCGAGATGGAAAAGCTCACCGATGGGGACGGGCCGCATGACGAGGCCTGGCGCGAATGGGTCGATCCGGCGGAGATCGTCACCCGAGAGGGCTGTTTCGAGGATCTGGGCGTGCTTGATGCGTTTGAGGATCTGAAGGGCACCAAAGTGGCGCTTGGCGCGGGGGCGTTTCTGTTTGTCGAGCCGACACGGGCGCTTGTGGCGGTGGATGTGAACACCGGGGCGGATACGTCGCCTGCGGCGGGGATCAAGGCCAATATGGCCGCCGCGCGCGAAGTGCCGCGTCAGTTGCGCCTTCGCGGTCTTGGCGGGCAGGTGACGCTTGATCTTGCACCGATGCCAAAGAAAGAGCGCCGGGCGTTTGAGAATGCGCTCCGGGCGGCGCTCCGGGCGGACGGGATTGATACGGTGATGGCGGGGTGGACCCCGCTTGGTCACTATGAGTTGCAACGCAAACGCGCCCGCATGGCGATCCGGGGGCTTTTGCCGTGAGCTGTCCGATTTGCAGCAAGGAGACGGTCAAGGCGTATCGTCCGTTTTGTTCCAAACGCTGTGCCGATGTGGACCTTGGCAAGTGGTTTTCCGGGGACTACGCCGTGCCTTCCGAAGACCCGGAAGAGGCCGTTGAGGCGCTTGAGGCGCTGGCCGCGCGCGAGGAACCACTGCACTAGGGCGTTTGGCAAAACGCATTGGTGTTTTTTTGCGAAAAGCCTCTGGACAGCCCCACTTAGCTGACATAAAACGCCGCAACCCGAACAGAGATGTTCACCCGTGCCCGGGTAGCTCAGGGGTAGAGCAGTGGATTGAAAATCCTCGTGTCGGTGGTTCGATTCCGCCCCTGGGCACCATT
>JAAEZB010000102.1 GCA_018223085.1 Paracoccaceae bacterium
AGGTGATGAAAGCCACCGGCGGCAAGGCCAACCCCAAGGCCGTCAACGAGCTTGTCGCCAAAAAACTCGGCTGATACACCTCAAGAAGGGCGGGCATTGCCCCGCCTTTTTTCTTATTGGGGTTGTTTGATGAGGCGTTTCTTACAGAAGTTTATAGCGGTTCTCGCCCTATCAATTCCAACACTAGGCATCTCTCAAACACCCGAAACCTGCGACATGGGCAATGCTCAAGACTGTCTCGATGTCGCAGAGGCCTATGGCTCGGCTGTCCTGTCTCCCCCACCAAAAGACGCACAAGCCTCGGTTAAGTTTCAATCCCTCGCAGTTGAAGCCGCAACCCCGCTTTGTCAGGATGGCAACTTCGTTTCCTGCTATCAGCTCATTGACGCCGTTTTCGGCACCTTCTTCCTGCCACCGCTTTCCATCCCCCAACAAGCAGAAGCTCTTGAGGTTCTTTCTACGGTTGCCGATAGGGGCTGCGCTCAAAATCTATTAGACGCTTGCTACCTGAAATCCGCTTTGACTACCCATACGCTCCCGCACTGGCTTGAAGACGCCAAGACAAAGGGCATCCCATATTCAGAAACGTTGCAACGCGTTTCGGGGGAAAATGCCGACCTCTACCACAAGATTCGCACGCTAGAATCCAAAGAACGCCTCACCCAGCGCGCTCTTTGCGAGGGCGGCGATGTCTCTGCCTGCATACAAACTCTCAAGGCTTCGAGCACCCGAGCCCCCCACACCGACGTTGCAAGCCTCCTGAGAACGGTAAGTGTCGCCTGTGTAGGTGGTCGACCAGACGCATGCAAAACAGTGGAAGTCGTCCTATCCAAGACTTCGTTCCAGCGTGCCCCCACACCCGAACAATTGCAAACCGCCCATGAATACCGTGAACACGTTGCAACTCTGTGCGAGGTGGAAAAAGAACCTGGAATTTGCGGCGTTTTCGCGAACAATAATTTCTTCAATGAAGGCGCCGCCTCTCGCACCGAAGCATTGCGCGAGATCGCCTGCCGCGCAGGCGATGCTATCTCCTGCCGCCAGCTTGGAAACAGCGCATACCTCTCTGCGGAAAAGGACCTTGACGATAGAAAGAGGCTATTGGGAATAGCCCGGACCAACTTCGAGAAAGGCTGCGTGCTCGGCGATACCCTTTCATGCGCAGCAGCGCCGCATTTACCCTCTGATTAAAGACATCCGGGATTTGGCAGAGCGCCCCGATTTCTCTCAAAGAAACCCTTACCCGCCCGTTAACCCGCCCGCTCCGTTAACGGTGCGATTTGCGAAGTCGATACCGACGCAATACCGACGTGATACCGACGCGTTACAACCGCCCCTTTTGCGCCGTTAAGTTTTCGAGTCGCGTGCTGGAACATCCTGTCATTCGGCGCTAGGCTGCCCGCAAATGCCATCCCGAAAGGAAAGCCAATGGATTGGGTCAAGATCATCCATATTCTCTGCGTCATGGGCTGGATGACCTCCGTCTTCGCCGTCCCCCGCGCCATCATTTATTGGAAAAAAGAATACGACCGGATCGGTGAATTCGGCCCCACCGGCGACCTGACCATCCGTCTCTACCGTTTCTCCGCCATGCTCGCCGTCATCGGCGTCCTCACCGGCCTCTGGCTCGCATGGTCGGTCTGGGGCTTTGCCACATGGACCCATGTGAAGATCGCCGTGGTGACCGTGCTTGCGATTCATTACATCTGGACCGGCAAGATCGTGATGCGCGCCAAACGCGGCGAATTCCGCGAGAGCGAGGTTTTTCTTCGTATTTTCAACGAAGTATCCGTCTTCATCACCATCGCCATCCTGTGGGTGGTGGTCGTGAAACCGTTCTGAGCCACGCCATGAACGGTCCCTTTCTGTCCGACCTGATGGAGATTGATCCCGCGTGGATTGATTATAACGGCCACCTCAACATGGCCTACTACAACGTGCTCTTTGATCGTGGTGTCGATGAGGTCTGGACCGCGCTCGGTTTTGGCCCGGACTATCGCCAAACACGTGGCTTCTCGACATTCTCGGCCGAGTTCCATGTCTGCTACCTGCGCGAACTGCATCTGGGCGCAAAACTGCGCGCCTCGTTTCAGCTTCTGGCCCATGATGACAAACGCTTTCACTTCTATCAGGAACTGATCCACGAGGACGGCTGGGTCTCAGCCACCGGCGAAGGGCTGGCGCTTCATATCGACATGTCCGGCCCCCGCGTCGCCCCCATGCCCCCCGACATCCTCGCCAATGTCACCACCCTCGCCAGCGAGCACGCCACCCTGCCGCGCCCCGACCGCGTGGGTCGCCAAATGGGAATCCCCGGCAAACCCCTGTAAAACAATACAAATCCAATGCTGACGTAGCGGGAATTGCCTGCTAGGGTGACAGCATTGGAAACAAAAACGTATTAGTTTGATGGTCGAGTATGAATACAGGGTCGTGCCCGCCCCAAGCCGGGGAAAACGGGCGCGTGGGGTCAAGGGACCGGATGGGCGTTTTGCAAATGCCTTGCAGGACGTGATGAATGCGCTCGCCGCCGAAGGCTGGCACTACCTGCGCTCCGATACGCTCCCCAATGACGAACGCAGCGGCCTCACTTCGGTGCAAACCACCTTCCGTTCCGTCCTCGTCTTCCGCCGTCCGCTGGCCCTCGCTCAGGCACAGCCCCCCAAGGCTCCCGCGGCAAAGGCATCGCCCCCCACCGAGAAACCGTTCATGCCGCAGGTCGTCACCACAGCCTCTCAAAGCGGCGAGGAAAGCGAAGAGCCGGAGACAGACAACGTTCTGCCAATCGCCCTCCTGCAACGCGCCCGTCAGGTCGCGGTCGAAGACGAAACAAATCCCCCCGCCAAGAAATCCGACGTCGCCGCCGAGTAATCTTTAGGCGTCGAGATCCAAGGCCAGCGCGTGAATCCGCGCCACCAACGGCTTGCCCAGCGCCTCATGCACGGCGCGATGGCGCGCGATCCGGCTTAGGCCGTCAAAGCTATCCGCCCGAATTTTAACGTTAAAATGGCTCTCTCCGCCTTCCTGATAGCCGCCATGACCACGATGACGCTCGCTATCGTCGACCACTTCAAGCACGCGCGGCTGAAACGCCGCCTCAAGCCGATCATGAATTTCCTGTGTCACGGACATTTTTTTCTCTGAGCCTCTTCAATCTGCTGACGGTTAGACTAAACTCTCGTCCTCGAGTCGAAAAGGTGAGTTCATGCCCAAACCAGATCCCTTCGGTTTTGATATGTCGGTTTCCACGGCAAAGAAAAAGAATCCGCGTGGCCGACGCGGCATGTCCGGTGCGAGTGAAACCTCGACCCGTGTCTGTGAACATCCGGGCTGTGAATTGCCCGGTAAATACCGTGCCCCGCGCGCGCCGGATGTGCTTGATGAATTCAAATGGTTCTGCAAGGACCACGTGCGCGAGTATAACCTCAAGTGGAATTTCTTCGACGGCCAGACCGAAGCGGAGATGAACGCGCAGAAATCCAAGGACAAGGTCTGGGAGCGGGAAACCAAATCCTTCTCCGACCCCGAGGCCCGTGCCTGGGCCCGTCTGGGTATCGAGGACCCGCATCAGGTCCTTGGCGCCAACGCCACCCAGAACCCCGGCAAAGGCCCGGCCGCCGGACGCCGCCTCCCCCCGACCGAGCGCCGCGCCATTGAAATCCTCGAAGCGCAGGACACTTGGACCAAGAACGAGGTGCGCAAGGCGTATAAGAGGCTCATCAAGGTGCTGCACCCCGATATCAACGGCGGCGACCGCAGTCAGGAAGAACAGCTTCAGGAAGTCGTCTGGGCCTGGGACCAGATCAAAGATAGCCGCAACTTCAAGTAATCAAACGCGAAAAGGCCCCTGCGCAGGGGCCTTTTTCTTGGGGGCATTCCCATCCGTTCACGCCGGATGAAACACCAGACTTACCCCATTGATACAGTGCCTCTTGCCCGTCGGTTTTGGCCCGTCATCAAAGATATGTCCAAGGTGACTGCCACAGCGGCGACAATGGCATTCGGTGCGCACATAGAACAGTTTGCGATCCGCCCGCGTACCAACCGCATCCGGCAACGCCTTCCAGAAACTCGGCCAACCGGTGCCGCTATCGTATTTGTGGCGCGACGAATAGAGCGGCAGGTCGCACCCCCGGCAATGATAACTGCCCTTGTCATAAACCTTGTCGAGCGGCGACGATCCGGCCCTCTCGGTGCCTTCCTTGCGCATGACCTTGTATTGCAGCGGTGTCAGCATGGCGCGCCATTCGGCCTCGCTCCGGGTGATCTCAAAGACCTCTTGCGCCGCCCCTGCCGGACGCAACCCGACCGCCGCTGCGCCTAGAAACGCACCTCCGGCCAACAAAACCTGTCGTCTCATCATCATGGGCTTTCTCCTTTGCCATCATACTGCGCGCAAACGCCTTCCGCCTCAAATCACACCGCCCCACAGTGTCGCGAGCTTTGTGACGAAATGCATAAGGCCGCCCCACGCGGGACGGCCTCCTTTGTTTCTGGGGCGCGAATTACATCGCCGGAAGAAGCACGGTGTCGATCACATGGATCACGCCGTTGGACTGATCCACATCGGCAATCGTCACTTTCGCGTCACGGCCGCGCTCGTCGGTGATAGTGACCTCGCCATTGGAATAGCTGGCCTTGAGGGTGCAGCCGCCCACGGTCGGCACATCATGCACACCGCCATCATCCTCGATCATGCCCACAAGCGCAGCCGACATCACGTCTGCCGCCACCACGTGACAGGTCAGAACCTTGGTCAGCGCGTCCTTGTTCTCGGGCTGGAGAAGGGTTTCAACGGTGCCCGGCTTCAGCATGCCAAAGGCGTCATCGGTCGGCGCGAAAACCGTGAACGGGCCTTTGCTCTGAAGCGTATCCACAAGGCCAGCAGCCTTCACTGCGGCGACAAGCGTCTCATGATCGGCCGAATTGACCGCGTTCTCGACAATGTTACGATCCGCATACATAGCAGCGCCGCCCACCATCGGGTTCGCCGCAAGCGCAACACCCGCAGTCAAGGTTAGCGCGGCGGCGAGGGTCATCTTCTTGAAGGTCATGTCTATCTCCTAATTCGGTTCTCATAGCCCGGCATCAGCGCCGGAACTGTGATGGATACGCCCCGGTTTCGGATTCAGATCACGTCCTGACCTTCACAGTCGCTCACCCCTTTGTCAGACAATCTGACTGGCCTTTTTGCCCTCGCGCCCTAAGCGCCCGCACGCGGCATTTCCCACGAAATCGTCAGAAAACCGCAGCAGACCTGTCACAAAACATCTCTACCCGATGTGAAAATCTTCGGAGGACCCCGCCATGCTCGCCACGATTTCGACCATCCACAGCATCTCTTTCCTGCTCACCCTGATCTCAGGCTTTGCGCTCGCGGCCCATCTGGGGCTGAGCCTTGCCCGCCCTGATCTCGGTCTCTGGCCCGCCTCTTCGGGCTGGCGTCATCACCTCGCCTTCGGCTTGTTCCGTCTGTTCTGTGGTGGCACGGTGGTCTTTGCCCTTTGCGAGGCGGGCCTCAACGGCTGGGGACATTGGGCGCGCTACGCGCTTGGCCTGCCGCTGATGATCGTCGCCTTCGGTATGACGCTGCGAGGCTATCGGTTCCTCGGCCTCGACAATACCTATTGCGAGAGCGACGGGCTGGTGACCGGGGGCATGTATGCCTATTCGCGCAATCCCCAATACGTCACCTCGGTGCTGGCGACGGTCGGCCTTGCCGTCACCTGCGGCTCGCCCCTGACCTTTGTCTTCGCCCTGGCCCTTTTCGCGCTCTACTTCCTCTTTGTGTTGAACGAAGAGCGCTGGCTCATCCAAGGCTATGGCGAGGCATTTCGCGACTACATGCAATCCACGCCACGTTTCGTCGATGAACGCAGCATTTCGCGCCTGCGCGAAGCACTCTGAGCCTGCCACACACGGCTTGCACCGCGCCCCACCTGGGGCGCGTTTTGCATTCGCCATAGGCAGGAACCGCCCCTCCTCTGCTCTCTCGTGGTGACGACACGACATTCCACGCGACAGCCCCTTGCCCTTGCGCCCAAGATCGGGCACCAAGTGCGGGTTTGATGCCCACCCGGGGCTCTGAGGAGAAGGACGAATTCCATGGTTGACGGATTGCTCGACATCAACGCGAAACCGACCGAAGCGGTCTCGGTGCGCGAGGTCTTTGGCATCGACACGGACATGATCGTCCACGGTTTCGAAGAAACCAGCGCCCGTGTGCCAGACATCGACCCGACCTATAAATTCGACCCTGACACCACCATGGCCATCCTCGCCGGCTTTGCCCGCAATCGTCGGGTAATGATCCAAGGCTACCACGGCACCGGCAAATCGACCCATATCGAACAGGTCGCCGCCCGCCTCAAATGGC
>JAAEZB010000001.1:0-38887 GCA_018223085.1 Paracoccaceae bacterium
ACGACCCACGGCATGATCCGCACCGAAGTCCGCTCAACCCATGGCGATAGCCACCTTGGCCATGTCTTCTCCGACGGCCCCGCCGACCGGGGCGGCTTGCGCTATTGCATCAACTCCGCCAGCCTGCGCTTTGTGCATCGCGATGACATGGAGGCCGAAGGCTATGGCGCCTATCTTTCGCAAGTGGAGGAGATCGAAAATGACTGAGCGTGCTGTTCTCGCCGGTGGCTGTTTCTGGGGCATGCAAGACCTCATCCGCAAGATGGATGGCGTCAAAGGAACCCGCGTCGGTTATACTGGGGGCGACGTGCCCAACGCGACCTACCGCAACCACGGCACCCATGCGGAAGGGATCGAAATCCTCTTTGATCCTGCGAAAATCAGCTACCGCAAACTGTTGGAATTCTTCTTTCAAATCCACGACCCGACCACCGCCAATCGTCAGGGAAATGACCTCGGCATGTCCTACCGTTCGGCAATCTATTTCACCACCGAAGAGCAAAAGGCCGTCGCCCTCGACACCATCGCTGATGTCGAAGCCTCCGGCCTCTGGCCCGGCAAGGTCGTGACCGAGGTTGAGCCGGTTGGTGATTTCTGGGAAGCCGAAGAGGAACATCAGGATTACCTCGAAAAGCATCCCAACGGCTATACCTGCCACTTCGCGCGCCCCGATTGGGTCTTGCCGAAACGAGGCTAGCCCTCGGCGATCCGGGGTCGGCCCGAGGCCTCAACAGTCACCATGCCCTGAATGAAAACCTCGCGACCTTCGGCCTCGGCGCTTTTGAGGTCGCGAGTCACGTCAAGGTGGATACCCTCGGCGCCCGCCGCCTCGGCTTCGGCGCGCGCAAGGGTTGATAGATGCATTTCAAGGCGATTTAGAGCCTGTTCAAGGCTACCAAAGTCCTCCGGCCCTTCTTCAAGATGCACCCGGAATCGCCCTTCGGCCGGGGCACTTATCTCGCCGCTCTGGCGGATCGTGACCCGCCCAACAACGGCCCCAATCGCATTCGCAACCCCGGCATGACGCGGCAATTCCATCTGACAGCCAAGCCGCGCACCCACTGCCGGATAATAACTCGCCGCCGACGCGCCAAGCCCGATCACCGGCTGGTTCAATCCCGCCTCAATCCGCAAAATCCCGCGATGCCCCTCAAGGCCCCGCCGCATCAATACATGCCGCGCGAGCGCCTCGGGCGGCTGGCCAAACACCTCCGCCTCCTCGGCAAAGGCGCTCTCAAGCAGGGCCAACACCGTCTGCTCCGTCAACTGATCGACAATGATCCGCGCCATATCTCCGGCCTCAGGCGCGAGCCGGTTTCCCGATCCTGTCCGCCGCCGCCCGAACAAGAGAAGCGCCTTCTCCGCCGCCGCCCTATCCCATGCATCGACCGCTCCCAACACATGGCTCGCATCCGATGGCGTCACGCCTGCCACCTGCACCAATCCACGCTCAACAAGACGGCGCAGGGGTTTCTGCTCCATCCGCGTGCGAATAACCTCGCCCACGGGGCGCACGCCCTCGCCAATCCGCTCCAAAAGCGCCGCCTCGCGCGGCTCCAATCCCCCGGCCTCGATCCCCGGCACGGCCCGGACGAACCGCGCATCATATTCCCCCGGCGCGCTCTGGCGGAGCTGCGCATCCAACGCGCGATGAACCACCTCCGGCGCATCCATCGCTACGAGAGACACCGGCAAAACGCGGCGCGGCCCAAGCGTCACGCCGCCCCGCAGCCCCTCACCGATGAAATGCACCTCGCTATCCCCGCCAAGGCCAAAGGTGCGCATCGCCACCGCCTCGACCATGGTGCGATAGGGCCCAACCCGCGCACCCTCGGGATCAATCGCCGGTCGCCCGTCGCGCAGCACGGCAATATCCGTCGTCGTCCCGCCAATGTCGGACACCAACGCATCCTGCGCCCCAGTCATCCACCGCGCCCCAACGATCGACGCCGCCGGTCCGCTCAGGATCGTTTCAATCGGTCGCCGCCGCGCGAACTCAGATGAAATAAGCGCCCCATCGCCGCGCACAACCATCAGGGGTGCCGTAATCCCCAACTCCCCGAGCCGTGCCTCAGCCCGCGAAATCAACCGATCAATCATCCCGATGAGCCGCGCATTAAGAACCGCCGTCAGCGCCCGTTTCGGCCCATTGAGCTTGGACGAAAGGTGATGCGAGGCACTGACCGGGCGGCCCGTGATCTCGCGCACCATCTGCGCGGCGCGTTGTTCATGGGCCGGATTGCGCGTGGCAAACTGCGCGGCAACCGCATAGCCCGAAACCTCGCGCCCATGCTCCTTGAGCCAACCCGCGAGCGTCGCCTCGTCCAACGGCATCGCCTGATCGCCCGCGTAATTATGCCCGCCCTCAAGGATCAAAACCGGATCGCCCGCCAAGGCCTCCAGAACACCATGCTTCTCTAGGTCTCTCTCGGCAAACCCAATCAGGATCAACGCCACGCGCCCGCCCTGCCCCTCGACAAGCGCATTCGTCGCCAGTGTGGTCGAAAGCGAGGCCAGCGAAATCTCCCCCGGCGCCACATCCGCCTCGGCCAAAACCGCCGCCACCGCATTGCCGATCCCCTCGGCAAGGTCATGCCGCGTCGTAAGAGCCTTGGCCGAGGCCAGAACCTCACGCTCATCCCGGATCAAAACCGCATCCGTATAGGTGCCACCCGTATCAACGCCGAGCGCTATTGCCATTCGCCTGTCTCCCTGTTCGCGGGTCCGTTTTGTCCCGGAATGAGGCTCTATTCCTGCCTGTTTGCGACCCCTGCAAGACGCTCTTCCGCCCAAAGGGCCGCGTCCGCAACCGTCTCGTCCGGGTCTGTCTTCAACCCTCGCACCTGCTCAAGGAGACCCGCATCGCCACTATTGCCCATGGCATAGAGCACATTGCGCACAAATCGGTTCCGCCCGATCCGCTTGATCGGACTTCCCGAGAAAAACGCCCTGAACCCCGCATCATCCAGCGCCGCGAGCTCCGCCAGTTTCGGCGCGATCAACTCGTCCCGCGCATGATAACGCATCTCGCGCGCCTCAACCGCGAACTTGTTCCATGGGCACGCCGCAAGGCAATCGTCACAGCCGTAAATCCGGTTCCCCAGAAGGGGCCGCAGCTCCCGATCGACCGGCCCGTGATGCTCAATCGTCAAATAGGAAATACACCGCCGCGCGTCGATCTTGTGTGGCGCGGGAAACGCGTTCGTAGGACAGGCATCAAGGCACGCCCGACAAGATCCGCAATGGTCAATTTCCGCCGGATCAGGGTCTAATTCTACCGTCGTGAACACCGATCCGATAAAGAACCACGACCCAAGATCGCGGCTCACAAGATTGGTATGTTTCCCCTGCCAGCCCAGGCCCGCCGCCTGCCCCAAGGGCTTTTCCGGCACCGGCGCGGTATCGACGAAAACCTTGACCTGTGTGGCATCCCCCGTCTCCGCGATGAGCCACCGGGCAAGCCGCTTCAGGCGCTTTTTGACGAGGTCGTGGTAATCCTTGTTCTGCGCATAGACTGAAATCGCCCCGCGATCCGCCATGCCATGCACGACCGTCGGATCATGCTCGGGCGTATAGCTCTCACCCAACACAATCACCGACCGCGCCTCGGGCCAGAGCGCCGATGGATCGCCCCGCCAATGGGTCCGCTCCGCGAGCCAACCCATCTGGCCGTGATACCCTTTATCGAGAAACCCCGCCAACCCTTCGGGCACGTGACCTACCGCATCTGGGCGGCAAATCCGACAGAGGTCAAACCCTATCGCCTGCGCTTCGGCCACAAGCCGCGCCTTAAGCTCGTCCTTAGAAGTCGAGGTCGGCATAATGCGCAGGCGGCAGGAAGCCCGGAATCTGATCGGCCAGGATCGATCGGAACGCAGGCCGCGATTTGATCTTGGCGTACCAGTCCTTGACCGCAGCTGACCGGTTCCAATCCACATCCGAGATATAGTCGAGCGACGAAAGATGCGCCGCGGCGGCGAAATCCGCATGGCTCATGGCATCCCCCGCAAGCCAGCGACGATGATCGAGAAGCCACGCCATATAGTCGAGGTGATACTTGATCTTCTGCGCCCCGGCCTTGACGTTCTTGCTATCGGGATAGCCGAGCCCCATCACCTTCTTGTTGACCCGCTCATACAGGAGCTTGGAGGTCACTTCGTGATGGAACTTGTCATCGAACCACGTCACCAACCGGCGCACCTCATAGCGCGCATCCACATCCTTGGGCATAAGCGGCGTCTCGGGGTATTTCTCGTCGAGATATTCACAGATCGCCGCGCTTTCGGCCATCATCTTGCCGTCGATCTTGAGAACCGGCACCTTCGCCGCCGGGTTGCGGCGCAGAAAATCCGCGTCCTGCTCCCAATAGCGCTCATCCACAAGCTCTACCTCAATGCGCTTCTCGGCCAACGTGAGGCGGACCTTGCGGCAAAACGGCGAGAGCGGAAAATGGAACAGGCGATTCATCGGAGCTTCACTGGCTTTGAAAAGGGTTCTCCCTCAATGCCTGTTCGAAACCCGGTTTTCAATCCTCGAATGGATCAGGCCCCGCCCGTGAAACAGGCCGCCCGCCCATCTCGGCGGATTGTCTCCGCCCCGTCGAGGATTTGCGCCGCTCGTGCCCGAATCCCTTCGCCCGGACGTTTCGCCGAATAGCGTTTCGGCGATGGAAGCACTGCCGCCAACCGCGCCGCCTGCACCGGGGTCAATGCTTCCGGACCAACCCCGAAGTAATGCCGCGCCGCCGCTTCAACGCCAAACACGCCCTCGTCGAACTCGGCCACGTTGATGTAAATCTCAAGGATGCGCTTCTTGGTCCAGGCCAGCTCGATCAGGGGCGTCATCATCGCCTCAAGCGCCTTCCGCCCCCAGCTGCGCCCCTGCCAGAGATAGACGTTCTTGACCGTCTGCTGACTAAGCGTCGAAGCGCCCCGCCCGGACCCTTCCGCCAGTGCCGCCTTGATCGCAGCGACATCAAATCCCCAATGCAGACAGAAATTTGCATCCTCCGCCGCCACAACCGAACGTAGGAAAACCGGCGCGACCTCTTCAATCTCAACCCATTCGCGATCGACCTGACCAAGCCGCGCCTTCTCGCTGCGGATGGTCCATGTGGTTGGCGGGTCGATGATCCGATAGGCCAGCACCGCAAGAATCACAAATGACACCGTCCAGACCGCGACGCGCAACAAGGGCCGCCGCAGCCTGCGCCAGAGGCGCTTGCCGAACCCGTCCTTCTTTGCTTTTTTGGTCTTTGCCTTGGCCATGAAAACCTACTGCTCGAAATACCCTTGGGAATAAGGCCCCCACCGCAGCGTGGCAACCGCGTCAATCCGCCCGATCCACAAGAAAAAGGCCCCGCCGGGCAATCCGACGGGGCCTTTTTATCTTATTGGGGCAAAGATTACTCAGCCGGCATCGCCTCGGGCTCTTCCGAGAGCGGCGCCGCCAGATGAATAAGCATCTCTTTCGGGCACACCTGAAGGAAGTTCGCCCGCTCAAGATCCCAATGCTGCAGGATATCGGCCGCCTTGCGGCTGCCCGTCTCGGCCACATGGCGTTCGATCAGGCCCTTGAGTTGATCTTCCCAATGCTGAACCGTGACCGGACAGATGACAAGCGTCTCAAGGTTCATGACGTTTTCCGCCTTGCCCTCGGGATCATAGAGATAGGCCATGCCGCCGGTCATACCCGCGCCAAAGTTGGCTCCGATCTCGCCAAGGATCACCGCAACACCGCCGGTCATGTATTCACACCCGTTCGAGCCACAGCCCTCGACCACCACCTTGGCGCCCGAGTTACGCACGGCGAAACGCTCGCCCGCGCGACCTGCGGCAAAGAGATGGCCATCGGTCGCACCATAAAGCACCGTGTTACCGATGATCGTGTTTTCCGACGCGGTCAGCGGGCTAACCTGCGGCGGGCGCACAACAACCGTGCCGCCCGAAAGACCCTTGGCCACATAGTCATTGGCATCGCCCGACACTTCGATCTTGAGGCCCGGCGCCGCAAAGGCACCAAGCGACTGACCCGCAGACCCGGTGAGCTTGACCGTCAGGTGATCTTCCTGAAGCGCATTGCGCATACCAAAGTTGCGCACGATATGGCTCGATGTGCGCGTACCCACGGTCCGGTGCGTGTTCTGCACCGCATAGGAAAGCTGCATCTTCTCGCCATCCTCAAGGAAGCGATGCGCGTCGCGCACGATCTCCGCATCAAGCGTATCGGGAACCACGTTACGCTCTTTATAGCGATCATAGGTGATGTCCTTGGCACCATCGACCGTAAGAAGGAGCGGATTAAGGTCCAGATCATCAAGATGCGCCGCACCCCGGCTCACCTGCGCAAGGAGGTCCGCGCGCCCGATCACCTCGTCAAGGCTGCGCGCCCCGATCGAAGCAAGGATTTCGCGCACTTCCTGCGCATAGAAGGTGATGAGGTTCACAACCTTGTCGGCGCTACCGGTATATTTCGCCCGAAGCTCCGGGTCTTGCGTGCAGACGCCAACCGGACAGGTGTTCGACTGACACTGACGCACCATGATACAACCCATCGCGATAAGCGCGGCGGTGCCGATGCCATATTCCTCGGCACCCATCATCGCCGCCATGACGATGTCACGGCCCGTGCGCAGACCGCCATCGGTCCGAAGCGTCACACGCTCGCGCAGCTTGTTCATGGCAAGAACCTGGTGCGCCTCGGTGAGGCCCATCTCCCACGGCAGACCAGCAAACTTGATCGAGGTCGCCGGCGAAGCACCGGTGCCGCCATTGCCGCCCGAAATGAGGATGATATCCGCCTTGGCCTTGGCCACACCGGCGGCAATCGTGCCCACGCCCGAAGACGCCACGAGCTTGACCGTCACCTTACAGCGCGGGTTGATCTGCTTAAGGTCATAGATCAGCTGCGCAAGGTCTTCGATCGAATAGATATCGTGGTGCGGCGGCGGCGAGATCAGGGTCACGCCCTTGGTCGAATGCCGCAGACGCGCGATGAGGTCGGTGACCTTCATCCCCGGAAGCTGACCGCCCTCACCGGGCTTGGCGCCCTGAGCGACCTTGATCTCAAGCTCCTCACACTGGTTGAGGTATTCCGCCGTGACGCCGAAACGGCCCGACGCAACCTGTTTGATCTTGGCCGACGGGTTGTCGCCATTCGGCTCCGGTACGAAATGCGCCGGATCTTCCCCGCCCTCGCCGGAATCCGACTTCGCGCCGATACGGTTCATCGCAACGTTGAGCGTCTTATGCGCCTCGGGCGACAGCGCCCCAAGCGACATGCCCGGCGTCACGAAACGCTTACGGATCGCCGTAATCGATTCAACCTCTTCAAGCGGGATCGGCTTACCGATGGGCTTGATATCGAGAAGATCGCGCAGATGGATCGGCGGGTTGCTCCGCATGGCCGCCGAATACTGCTTCCAAAGCTCGAAAGATGCCTTGTTACAAGCGGCCTGCAAAAGGTGCATCGTCTGCGCGCCCCATGCATGGGTCTCGCCCGATTTCCGCGCCTTGTAGAAACCGCCAATCGGCAGAACGTCCTGACCGGACGTGAAGCCCTGAGCGTGGATTTCTTCGACCTTGCGCTGGATACCGCTGACCCCGATGCCGGAAATACGGCTCGTCATGCCCGGGAAGAACTCGGCGCACATCGCACGGCTAAGGCCCACGGCCTCAAAGTTGAGACCGCCACGATAGGACGAAATGACCGAGATACCCATCTTCGCCATGATCTTGAGAAGACCCTGGTCAATCGCCTCACGATAGCGCGCCACGGCGGTCGTAAGATCCATATCAAGAAGCCCGCGCTCGATCCGCTCGGCAAGGCTGTCCTCGGCGAGGTAGGGGTTGACCACGGTCGCGCCCGCACCAATCAGCACCGCAAAGTAATGCGGATCGATACATTCCGCCGACCGCACGTTGAGCGAACAGAAGGTCCGCAGACCCTTGCGCGTCAGGTGGCTGTGCACCGCGCTCGTGGCAAGGATCATCGGCATCGCCACGCGGGATTCGCTCTGCGCCTCGTCGCTGAGGATGATATGGCCCGCACCCGAACGCACCGCGTCCTCGGCCTCGGCCCGAATCCGCTTAAGCCCGGCCTGAAGCGCACCCGCGCCCTCATCCGCACCAAAGGTACAGTCGATCCGCACCACCGTGTCGTCAAACGCGGCCAGAAGCTTGTCGAACTGCGCATTGCCGACAAACGGGCTCTCAAGCATGACGATCTCCGTCTGCGAGCCGTCCTCGTCGAGCACGTTCTTGAGGTTGCCGAACCGCGTTTTGAGGCTCATCACGCGATATTCGCGCAAAGAGTCGATCGGCGGGTTGGTCACCTGGCTAAAGTTCTGACGGAAGAAATGCGACAGCGGGCGATACTTCTTCGACAGAACCGCGCTCGGCGTGTCATCCCCCATCGACGCGAGCGATTCCTTGCCGTCCTCCGCCATCGGCGAAAGGATGTTTTCAAGCTCTTCCATCGTGTAGCCGGCCGCGATCTGACGCTTGCGCAGCTCCGCACCTTCGAACATCGCCTTCTCCGGCACATCCGAAAGATCGCCCTCAAGATCTTTGATCTTATCGACCCATTCGCCATAGGGGCGCGAGTCCGCGAGACAATCCTTGAGTTCCTTATCGTGGAACAGCTTGCCCTCTTTCATGTCCACGGCAATCATCTGCCCCGGACCAAGCGCGCCCTTCTCGACCACGTTTGCCTCGTCTGTCGGCACCATGCCAACCTCAGACCCCGCAATCAGAAGACCATCGCCCGTCACAACATACCGCATCGGGCGCAGGCCGTTCCGGTCAAGACCGCCACAGACCCAACGACCATCCGTCATGGCAAGCGCCGCCGGACCGTCCCACGGCTCCATGACCGAGTTGCAATAGGAATACATGTTGCGCCAGCTTTCCGGCAGCTCAACCGCACTCTGCGACCAGGATTCCGGCACGAGCATCGTCTTGGCCATCGGCGCAGACCGACCGGCGCGCACAAAGACCTCGAACACACCGTCAAGCGCCGCCGAGTCCGACGCACCGCCCGGCACGATCGGCTTGATGTCATCCGCAAGCTCGCCAAAATAGGCGCTCGCCATGCGGATTTCATGGCTCTTCATCCAGTTCAGGTTGCCCTTGAGCGTGTTGATCTCGCCGTTATGCGCCAACATGCGGAACGGCTGCGCGAGCCACCACTGCGGGAAAGTGTTGGTCGAATAACGCTGATGATAAAGCGCAAAGGCCGACTCGAACCGCTCGTCCTGAAGGTCGGGATAGAAAACCGCAACCTGCTCGGCAAGCATCATACCCTTGTAGATGATCGACCGGCACGAAAGCGACGCGATATAGAGCTCGTTGATATTCGCCGCGAGCGCCGCTTTCTCGATACGACGACGGATCACGTAAAGCTCGCGCTCAAAGGTCTCCTCGTCGACGCCCTTCTCGTTCGAGATCAGGATTTGCTCGATCTCGGGACGCGTCGCGTTGGCCTTTTCGCCAAGACAGCCGGTATCGACCGGCACGTGACGCCAACCATAAATATGGTAGCCCATCCGCAGGACTTCGGTCTCGACAATGGTCCGGCAGGCCTCCTGCGCGCCGAAATCCGTCCGCGGAAGGAACACCTGACCAACCGCGATGAGCTCGTCCATGCGCGGCTCATGGCCGGTGCGACGGATCTGGTCATAGAAGAAGGGCGCCGGAATCTGCACGTGGATACCCGCGCCATCGCCGGTCTTGCCATCGGCATCAACCGCACCCCGGTGCCAGATCGCCTTGAGCGCGGTAATCCCCGCCTCGACAACCTTGCGGCTCGGCTTGCCGTCAATCGACACAACAAGACCAACACCACAGGAAGAATGCTCTTCCTCTTCCCGGTAGAGACCATTCTCGGCCATCCACTTACGCTTGGCTTGTTCCTCGCGGACCCAGTTTTCGTCGTATTTCGTCATTGACGTTCTCCTGTCCCAGTAACTCGGGGGTATTGCGTGGCCGTGATTTCGTCAGCCGGCAGCGCCTCGCGCCGGACCACATCGAAATGGCCTTCCAAAAAAGTGCGCACTTGGCGCGGTTTGCGGCTCATTGCGCGCTCCATGAGCGGCCGCAGAAGCTCTTTGCTCTTCAAGAGCTTCACAAGGTTGTGCTCCTGCTCGCGCAGGATGAAATGGTTGTAGCGTTTCGGATCAATCGGGAACCGGGCCCAGTGAATCCGCTCCATCGGCCCATCACCGTGAAAGATATAATGCCGGGTGTCGCCCTGCGGATCAGGCACGCGCGGGAAACGATAGCTCTTGAACTGACGCCGCCAGCGCTGCCAACGGTTTTCCTCAGGCACGATATCGGGATGCATCGAGACCTGCGGCGAGAGCGCCACAACACAGTCGATCCGCGTCAACAGCGGGAGGACAAGCGCCATGAAGCCCCCCATGCTGTTGCCGATCGCGACAACGTCTGTGATTTTCTCTCGCGACACCACGGTCTCGATTTCCTTTACAATCGCCTCGGGCAAATCCGGGCTGTTCATCCATGTTCTGGCCCGCTCCGTGACCAGAAGAACGTGGTTTCGGCCATGATCCGAGGCCGTTCCCACAAATTCAAAGGGCGGCATTTCGTCGGGACGTGTCCCAACACCGCCAAGCGACACCACGAGCCGATCCCCCGATCCCCGCATATAGGCGATCACGTGATCGTCCGTTTCGATCAGGGGTTCGATCTCGATATCGCCCACCACCGTCAGTGGTGGCCCCTGCTACAAAAAGGCACAAAAAGGTAAGCCATTCGAACCTTTCTCTCCGGCTGTCCGCGTCGGCGCACTGTCGCAATACCGACGCGATGCAACCGCGATACAGATGCCTATTCTGCGGCCACCGAAGCGCCCGCATTTAGGCGTTCGAGGATCGCATCGGCACAGTCGCGCCCGTCCTTGATCGCCCAGACCACGAGGCTCGCGCCGCGCACGATATCGCCCACCGCATAGACCCCGTCCATCTCGGTTTCGCCGCTGGTGAAGGCCGCCTTGACGGTGCCCCAACGGGTCACTTCAAGCTCGGGCTGATCCCAGAGCGTCGGCAGGTCTTCCGGCTCAAAGCCCAGCGCCTTGATAACAAGGTCGGCCGCTTCGACGTAATCCGCACCCTCGATGACTTCAGGGCTCTGACGCCCCGACGCATCGGGCAGGCCAAGACGCATCCGTTGCACCATTACGCCGCTGACCGGATCGCCGCTAAAGCCTTTCGGCGCGGCAAGCCATTCGAACACGACGCCTTCTTCTTCGGCGTTCTGGGTCTCGCGCTGCGAACCGGGCATGTTGGCACGGTCACGACGATAGAGACATTTCACGCTCTCGGCGCCCTGGCGGATCGCGGTGCGGACACAGTCCATCGCCGTATCGCCACCGCCAATAACAACAACCTTCTTGCCCTCGGCATTAAGCTCGCCGCTCTCATATTCCGCGACCGTGTCGCCAAAATTGAGACGGTTGGAACAGGTCAGGTAATCAATCGCGCGCACGATGCCCTTGGCCGTCGAACCCGGACCGCTGAGATCACGGGTCTTGTAGACGCCGGTGGCGATAACCACTGCATCATGTGCCTTGCGGATCTCCTCAAAGGAAATGTCCGCGCCCACGTTGCAGTTCATCTTGAAGGTGACGCCGCCCTCTTCAAGCTGCTGGTTGCGGCGCATGACGATGTCTTTCTCAAGCTTGAAGCCCGGAATACCATAGGTCAGCAGACCGCCCGCACGGTCATAGCGGTCATAGATCGTGACCTGAATACCTGCACGGCGCAGACGATCCGCCGCCGCAAGACCACCGGGGCCCGCGCCGATGATGCCAACGCTTTCGGTGCGTTCCTGCGCCGGTTTGATCGGCTTGACCCAGCCTTTTTCCCACGCTGTATCGGTGATGTATTTTTCGACCGAGCCAATGGTCACAGTGCCATGGCCCGACTGTTCGATCACACAGTTGCCTTCGCAAAGACGGTCCTGCGGACAGATACGGCCACAGATCTCCGGGAAAGAGTTGGTTGCCTGGCTGATCGCATAGGCTTCTTCAAGACGGCCCGTAGCCGTCATCCGAAGCCAGTCGGGAATATTGTTGTGCAGCGGGCAATGCGCCTGACAATAGGGCACGCCACATTGCGAACACCGGCTTGCCTGCTCGGCCGCCTTCGCATCCGCAAATTCCGCATAGATTTCGTCGAAATCATGCGCCCGTTCATCCGCGTTACGCTTTTCCGGCATATCGCGTTCCACAGACACAAATTTCAGCATGGGTTGCTTGGCCACGACAGCTGCCTCCTGATAATCTTAGTCACGCGCTTTTAAATAATGTCGAAAGAAGAATAAAGTCACATGTACTGACCTAAATAAAGAAATATTATCGCTGCACCGCAACATTTGGTGATAAATCATCGATTTTTAGGTCCGATCTGGAACCAAAATTCCACTTTCCATTTGATTCCAATATCTTATACGCTGCCTCTCAAACCATAGGACTCTGCAATTATGAGCTTTCTTCACATCCTGCTGGTCGCAATTATCCAGGGCGTCACAGAATTTCTGCCCGTAAGTTCGTCCGGACACCTGATTCTCCTGCCGAATCTCACCGGCTTGAATGACCAGGGACAGGCCATTGACGTCGCCGTTCATGTCGGCACCTTGGGTGCTGTGGTGCTCTTTTTCTGGTCGGATGTGCGCATTGCCCTGGCCGGGTTGCCTCGGCTCCTCACCGGTCGGGCCGATACGGCGGGAAGTCGCCTGGCCTTCCTTTTAATCATCGCGACGATTCCGGTCATCCTCGCAGGACTGGTTCTGAAGATCACCGGGCTAAGCGACGCCATGCGCTCTATCGCGGTGATCGGCTGGACAATGCTCGGCTTTGGCCTCGTGCTCTGGTGGATGGATCAGCGCGGTAGCTCTGATAAGCGCACCGAAGATTGGTCCCTGCGAGACGCAATCATCTTAGGCCTCTGGCAAGCCGTTGCCCTTATCCCCGGCACCTCGCGTTCCGGCATCACAATCACCGGTGCCCGCCATCTCGGCTATGAGCGTAGCGAGGCGGCCCGGATTTCCATGCTGATGTCGATCCCTACCATTCTTGCCAGCGGCATACTTCTTGGCGTCGAGGTCGCAGGTAACGCCGATATGGCGACGGCACGCGACGGCGCGATTGCGGCGGTTTTCGCGTTCATTGCCGCACTCCTTGCCCTTGGCATCATGATGCGACTTCTGAAATCCGTAAGCTATACGCCCTACGTAATCTACCGCGTGATCCTCGGCATCGTGTTGCTTGTCATCGCATACACATAGGGCGGACGCTTTCGCATCCGCCCCTCGGTCATTCGCTAAATCCTGGATTAGGCGCGCAGGTTCTTGGCCGAGTCCTTGATCGCGTCATACTGCCCTGACGGACGGAAGCGCCAAAGATAATCCGGCAAGATCGCGCCCATGTTGGTCGGTGTGATACCGAGATCGGCAAAGCCCTTTGCCCCTTCGGACACAACATTGTCCTTGCGCAAAAGCCGGACTTGATCGCGGGTGAGAACCTTGTTCTCGATAAGCCCCATGAGAACCGCCTGCACCATGTCAAAGCCAAAGCCCATAAGCCGCGCGATCCAGAACGGCACGTTCAGGATCAACCGACGGCGATGCACCACCTTGAGCATGGTCTGCATCAACTCGCGAAGCGTCGCCACATCGGGACCGCCAAGCTCGTAAACACCAGAGGCCCCAGCAGTGATACCCATAACCGCCGCCTTGGCCACATCATCAACATAGACCGGTTGAAACTTGGTCTCGGCGCCCACAACCGGAAGCACCGGCCCCACGCGCGACATCGACGCGAAACGGTTAAAGAACCCATCATCGGCACCGAATACGACCGACGGGCGCAGGATCATAGCGTTGGGCATATGCGCGAGAACTGCCGCCTCGCCTTCCGCCTTTGACTGGGCATAGCCGCTATCAGAGTCCGCATCGGCACCAATCGCCGAAACATGCACCATGGTCTCAATTCCGGCTTCTGCCGCAAGGCGGGCAATCCGCCCCGCGCCTTCGGCCTGCACGGCGTCAAACGTGTTCTTACGGTGCTCACCAAGAACCCCGACACAGTTCACAACCGCATCCGCCCCGGCCATCGCCGCGGCAACCGACGCATCGTCGCGAATATTACAGAGCACCGGCTCAACCTGGCCAACGGCCCCATAAGGTTTGACAAACATCGCCTCGTTGGGGCGACGCACAGCCACCCGCACAAGCCAGCCCTCCTGCGCCATACGTCGTGCGATATGCCGCCCGACAAAGCCCGAACCGCCATAGATGGTCACAAGTTTCGGCATGGGATCCCTCCGAGGTCTGAAATCTGCCAAGAGAAATACGCCTCTTGCCCCCCAAAGCGCAAGGCGCAAACCCTGAATAGGCCCAAGAAACAAGGCACCAAAAATCACCCCCAACCAAAGAATCGGCGTTGACAGCACCCCCCAGCAGGTCTAAACGCCTGCCTCACCAACCCGTGCCCAGATGGCGGAATTGGTAGACGCGCTAGCTTCAGGTGCTAGTGTCCGTATGGACGTGGAGGTTCGAGTCCTCTTCTGGGCACCATAATTCCCCGACAATTCGAAACACATGCCCTCGGGCCGCGGCTGTTTCCTTCTGTCATTGAAACGCCCCCGCGAAACCCGTAAGTCCTGTCTATCCGGAGTTTCCGAGGCTTTCAGATGACAAATTACCTTTATCAGCACGACCTTCCCGACGATCTCGACCTCGGCCCCATCGTGGCCATTGACTGCGAGACCATGGGGCTCAACCCCCACCGTGATCGCCTCTGCGTGATCCAGATGTCGGGCGGAGATGGCAATGCCCATATGGTGCAGGTCACCAAAGGTCAGACGGAAGCCCCAAATCTCTGCCGCATGCTCGAAGATCCGAATGTGCTCAAGCTTTTCCATTTCGGACGCTTCGACATTGCCGCCATGTATCACGCCTTCGGCGCACTGGCGGCACCGGTCTATTGCACCAAGATCGCCTCGAAACTGATCCGCACCTACACAGACCGCCATGGCCTCAAGAACCTGCTTCAGGAAATGCTTGGCGTCGACATCTCCAAGCAACAGCAGATGAGCGACTGGGGCGCGGAAACCCTGACCAATGCCCAGCTCGACTATGCCGCCTCGGATGTCCTTTACCTGCACCGTCTGCGCGATGCGCTGAACCTGCGCCTCGAACGCGAAGGGCGCGTGGATATGGCCCAAGCCTGTTTCGATTTCCTTCCCATGCGCGCGCAGCTTGACCTCGCGGGCTGGCCTGAACAGGATATTTTTTCACACTGATGGCCCATTCTCCCACATTCCTCGACACCGCACGCCGCGTCATCGCCACCGAGACAGACGCCCTGCGTCAGCTTGGCGAGAGCCTTGACGACAACTTCAACACCGCAGTTGAAACCATGCTTTCCGCCACTGGACGGATCATTATTTGTGGCATGGGCAAATCCGGCCATATCGCGCGCAAGATCGCCGCGACGCTGGCCTCGACCGGCACACCGGCGCATTTTGTTCACCCGGCAGAAGCCTCCCACGGCGATCTTGGCATGATGGCCCAGGGCGACGTGGCGCTTGTCCTGTCAAATTCGGGCGAGACCCCGGAACTCGCCGATGTGATCGCCTATACCCGCCGCTTCAATATCCCAATGATCGGCGTCGCGAGCCGCCCCGGCTCGACCCTTATCAAGCAATCTGATGTCGCCCTGATCCTGCCCCCCGCCGAAGAGGCCTGTGGCTCGGGCATCGTGCCGACCTCTTCGACAACTATGACGCTCGCCCTTGGCGATGCGCTTGCCATCGCGCTCATGGAGCACCGCCGCTTCACCCCCGAGCATTTCCGCGAATTCCATCCCGGCGGCAAGCTCGGCGCCCAGCTCTCGCGGGTCAGCGACCTGATGCACAAGGGCGATGCCCTGCCGCTCGTGCAGGAAACCACTTCCATGGCCGATGCCCTTCTTGAAATTAGCCGAAAAGGCTTTGGCGTGGTCGGGGTACTCAACGGCGCCGGGGCGCTTACCGGCATCGTCACCGACGGTGACTTGCGCCGCCATATGCAGGGCCTGCTCGACCTGACCGCCGCCGAAGTCATGACCAAGAGCCCTAAGACCATCGCTCCCGAGGCCCTCGCCGAAGAAGCTGTCGCCCTGATGAACGCACGCAAGATCACCTGTGTCTTCGTCCTTGATCCCGAAGGGGACGGCGCGCCGCTTGGCCTCTTGCATATCCATGACTGCCTGAGAGTCGGACTCGGCTAGAGGGATGCGCGTTGGGATGACATACTCCCGGCTTGTCGCCATCCTCAAGGTTGCCCTGCCTTTGCTGGCGCTTGGCCTGTTGTCGACACTGTTCCTTGTGTCGCACCGGATCACCGACAGCACCGCTTCGATCCCCTTTGCCGAGCTTGATCTGGCCCAGCGCGCCCGCGAACAACAAATCACCGCCCCGTTCTTTTCCGGAAGAACCAACGCCGGGCATCTTATCGCCTTTTCCGCAGAATCTGCACGCCCGGATCCGGACGATCCCGCACGCTCTTCAGCAACCAAAATGGACGCCCGGATTGATTTTTCCGACGGATCGCAAATCACCATCGCTTCTGAGACCGCCGCCATCGACAACAACACACACACCGCCACTCTTGAAGGCGGCGTTCTCATCATTAGCTCCGCAGGCTACGACATCCAGACAAGTGTAATGATCGCCCACATGCGTGAGGGTCGCCTCATCGCGCCTGAAAAGGTTAGCGGCACAGGCCCCGGCGGCACATTTGAAGCCGGCAGCATGGAAGTCCGTAGCGATGACTCTGGCGGAGAAACCACTTTGTTTTTCTCCGATGGTGTGAAATTGATATATGCGCCCGTGGATTGATCGAGGTTACCTGTGTCCTTTGCCAAAATTCTTTGCCTTTCTATCGCTCTTGCCCTGCCCACAGCAGGACTCGCCCAAGGTTTTGAGGTCGCGTTCGGAAGCCTGCAACAGGGCTCGGATCTTCCCGTCGAAGTAAACGCCGACTCCCTCTCCGTCGATCAGGCCAATGGCACAGCGGTCTTTACCGGCAATGTCCGCATCGCGCAGGGCAGTATGCGCCTCTCCGCGCCGGAAGTGCAGGTTTACTATAATGACTCAAGCTCCGGCATCTCCCGGCTTGAGGCCAGTGGCGGCGTTCTTCTCGTCGACGGCCCGGATGCGGCTGAATCCAAAACCGCCATCTACAGCGTCGAAGACAGCACGGTCGAGATGGTAGGGGATGTCTTGCTCACCCAAGGCAACAACACGCTTCAGTCCCAGAGAATGATCGTCAACCTCAAGACCGGCACCGCCCAGATGGAAGGCCGCGTAAAAACAATTATGCGGACCGGGAATAACTGATGGCAAAACCGGACCTGACCGTCACCGAGAGCAACTCTGGCCTCCGGGTCGAGAATCTGCGCAAAAGCTATCGCAAACGCACGGTAATCCGCGATTTTTCGATGGAATTGAACCGTGGCGAGGTCGTCGCGCTTCTTGGCCCCAACGGCTCGGGGAAAACCACGACCTTCTATGCCATTGCCGGGCTCATTATGCCTGAGGGTGGCCGCGTGACCCTTGATGGCCGTGATGTAACACATCTTCCCATGTATCGCCGCGCCAAGCTCGGGATTGGCTACCTGCCACAGGAAATGTCGATCTTTCGCGGCCTGACCGTCGAAGAAAACATTACCGCCATCCTCGATATTACCCAGAAAGACCGCCACAAGCGCCGTGAGCGCCTTGAAGAGCTTCTCTCAGAGTTCTCCATAGAACATTTGCGCCGCGCGCCCGCGCTGGCCCTGTCGGGTGGGGAGCGCCGCCGGGTCGAGATCGCACGCTGTTTGGCCGCCGATCCGAAATATCTCCTGCTCGACGAACCCTTCGCCGGGGTAGACCCGATTTCGGTCGGCGATATTCGTCACCTTGTCGCCGATCTCAAGAAACGCGGCATCGGCGTGCTCATCACCGATCACAACGTCCGCGAAACCCTCGAAATCGTCGACCGCGCCTATATCCTGCATGACGGCAAGGTCCTCATGTCCGGCACCCCGGATGATGTGGTCGAGAATGAAAACGTCCGCCGCGTTTATCTCGGCGACAATTTCCGAATCTCCTGAACTTAGATTCAATGCGCGGGATTGCGCTGTGAAAATTTGTTGTGGATCATTGACAATACCCCGCCCCAAAGCGTCAAATACTCCTATGACATTTTCGGGACTCGCACTGCCAACTCGTGCGGCCTTTCAAAGGCCCGGTGGCGGGCAAGCTCAGGAAATGTCCAATCCCAGCATGTAAACCTGACCTGACGCGGTGCCCATCACCCGTGAGACAGGACGTCATGCCAAAGAAAAGGAAAAAGGATGCGCTATCAGATTACCGGAAAACAAATCGACATCGGTGATGCCCTTCAGACCCATGTGAAGGACGAACTCAGCGCCGTCGTAAGCAAATACGCCGAGCGCCCGACCGACGCCAATATCGTCTTTTCCAAAAGCGCACATGAATATGTATGTGAGGCAACCGTTCACCTGTCGACCGGCCTGACCGCTCAGGCCAAGGCACACGCGACTGAAATTTACGCCGCTTTCGACGATTGCGCCCAAAAAATGGAGAAACAGCTGCGCCGTTACAAGCGTCGCCTGAAGGACCACCACAAGGATCGCGCGGAACCGGTTGAACTCTTGGGCGCGTCCTCGTATATCCTCGCCTCTGAAGGAGAGGCCGAAGCCGCAGAGCCCGAAACATTGCAGCCCATGATTATCGCCGAGATGGAAACCCAAATTCCGTCACTAAGCGTAGGTGAGGCCGTGATGCAGATGGAGCTTGCCGGGGCGCCGGTTCTGATCTTCCGGAACGAGACGAAAAACGGATTGAATGTGGTCTATCGCCGTGAAGACGGCAACATTGGCTGGATTGATCCATAATAACAAACGGTGGCGGCCATGTGCCCTGCCCGGAGAAGCTGGCATTATGGATCTGTCGAAAATCCTCAAGCCCGAGGCGGTTAAGGTTGTTTCTTCCGCCTCGAGCAAAAAGCGGCTTTTGCACGCGATTGGCGAGGTGGCGGAATCCGCCTATGACCTCAACGCCGCCCGCGTTGTCGAGGCACTGCTTGAGCGTGAGAGCCTTGGTCCGACTGGCGTAGGCCATGGTGTGGCCCTGCCACATGCCCGTCTTGAAGGTCTCGACTCGGTTGTCGGGGCCTTCGTGCTTCTTGAAAAACCGGTTGATTTCAATTCCGTCGATCGCCAACCGGTCGATATCGCCTTTGCGCTTTTTGCCCCCGAGGACGCCGGGGTGGAACACCTCAAGGCCCTCGCGCTCGTATCGCGAACTCTGCGGGAAAACGCGATCTGCGCCAAACTGCGCGCCAATCAAGACACCCAGACGCTCTATTCGATCCTGACCGAATCCCAGAACGTTCAGGCCGCCTGATTAGCACCAGCGCCTAAATCCAAAATTAAGATAATCGCGCTGGTAGATGTCATTTACCAGCGCCTCGATCTCATCATCATAGACATCTTCAAGAGCAAAGGGCGTGTCTGCCGGGGCCTCCTCGGGATCCGGCACATCCATATGTCCGGCCTGCATCGCCAGCGCCGGAAGATAACTGCCCATATCCTCCTCGCGCACGACGATATCGGGCAAGCACAAATCTCCGAATCCCTTGAGCGTCGCTGATTGCGTCGCCCAATGGCCATCAATCCGAATGCTGGTCTGCCCCGCGAGATTCGCCTTCACAAACGCCAGATAAGCAAGGAACGCCTCGCGATGCGCCTCAAGGTCATAGCCTTCTCCGATCCCGCCATCAGGAAGCGGAACCTTGTAGAGCTTGCGCAGGGTCTTGCGAATGGCGGCAAAGCTCCCCTCTTCCACCGATAGTACCCGCTCGCTAAACGCCGCATGGGCTCGCGCGACCGGATGACGAAGAACGGTAAAGCTCCGGTGCCCCTTATGCTTGCGCTTCCAGATGCGCAGATCTTTCTGATTGCCCTTGGTCGGCAAATCCTCAACCGACACCCCATCAAGCGCCGCCATCCATGCCTTGACCTCTTCCTCAGGCCCCGACCGCATTGGCATGAATAAAAGCGGTGCCTCGGCCGCCATGACATAGGTCGGAACCGCCGGGCTACGTCGGGGTTCGAAATTGGGCGTGCGGGTAAGGTTAAACCGGTCCAACTCGCTTAGCGCATCCGACACATCCTCAAAATTCGCCACCTTGTCGGAAATCGGGCTCGGGTTTTGCCGTTTGAGCGAGGTATCCAGCGCCTCAAGCGTCTCATCCACCCCAAGGAACCGCGCCAACCCGTTCATGACATCAACATCCTGCAAATCCTCGTAGGCGACGTAGAACGCCGTCTGCCCCGTGGTTTGCAAGCGGTTCATGAGAAGAACCTGAAATTCCTGAAGCTTTTCGACATGACGACGGAATTCATCCCCGTCAAAGTGGATTTTCCCCGCCTCCTTGCGGCGGCGCACATCGGTTAGCTTCCACTGCCCCGTCGCCCGCGCGATCTTGAGCGAGACATAGCTATCAATCGGATTGCGCGTCAGCACGACCTTGGCACAGCGCGGATCGGTCAGACAGGTCTCAAGGATGCGCGGATCATGGTCATGGAAATACCGAAATCCCCCAAGCGCCCCATCCTGCTTGCGGATCACCTTGATAAGCTCAAACGGATCCTGCGTCCGTGTCTCAAGATCAACGCCAAGGATATCCTTACGGTTCGGATAGCCGACAAAATGCGGATTGAACGCCTCCCCATAACAGGAAATCCCCTCAAACGCGTTAAGGTTTGTCTCAAGAAAATTCGAGCCCGTCCGCATTTCTGCAAACACAACAAAATAATCAAAGCGGGTCTGCATGGATCGTTACTGCACCAGATAGGGTTTACGCGGCGGTTTGGGCTGATTAAGGCCCGGCGGGCTGACGGGGAAATCCCCCATCAGATAGGGATGCATTCCCTGATTCTTGAGGTTCTGCAGGAACTGACCAAACCCCGTCAGGTCGGCCATCTTTGGCGCCTCAGTCAGGCGGCGCAGCGCGTGCTGCCCCATCTCATCAATGATTGACTGCAAGGGCTCCATCGGGGCTTCGATAAATTCGGCCATGGTCCAGATGCGAATCCGCGCCTTGGCCCAGACTGACCGCAACACCTTGAGCTGCTCCGCTTCAAGCTTTTGAAGCCGTGCCGCCTCTTGGCGCAGGTCGGCGAAATTGCGGTTGGATTTAAACAACGGCACCGCCCATGCACCGCTGATAACCGAAACCTGCGCGTTGGAATCTTTTGCAATGAACCAGATCGGTGCCGTTTCATCCGCCGGGCCAAGTTGGAAACACTGCCGCTCGCCCCGCGTGTTCCAGATCAGATTGGTAAGGAACGCCGTCGGATTGTAATCGCGCAAGGCCGGGCTATCGGTTAGCGCACCGTTGACGACCATCTGTCCCCCGGAAAATTCGGCGCGCTCCGGGCTATAGAGATGGCCATGCACCTGCGTGCCCGTCGATTTTGCAAGCCACGGCTCGAAATCCTCGAACAGGTCCGAAAACCCTTGAAACACGGAGTAACGCCCGCTGGTGATTGAGTGTTCGAACCCCTCATGCGGAAACCGGCTCTGCATATAAAGGCCCTGCCGCCCCTGCGTCCGCCGCTCGACAGCCTTGGCAAAGATGCGGTCGATCTTCGCCGGGTTCGGCTCGGTCATCTTGATGGCGCCTTCGGGATCGCGCAGAAACCCATCATATAGACGGTTCGCCTGAGGCCAGATTTTACGCGCCACGAAACAATCCGACCGCCGCAAAAGCTGAAGATGGTCGTCATAAAAGATATGCGGCTTACCCTGAAAATCGAACTTCGACAGGGTCAGGGATCGGCTCTCGATATTGGTCGAATAGAGCCGCGCGAGCGTCTGAAAATAGCTCTCATCCGGGATCCAGACCTTGCGGAAATAGGTGTCATAGGTATCCCGCTCCGGATCTTCGAGGATCGCTGAGAGCGTCTGTCGCGTAAGGCACCACCATTGCGATCCCATATGCGGCGTGATCCCATTCGGAACTTTGCGCTTGAATCCGATCTTGCGTTGCAGATCGACGTATTTGTCAAAAAGATAGCGATGCCGCTTCCACGAGAACGGGAACCGCAGCGTGAACCGCTCGTCGCTAAGCCCCCCCACGGTCCAGGGCACATCCGAGGTCGTAGCCGATTCAATGAAATCCGTCTGCGGGCGCGCGGCAAGGTAATCAACCAATTCCTGCACCGGTCGAAGCGGCAGACAGGACCCGGACGACAGGTAAACATGCCGCACCTCCGGAAACTCGGCCAAGAGCAATTCCGACGCCGAGAGCGTCCCCGCCACAAGGCCCCAGGTTCCCCATTCACATTTATGCCGCTGACAAAAACGTACCGTCGGCACATCACCAAGCGTTTTGGTAAATGCCTTATAGGTCTTGCGCGGCACATTAGCGTCTACATGGATCACAACAGGGCACCCGGCGGCACTCCAATGGCGCGCCACCTGTTCGGCCCGGTCAAGGGCCGTATGCACCAGCATGATGATCCCGACGCTCATCCTGCAATCCCTCTCATCAGGCCCAATTCCCCTTGGACATCAGCCCGAGAATTTCCAGCTGTCTCCAGTTAATATACTTTTCCGACCACTTGCACCAAAGTTCCGGATCCTCATTCAAGCCCCTCGCATAGGCAAGGTATTCGACACTCTTGGAATAGTGCTGACGCCGCTTCAGCTCTTCTGCTGCCTTAACCGAAAACGTGTCGAGGAACTTGGTATGCAGAAGAACCCCCGAAGCCTTCTCCCCGCCCCATTGATCGAACACAAGATTCAACCCCCGCGGCAGGAGCATATGGGCTGAATCCACATAGGCGTATTTTTTCGTCCATTTGACGAGCGGCACCTTATTGAGCGCCGGTGATTCCTCCGGGTTGTCTTGAAAAAACATCCGCGCCCGCGCCCCGCCCTGAATCCACAGGTTCCAATATTTCCAGTTACGCGAAATCGAGTAATTGCCTGAGTCAAACCAACTCGCGATCTCAAGGGGGTTCTGCCCCGAACGGTAGGGCCGCTCACTGATCCGCCCCTTGGGATACATGTCGAGAAGCATCGCACTAAACGATCTGATGGAACTCGCATCAAGCCAATCCGTCAGCGCCCGCAAAGGTCGCGTGTCGCAGAACGGGTAGACCAGAAACTCGTCCGGATCGACGACAAGGCACCAATGCTCTTCGCCATATTTACGCTGCAACCAATTCAGCCAATCAACCCCATACCGGCTCCTGCGATAGCTGTGCTTGGATGACCAGAGCGACACATCCGGTTGCTCCGCGAGGTATTCGCGCGATCCATCATCGCTATCATTGTCCACGATTAGGAAATGATTGACCCCCATGTCACGGTAGTATTGGAGAAAAAACGGTAGCCGCACTTTCTCGTTTCGGAGGGTCGTAAAGGCAAGAATATCATCGCCGAGAATATTGTCCGTGCGATCAACCACAGATTTCATCTCGCGCCGCTTGCGGAAGGCACGGATCAGCAATTGCTTGCGCTTAAGACGCAGCCTGTATGACTGAAATATGCTCAAATCCGCTCTGCGCTCCTGCTCTGCACGGTATCATCCCTCTTTACGGGCTCGCGGTTAAAACGCTGTTGACGCCCGACATACCATGCCATTTCCCCGGCACCTCCGAAGGCCAAAATAGACCCTCTCGACACCTCTTCAAAGAATAGGGTTTTGTGCACGTTTCGTAAACAGTTGCAGTGCATCAGAGCCATGTTCCCCGCGACATGAGCCCCATCGCTTCCAACTGCCTCCAACCCAGATAACGACTCGACCGCTCACACCAAAGATCGGGTTGTTCGATAAGGGTCTCATAGTAGGCCTCGTAAAGCGCGCTATTGGCGAAATGTTCACGCCGCTCCAGCTCTTCTCTCGACTTGTCGATCACCGTATCGAGGAACTTCGTATGCAGAAGGATGCCCGAGGCGAACTCCCCTCCCTCACGGTCATAAAACCGATTAAGCCGCCGCGGCAAAATCCCATGCGTCGAGTTCACATAGACAAACCGTCGGTTCCATTTCACCAACGGCACTTTGTTCAGCGTTGGCGCGCGCCGTGGCTTTTCGGTAAAGAAATGCCGCGCCCTGACACCGCCCTGAATCCATAGGTTTTCCATCGGCTCCTGCCGCCGGATCGTATAATTCCCGCTATCAAACCACGACAGAACCTCCGTCGGGTCCTGTCCCGGCGCATAGCTCTGCGCGCCAAGCCGCCCTTTGGGATACATATCGAGCATCATCGCCGGGAACATCTCTATCCCTTGTCCATCAAGCCATCCCGTCAGCGCAGGCAACGGTCGCGTATCCCAATAGGGATAAATCAGGATCTCATCCGCATCGAGCGTCAAAACCCAATGCCCATGCGCATGTTTCACCATCAACCAAGTGAGCCAGTCGAGCCCAAAGCGCGCGCGCTTGTAGCTCTTGGACGTGGCCCAGAGCGACACATCCGGCTGATCGGCAAGGAACTCCCGCGTGCCATCATCGCTCGCATTGTCGACGATAAGGAAATGCTCGACGCCAAGCTTGCGATGATGCTCAAGGAAATAGGGCAGACGCACCATCTCGTTGCGCATGGTAGCAGTGCCAAGGATCATGCCGGGGCGGATCGCGTCAGTGCGATCACTCACCGCCCCAAGCTGCCGTCTCTTGCGAAAGGCACGATAGAGAAGGCGTTTGCGCCTTAGACGAAGCTTATAAACAGCTCTCAGCTCGCGAAGTCGTTCGCGATCCGGAAATCCGCCCTGCCTCGTGCCAAGTGGAATGCGCGTCCCCTCACTTGTCGTAATGCCCACTCTGATGCCAGCGCCAGGCATCAGAAATCATCGTGTTCAGGTTTGAACGCGACGGCTGCCAGCCTAGCTCTTTCTCGGCCCGTGTCGAGCCGGAAACAAGCCGCGTGCAATCGCCCGGCCGCCGATCACCCTCGGCATAGGGCACATCGCGGTTGGTAACCGAACGGGAATGGTCGATCACCTCCCGAACAGAAAACCCGCTCCCGGTTCCAAGGTTGAAAACCCGACTCCCCTTCTCGTCCAGGAGCCATTTGAGGCCCAGAACATGTGCATCCACAAGATCGCAGACATGCACATAATCGCGGATACAGGTGCCATCCGGCGTCTCATAATCCGTGCCAAAGATCGTGAGCGCATCGCGCTTGCCATCAATCGCATCGAGCATGAGCGGAATAAGGTGCGTCTCGGGCTGGTGGAACTCGCCCACCTCAGCCTCGGGATCGGCCCCCGCCACGTTGAAATAACGAAAGATCACGTGGCGCAGTCCTGTCGCCCCTTCGAAATCCTTGAGCATATCCTCAATCGCACGCTTGGATGCTCCATAGGCGTTGATCGGGTACTGCGCGCTGTTTTCATCAAGGACAACATTGTCCTGATCGCCGTAGGTCGCACAGGTCGAGGAGAACACGAAATTCCGCACCCCAGCCTCCGTCGCTGCCTCAATAAGATTGAGCGACCCCTGCACATTATTGAGCCAATATTTGCCGGGCACTTTCATGCTCTCGCCAACCTGGCTCAGCGCCGCAAAATGCATAACGGCAATCGGCTTATGCTCGGCAAACACCTCGTCAAGCCGCGCCCGGTCCAGAAGGTCGCCCTTCTCGAACGGGCCGAATTTAACCGCATCCTCCCAACCCGTGCAGAGATTGTCGAAGGTGACAGGGGTATAGCCCGCAGCCTTAAGCGCCTTACAGGCATGCGAGCCGATATAGCCGGCACCACCGGTTACAAGAACCTTTTCCATCAACTCTCCCCCGCCCTTATTGGGCAGCCTGTTCCGCTGCCATCATCTCGCGCAGGTATTCCCCAAGCTCATCCCGAAGCTCTTCACGTTCCATCGCAAAAGCTACGGTAGCCTGAAGGAAGCCCGCCTTCGAACCACAGTCGAAACGCTTGCCGCGGAATCGGAAGCCGTAAACACCGTTCTCGCCACCGATCTCCTTGGCAATCGCATCGGTAAGCTGAATCTCGCCCCCTGCGCCCGCTTCCTTCTTGTTAAGGTTACGCAGCACGTTCGGCGACAGAATATACCGGCCAATCACGGCAAGGTTGGACGGCGCCTCTTCGGCTTTGGGCTTTTCGACCATCCCTTTGACCGAAACAAGCGATCCCATGTCTTCGTCCACATCAAGAACGCCATAAGCCGAGGCTTTCTCTTTCGGAACTTCCATCGCCGCAACCATGCTACCGCCGGTTTCCGCATAGGCATCCACCATCTGCTTGAGGCAGGGTTCCTCCGCCGCGATCACGTCATCGGGCAGGATCACCGCAAAAGGCTCATTAGCAATCAGGTTGCGCGCGCACCAAACCGCGTGCCCAAGGCCAAGCGCCTTGTGCTGGCGGATATAGGCAATCGCACCGCTTTCCATATTGGTTCGGCGCAAGATATTGAGAAGCTCGGTTTTGCCCTGCTTGCGCAAGGTCTGTTCAAGCACCGGATTATTATCAAAGTAATCTTCAAGCGCGCTCTTGCCGCGCGAGGTCACAAAAATGAATTCCTTGATCCCGGCCTCTCGCGCCTCATCAATCGCGTATTGGATCAAAGGCTGGTCTACGAGGGTCATAATCTCTTTGGGAACGGCTTTCGTCGCCGGAAGAAATCGGGTGCCAAGACCCGCAACAGGAAAAATGGCTTTGGTTACTTTTTTACGCATCGGGAAGCTCGCTCAATAATACAATAGGGAACAGAGCCAGAAGGCCCAAATTCATCGGGAACCTAACGGGATTAAGGCATGCGTTCAACTCTGCCTCTCATGACAGGTTCATGAAAAAACCTTCTGAAACAGCACCTGCCAAAGAAAGCGGCCAAACAGGCGCGGCAAAATATCACGGAACCGATTGCGCCGCGCCAAAGACTCAGTCGAACGCGTTCGACAACCCAAAGACCGCCCCGACAAGCGCCATCACCGATTGCGCTGGTTTGATGGCGGATTCTGTCGCCATAACCGTATCGCCCGGATGAATAACAAAGTTCCGCGCGCCAAAGATACCATCGGCACTCGTCATATCCATAGTGAAGACGACGTACTGTTTCTCCGGCCCTTTTCCATCGGTCCTGACCTGCGACTTGGCATATTCCCGCATCACCAAAAGCCCCGCCGGGTTGGCCCGCGTATCATTCACACCGCCCAGTATCGACACCGCCTCAAGCCCGGTGATCTGTTCCTTGTGGAAATAGACAAGCTCTTCCTTGGCCGTCGCGCCCAGCGCGACAAAGAACCGGCGATCTTCCTCGATCAAAACCTGATCGCCGCCCCGCACAATGATGTTTTTGGCTGGATCGGCAAACAGTGCCGGTGCCGGAATCTCATACGTCCGCCCATTTCGGATAAGACGCACCACGGGGTTTTCGATGTTCGGGGAAATCCCCCCGCCAAGCGAAATCAAGCTCAGGATCGAGAAATTCCGGTTCGGAAGCGCCTGCGGCCCCGGCTTTGCCACCCCGGACACGAGGTCAACCGAGTTCGCAACCCCTTCCACATGCGCAAGCTGCACCTGCGCAGACGGCGCGATCTGGGCCATCTTGTCCTGAATGGCCTGACGCGCCTCGGTCGCGGTCAGTCCGGCAACCTGCACCTGATCGACGTAAGGCACAAAAACCGTTCCGTTCGGCGAGATTTCGACACTCTCAACAGTGGTGCTGCGCTGGTCGAGCCCGGTGATGAGCGAATTTTCAGCATTGTCCCAGATCGTCAGATTGATGGTATCGCCGACCCGAAGCACATTCGACGCCGGACCCTTCTGACGCGCAAGCCACGAATAATGCCCCCGCCAGCCGGTCTGCGGCCACGATTTGATACGCTGAGCACTGTCACGTGTGACCGGCACAACCGAGATGTTTTCCGCTTCCGCCTGCGAAGCCGACCCTTTCGCGACCTCGGTCAGGATCGGCGCACCACGCGGCAAGGCGCAAGCCGCCAAGGCACACAGCGCCATCAAAAGCCCGGCTTTCCTCGCCACGGATATCATCATTCGGAAACTGCCCCCAGTATCGTTAATCGGTTCTTAATCCGAAAATGGGTAGATCGGCAATGAAATTTCGGGTTGCATCCCTTGGTTTTATTGCTGCATGTCCACTCAATCATAGGGCATTTCGCCGCGATCTGCTCTGTGTTTGGCCAAACCTCTGCCCGCCTTGGGTCTAACCGTTTTACATTTTACTCAAAATGCAGTTTTTTGCGGATGTGGAATACTCCCAGGCTGCAATATCAAACGCCAGGACCTGAATAATGAGAAACAAGCTTATGAAATCCCTGAGACACTCTCAGATGAGCTTGGTGCTGGCTATTCTTGATCTGGTTTGGATTACGGCCGCCTTTGCAGCCGCAATTCTTCTTCAGCGTCACAGTTTCGTCGATACGGCGCCGCTAACAGGATATGCCTCGTATCTCCTCATCCTGCTGCCCGCTGGCATGGCCGCAACCTTTTTTATCGGCCTGCGCCCTCCCCGGCCACAGACGTTTAGCCGGTCTGACATCGTGGATGTGACGCTCTTCGCCCTGTTTCTTGGTGGTGTCGGCCTTTTAGCGCATCTCCTACCCCTACCCCTCCCAAAGACCAGTGTTGCAACCTTTGTCGTCTTTGCGCTGTCCCTTGCCGTGTTGAGGGTCGGCGCTCGCATGGCCCTGCGTGACAAAGCAGACCTCCTTTTCAAACCCGTAGATACGACGAAAATCTTAGGGCGCGACGCGCTTGGCGGCGACTTCCCCGCTGCCTCCGAAGCCTATCGCGACCACTGCATTCTCGTGACGGGCGCTGGCGGGTCGATCGGCTCTGAACTCTGCCGCCAATTGCTAAGCCTCAAACCAAAGCGCCTTGTCCTGCTCGATCACAGTGAATTGGCGCTCTACACGGTGCACCGCGAACTGCAGGCTCTTGATGACAGAATCGACATCCGCCCGGCGCTCGGGTCAATCGGATCACCGGAATTCGTCGAACAGGTCCTTACCGACAACAATATCGAAGTGATCTTTCACGCGGCCGCTTACAAACATCTTCCGATGGTCGAGAACAATATCCTTGAGGGGCTGCGCAACAACGTTCTCGGCACGCGCGTCGTCGCCGAAGCGGCTCGCAACAAGGGCGTTGAGAGATTTATCCTTGTTTCCTCTGACAAGGCTGTGCGCCCAACATCGGTCATGGGCTCTTCCAAGCGCCTTGCCGAACTCGTCGTGCAGGATCTCGCCACCCGCAACAACAACACCCGCTTCTCCATGGTGCGTTTTGGCAATGTTCTGGGGTCTTCCGGTTCTGTCCTCCCTCTCTTTGAGGCCCAAATTCGCCATGGCGGCCCCCTGACCGTGACCCATCCGGACGTAACCCGCTATTTCATGACCCTGTCCGAAGCCGTGCATCTCGTGCTTATGGCCGGAAGCCTGTCGCGCGGCGGCGATGTGTTCGTCCTCGATATGGGGGTGCCTGTGTCGATCCTCAGTGTTGCGAAAAACATGATCGAAGGGGCCGGCTATCGCGTCAAAGATGCACAGAACCCCAATGGCGATATCGAAATCCGGTTTACCGGCCTGCGCCCCGGTGAAAAAATGCACGAAGAGCTTCTCATCGGAAGCGACATGCTCACCACACCACACCCCAAAATCCTGCGTGCTCAGGAAAGCTATCTTTCGGAAATCGAAATGGCGGGCGCCCTGCAAGATTTACGCCGCGCGATTGAAACCCGTGATGAGGCGCTCGCGATGGATACCCTGACAAAATATGTCGAAAGCACCCTGCCCTCGGATAACCGCCACATCGCGGGCTAATCAAACGCCGTAATAGTCTCGATACCAGGCCACGAACTCTTTGACGCCTTCACTTACCGGCGTTTTCGGTCGTGCACCGGTCAGCCCTTCAAGAAGCGCGGCCGAGGCCCATGTCGCCGGAACATCGCCCGGCTGCATCGGCATGAAATTCTTCTTCGCCTCCGCACCAATCGCCGCCTCGATAGCCTCCACAAACGCCATGAGCTGCACCGGCTCGCCATTGCCAATATTGACCACGCGCCACGGCGCAACCGGACTTAGGGAATCGACCTCCAAGGAGGTCGCTTCGCGCCCTTCCGCCTGTGCCGGCACCGCCTCGATCAATCCCATGATCCCCGAAACCAGATCGTCAATATAGGTAAAGTCCCGACGCATATCGCCATGGTTATAAATGTCGATCGCATCCCCTTCGAGGATCGCCTTGGTAAACTTGAACAATGCCATATCCGGGCGACCCCAGGGGCCATAGACGGTAAAGAACCGGAACATGGTGATCGGCAGGTGATAAAGATGCGCATAGGAATGCGCCATCGCCTCATTCGCCTTCTTCGTCGCCGCGTAGAACGACATCTGACTATCCGCCTTATCCGTCTCCGCATAAGGCATGTCCTCATTCGCCCCATAAACCGACGAGGTCGACGCAAGCAGCATATGCTGCGGCGGATAGGCCCGCGCCGCCTCCAAAAGGTCAAACGTCCCGATCAGGTTCGCTTCGACATAAGACCGCGGCGCATCAATCGAATAGCGCACCCCGGCCTGCGCCGCGAGATGGATCACCACATCGGGCCGATGCTTTTCAAAAAGTTCCATGAGGAGACCCGGCTCCTCAAGTCGCCCGATTACCGCCGAGAACCGTTCGTTCTGGGCAAGCATCGCATGGCGCCGCTCTTTTAGCGCCACATCGTAATAATCACTCAGGCAATCCAACCCAATCACCGTCCAGCCTTCGGCCAAAAGCCGTATAGCCGTGTGATAGCCGATAAACCCGGCAGAACCGGTGACAAGGGCTGTGCGATTGGATTGGGTCATTAATATCTCCAGAAATACGCATAACGTCGATTACAAAATAAGCCTCAACCCGACCAGATCAGGCTCAGATCAAGGAAATATCAGGGCGTGCCCATCTCGGCCATCATCGCCTCGATACGCGGCACGTCTTCGGGGTTGTTCAGCTCCCAGAACTGCCGTCCCCGCGCCTCGACCTCTACACAGAGAACCTTGTGCCCGTGCTCCATGAACCGCAACTGTTCGAGCCCTTCCAGAGTCTCCAACGGCCCCGCCGTCCAGCGTGGATACGCGCCAAGCGCCGAAGGCCGATAGGCATAGACACCTACGTGATGAAACACCGGCGTTTCATCCTCATCGGCATAGGTCTCCGAAGTGAACGGGATCACTTCCTTTGAGAAATAGAGCGCATGACGATCCTTGGTAAAGACCGCCGTTGTGCCGCCCACGCGCCCCGCCTTGCGATCCTCCAAAAACCCATTCAGCGCCCGCCCGTCACAGCGCAGAACCGGCGTCGCCACCTCCGCCATCGGATCACGGCGCAACCCTTCGACAAGGTCCTCCACGAACCACGCCGGCGTGAGCGGTGCATCACCCTGAAGGTTGACGACAATATCAAACCCGCCCCCAAGGTTATCAAACGCCTCCGCGCACCGCTCGGTACCGTTGGCACAGGTCTCCGAGGTCATTACAACCTCGGCACCAAACCCTTCCGCAGCCTCTCGGATGCGGTCATCATCCGTCGCCACCACGACACGATCCACGCCCTTGACCTCCGAAGCCGCTTCCCACGACCTTTGGATCAGGCTCTTGACCTCTCCCGTGGCCCCCTTGAGCGTCGCAAGGGGTTTGCCGGGATAGCGTGTCGACGCATAGCGCGCCGGGATGGCAATCAGGACAGACATTTAGGCCTCTTTAAGCTCTACATTCGGCGCATAGGCGATGAAGAACGGATTGGCGAAATCTTCTTTGCCGTAAACAAGCGGTGTGTGATCGTCGAACCGCACAACCTTGCCGCCTGCACCAAGCAGAACCGCATGTCCGGCCGCCGTATCCCATTCCATGGTCCGGCCCACGCGCGGATAAATATCCGCTTCGCCCGTCGCCACGAGACAGAACTTGAGCGACGACCCCGCGCTCTTCATATCCTTGACGGCGTATTTATTGATGTAATCATCCGTCGCCTGATCGCGATGGGATTTCGACGCCACAACATAAAGCGCGGCATTGTCGCTCTCGGCAACGGTGATCGGCTTAACCTCGCCCACGGTATCAAGCGCGAAATCGCCGGTTTCCTCGACCGACTGACCGTCGGCTTGGGTAAAGAACATCCGGCTCTTGGCTGGCGCATACACAACGCCCCGCTGCGGAACGCCGCCCTCGACATAGGCGATGTTCACGGTGAAATCACCACGGCGATGGATGAACTCCTTGGTGCCATCAAGCGGATCCACAATAAGGAACGTATCGCCCTTGGCCGTATGGCTCTCGGCCTGCTCTTCAGTGACAAGCATCACATCCGGAAACGCCGCCCGCAGACCCGCCGAGATGATCGCATCCGCCGCTTCGTCGGCTTCCGTAACCGGGCTGTCGTCCGACTTAACCTTCACCTCGAAATCATCGGCATTGTAAATATCCATAATCTTTGCGCCAGCTTCGATGGCAAGGCGGCGAATAACGGGAATAAGAACGTTGTAGTCCAAGAAGGATCTCCCAAGCAGGAACATTGAAATAAAAACTCGCCCCCCTTATGCTACTGCCCTAACGGAACGGCAAGAATTCCCTGTCAAAACCCGAGCAGACAAAGGGTACTGAGGCAATGTTTCAACAAACCGCGCCCAAAACGACGCTTGCAAGTGCGCTGAATGTCGCCGAATTGATCTATCACTCGATCGTTCGCAACATCCGCAAGACACATGGCAATGCCATGCTCTCCATCCTGCGCAACATGCTGCAGGCGGTGATTTTCGTGATGGCCTTCTTCGTGATGTTTTCGGTCCTCGGGATGCGCGGCGCTGCGCTGCGTGGCGATTTTCTCCTTTATATCATGTCGGGGGTTTTCCTCTTCATGACCCATACCAAGACGCTCGGCGCCGTGGTTGGGGCCGAGGGGCCGTCTTCGCCAATGATGAAACACGCGCCGATGAACACGATCATCTCCATCGCCGCCACCGCGCTAAGCACCCTCTATATTCAGGTGCTCTCGCTCTTCGCCATTCTCTTCATCTATCATGCCGCCTGGACGCCAATCACAATTGACCAACCCATCGCCGCCTTCGGGATGCTGCTTTTGGCATGGTTTACCGGCATCGCCATCGGCATGGTCCTGCTCGCGCTCAAACCTTGGTTCCCAACCTTCGTAGGCATCGCCAGCACGGTCTACCAGCGTGCTAATATGATCGCCTCGGGCAAGATGTTCGTCGCCAACACCATGCCGGGCTTCATGATCGCCATGTTCGATTGGAACCCGCTGTTTCACTGCATCGATCAATCCCGCGGCTATGTCTTCCTCAACTATGCCCCACGCAATTCAAGCATCGAATACCCACTCTGGTTTGGCATCATACTCCTGATGCTTGGCCTGATGGGCGAATTCTATACCCGCCGCCATGCCTCGCTAAGCTGGAACGCCCGTCGATGATCCGCCTCTTGGCTGCCCTGTTTGTGCTGTGGCCGATCTGCGTCGCTGCAGCCGACTTGCCCGCCCTGTTCAACGTCACGGACGTCGCTTCAAACGATGTCCTGAACATCCGAGAAACCCCGTCGGCCTCTTCTGCAATCATCGGCAGCTTTGCCCCGAACATGGCCGGCATTGAAGTCACCGGCCTAAGCGAAAACGGCAAGTGGGGCCGCGTGAATACCGGCGAACGCGCCGGTTGGGTCTCAATGCGGTTCATGGAGGCTGCCGCGAACGGCCATTGGGCCGATCCCAACACCAAACTAAGCTGCTTTGGAACAGAGCCGTTCTGGTCCGTGGTCCTCTCACCCACGACCAGAAGCGCGGAATACACTCGCCCGGACGCCGCTCCCGTGACCACAGAGATCACCCAAGTTCTCATCTCTGCGCCCGGTTTTCCTCCCGCAGCTTGGATGATGTTTGAAAAGGGAGCGCTCGATTGGGTTCAGCTCAATCAAGCGTCTTGCAATGACGGCATGTCAGACCGTGAATTCGGCATTTCGGCGCAACTGGCCGTGTCTCAGCCCATGAAAGACCCGCTGACTCTGCCCAATTATGTCGTGAATGGCTGCTGCTCGGTTATCCCTCACTGACCGCCCGCAACGTCACGTTGATCCGCCCGCCCTTGGGCAAAAGGCGCGACGATCCAAACCGGATGCGATCCACTCCGTGATAGGCAAGCCGCGCCGCGCCCCCCATCACAACAACATCCCCGGAGTCGAGCCAGAGCGACTCCGTCTTACCGCCCTTTTCCACATTCCCCATCCGGAAAAGCCCGCTATCCCCAAGCGACAGAGATACCACCGGCCATGTGAAATCGCCCTCGTCCTTATCCTGATGCATCCCCATCCGCGCCCCCTCGCCGTAGTAATTGACGAGACAGCTATCCGGCAGCCGCACCTCGCCAACCAATGCGCGCCAAATATCAAGGATCGCCTCGGGAATTTCCGGCCAATCCATCCCCTCTGGATGGCGCGGCTCATAGCGATAGCCTCGCCGGTCCGTGACCCAGCCAACCCGCCCCGCCGAAGTCATCCGAACCGACATCTTCTGCCCTCGCGCGGTCTCGGGCGCAAAGAACGGCGCTGCCTGCGCGATCCCTCTCAGAGAGGTGACGATCTCCACCTGCGCCGCCGGCGTGACATACCCCTTGTGGACAAGAAACCCCCTGATGTTGAGCGGCTGCACCATGCAGTTTGCCCCTTTTCCGAACCAACCTGTGGAAAAACCTTCCGATTCTTCACATTCCCGCGAACACAGATGCTTGCAGGCGCTTTTCCCCCTCCCTATATACCCTGCGAAGCGCGGCTGACGAGTGTTGGTCGCAATCGGAATCGGGACCCGGATGCCATAACGGGTTCGCGTCCCGGAACATCGCCTTAATTGAGAAGGGATATGCAAATGGGCAAAGTGATCGGTATCGACCTCGGTACGACCAACTCCTGTGTCGCCATCATGGATGGTTCGCAGGCCAAAGTGATTGAAAACTCCGAAGGGACACGCACGACCCCTTCGATCGTGGCTTTCACGGATAATGAACGCCTCGTCGGCCAGCCAGCCAAGCGCCAGGCTGTGACCAACCCGGAAAACACCGTCTTTGGCGTTAAGCGCCTGATTGGCCGTCGTTACGACGATGCCGACCTCGCCAAGGATCTCAAAAACATGCCGTTCAACGTCATCAATGGCGGCAACGGCGATGCTTGGGTTGAAGCCAAGGGCGAGAAATACTCCCCCTCGCAGATTTCTGCCTTCATCCTCGGCAAGATGAAAGAAACCGCCGAGTCCTATCTCGGCGAAGAGGTGACGCAGGCCGTCATCACCGTCCCCGCCTACTTCAACGACGCCCAGCGTCAGGCAACCAAGGACGCCGGCAAGATCGCTGGCCTCGAAGTGCTGCGGATCATCAACGAACCGACCGCCGCCGCTCTGGCCTATGGTCTCGACAAGGAAGAAACCCACACCATCGCGGTCTATGACCTCGGCGGCGGTACTTTCGACGTCACCATCCTCGAAATCGACGATGGCCTGTTTGAGGTGAAATCGACCAACGGCGATACCTTCCTCGGCGGTGAAGACTTTGACATGCGCATCGTCAACTACCTCGCGGGCGAGTTCAAAAAAGAGCACGGCGTTGACCTGACCAAAGACAAGATGGCCCTCCAGCGTCTCAAAGAAGCTGCCGAGAAAGCCAAGATCGAACTGTCTTCGTCGAGCCAGACCGAGATCAACCAGCCGTTCATCTCGATGGACCCGAATGGCGGTCAGCCGCTGCACATGGTCATGAAACTGACCCGTGCCAAGCTTGAATCGCTGGTCTCTGACCTCATCAAGGCATCGCTCAAGCCGTGTCAGGCCGCTCTCAAGGATGCGGGCCTCGCCGCGAACGAAATCGACGAAATCGTTCTCGTCGGCGGCATGACCCGCATGCCCCGCGTGAAAGACGAAGTCACCAAGTTCTTCGGCAAAGAGCCCCATCAGGGTGTGAACCCGGACGAAGTCGTCGCCATGGGTGCCGCGATCCAAGCTGGCGTTCTGCAAGGTGACGTCAAGGACGTGGTCCTGCTCGACGTGACTCCGCTCTCGCTCGGCATCGAAACGCTCGGCGGTGTCTTCACCCGTCTGATCGACCGCAACACCACGATCCCGACCAAGAAATCGCAGATTTTCTCGACCGCCGAAGACAATCAGTCGGCCGTGACCATCCGCGTCTTCCAGGGCGAGCGTGAAATGGCTGCCGACAACAAGATCCTTGGCCAGTTCAACCTCGAAAACATCCCGCCCGCTCCGCGCGGCCTGCCGCAGATCGAAGTAACCTTCGACATTGATGCCAACGGCATCGTGTCCGTCGGCGCCCTCGACAAAGGCACCGGCAAGGAACAGAAGATCACGATCCAGGCGTCGGGCGGCCTCTCGGACGAGGACATCGACAAAATGGTCAAGGACGCCGAAGCAAACGCCGAGGCCGACAAGGACCGCAAAGAACTCGTCGAGGCGCGCAATCAGGCCGAAAGCCTCATTCACTCGACCGAAAAGTCGATGGAAGAGCACGCCGACAAGGTCGACCCGACCACTATCGAGGCGATCGAACTGGCCATCTCCGCACTCAAGGACGACCTTGAGAAAGAGGACGCCGCCGCCGACAAGATCAAGTCGGGCATCCAGAACGTGACCGAGGCCGCGATGAAACTTGGCGAAGCCATCTACAAGGCCAGCCAGGAAGACGGCGCAGGCGAGCCGGACGCGGCGGATATGGGTCCCGGTGACGACGACATCGTCGACGCCGACTTCGAGGACCTCGACGACGACAAGCGCGGCTAAGAAGCGCCATCGGAACTGAAATCGGGGCCGGTCCGCTCGCCGGATCGGCCCTTTTCATTCCGGCCAAAGGAGTAACCCATGGCAAAACGTGACTTCTACGAGGTACTTGGCGTCGACAAGGGGGCTTCCGCGGACGAGATCAAGAAAGCCTATCGCCAGAAGGCCAAGGAATTTCACCCCGACCGCAACGCAGACAACCCCGACGCAGAGGCCCAGTTCAAAGAAGCGAACGAGGCCTATGAAATCCTCAAGGATGCCGAGAAAAAAGCAGCCTATGACCGTTTCGGCCATGCAGCCTTTGAAGGCGGTATGGGCGGTGGCGGCCCGCGTGGCGGCCATCCCGGTCAGGGCGATTTCAGCTCGGCTTTCTCGGATGTGTTCGACGATCTGTTCGGTGATTTCATGGGCGGACGCGGCGGCGGTGGCCGTCAACGCGCCGCGCGTGGCGCCGACCTGCGCTATAACCTGCGTGTAACGCTGGAAGAAGCCTATTCCGGCCTGCAAAAGACAATCAATGTCCCGACTGCGGTGCAATGCGACGCCTGTGATGGCTCTGGTGCCGAAGGCGGCGCAGAACCGACCACCTGCCCGACATGTTCAGGCATGGGTAAGGTCCGCGCGCAACAGGGCTTCTTCACGGTCGAGCGCACCTGCCCGACATGTGGTGGCCTCGGGCAGATCATCAAGAACCCCTGCAAGGCCTGTGGTGGTCAGGGACGGGTCGAAAAGGACCGCGCGCTTTCGGTCAACATCCCTGCGGGCGTCGAAACCGGCACCCGTATCCGTCTCGCTGGCGAAGGCGAAGCCGGGATGCGTGGCGGACCTGCGGGCGACCTCTATATCTTTATCGAGGTGAGCAAGCACCCGCTCTTTGAACGCGAAGGCGGCAACCTGTTCTGCCGCGTGCCGGTGTCGATGACCTCGGCCGCGCTTGGTGGTGATATCGAGGTGCCGACGATCGACGGCGGCCGCTCGCGGGTCAAGATTCCCGCCGGGTCGCAATCGGGCCGTCAGATGCGCCTGCGCAGCAAAGGTATGCCCGCCCTGCGCGGTAGCGGCTCTGGCGACATGTTCATCGAACTGGCTGTCGAAACCCCGGTCAACCTCACCAGCCGCCAGAAAGAGATTCTGCGCGAATTCGAGGATCTCTCGGAAGAGAACAACCCCGAGAGCAGCAGCTTCTTCAAATCGGTGAAGAACTTCTGGGATTCGATGAAAGGCTAAACCGCCTCACCTCATCCATGATTAAGGGCGCCTTTATCGGGCGCCCTTTTCTTTTGCCCGGCGTCCAAAGGTTAACGCGGACGCGGTTTCAAAAAACCGCACCGACGCAATACCGACGTGATACATACGCGATGCAGACCCCCGTTTTCGCCGTTAACCTTTCCCCGATTAACCCTTCCTCAACCATGTTTCGCCACCCTTGAAACATGTCCGATCCGCATACCTTTGCCGAGATGCCCTTGCCGCTTTTCTCCTCTGACGAGGCCGCGGAAGCGGTGCCTTTACCTGCGGGAAAACTCCCCTCCTACATCGCCGATCATCGCAAACGCCTGCGCGCCCGCTTCCTCTCTGGCGGTGCAAATGCCCTCCCGGATTACGAGCTTCTGGAACTTGTCCTTTTCCGTGCAATCCCTCGGCAGGATGTCAAACCACTGGCGCATAAGCTCTTGGAAACATTCGGGGATTTTAACAATGTGCTCTCCGCCCCACCGGCCCGCCTCAAAGAGGTAAAAGGCGTCGGTGAGGCCGTGCTGTGCGAATTGAAAATCGTCGAGGCCGCCGCCCATCGTCTCGCCCGCGCCCGCATCATGCAGCGCCGCGTGCTCTCAAGTTGGGACGCGCTTCTCGATTATTGCCGCACCACCATGGCGCATCGCGAAATTGAACAATTCCGCGTTCTTTACCTCGACACCAAGAACACCCTCATCGCCGACGAGGAACAGGCCCGCGGCACCGTCAACCACGTCCCCGTCTATCCCCGCGAAATCCTCAAACGCGC
>JAAEZB010000001.1:39143-79779 GCA_018223085.1 Paracoccaceae bacterium
GGCAAGGCCTCCCCAAAGGCCTCCGCCTCAATCGTCACCTGATCGAGATTTGCCGTCTCTGCCGCAGTAACGACGGCCTGCTTAACGATTTCTGCACGCTTCAATGCAATAGTGCGATTTCCTTCCGCCGGGCCAACGCCATCGCTGAACCCGACAAAGACAATTTTACGGCCGTCATAAATTCCGGCCTCCATCGCACGGGCCAATTGCTGAACGTTTGATCGCGATTGCGCATCAAGGTCGGCTGATCCAGTCCGAAACCGGAATGACGTCGTCAGCCGTTTCATCGGCGCAAGGCGGCTCGTCATGCGCTGCAATTCTTCAAGCGGGATTTCCTCGCCCGCCACAGAGATCGCATTCACAAAGCGATCCCCCTGAAGGTCGACGGGGATCTCCTCTGGCGCCTGATCCACAAACCCTGCGCGTCGGATCACAACCTGCGCTGACGGGCTTCTTGTATAGGCAAGGAACTCCCGCGCAATCTTGGGCAACCGACGCGCCGGAAAATAAAGGAACATAGGCGCGGTCAGGGGATAATCCTCGGTCTTGAGCGTGCGCCGCGACGCCGCAAGCGCAAACCCACAACTCCCCCGAAGCACCAACGCCTGCGCATTTCCCGTCTCGGAAAATGGTGCGATCCCAATGGCAAAGGGATCGCGAATCACCGCCGAAATAAGCGCATCATTACGATCATATCGCACAATCCCCTCGGCCAATTCCCGGTCCGCCTGCGCCATGAGCTGATCCTCAACCGCCTGCGCGAGACCTGTTTTATCATCGAGAAGATGCCGTGAAATCGGCGCGTCCGGCCCTCCGAACTCCGCCCAATTATCTATCTGTCCCGCAAAGATCTGCGCCAGTTGCAACGGTGACAACGCCCTGACCGGATTGCCCGGCGACACCACAGCCACAAGCCCATCAAGCGACAGAACCCGGCTCCGGTTTGTGTCCGTCATATCGCCAAGCCCGGCGTCATAGCCACGCTTGGCCTCGCTTGGCCGGATCTCCCGCAGGGACATCGCGATATCTGCTTCATCGGCCAGGAGGTCCGCGAAACCTTCGTCGGAATTGGTCGCGTGAAAATGAAACCGAGCCAGAATTCGTTCAGTTTTGCCATCGGAAAGCAGGTAGGAAAAACGGGTCTCGCCCTGCACCTCTCGTGCCACCACATAACCATGCCGAAGCCCAAAAGCCTCAATCAACGCAGGCATGAGAACCTCTGCCATGGCATGCGCCCCGGACACAGACACATCCGCTACATAGTTCAAAAGGCTCGGACAGGCAGGCCCCTCACAGTGGACGCCCGTCCCGTCCACTGTCAGTTCACCATAAACCGTCTCGACCCGATAGAACTCTCCATCGAATCCAAGAAGCGTACCCGTAATCTCGACCGCACCATCACGAGATTTCAGGGTGATGTCCTGCGCCATAGCAGGAACCCCTTGGAAAAACAGAAAAAGTGCGGCAATCACTGCCGCACGCCACTTGTACATTGGATCGACCTTATCGCCTGTCTTACTTGCCTGCGATCTTCAGGTCTTGGAGCAAGTTTTTCAACACCAGAAGTTCACCAACGGCATCACATTCCGGCACTTCAAGGCTCAGGCTATGGTTCTCGGCCTTCCCCCCCTCGCGAACTTCAATCGATTCCGCCGAAACCGAGTGACCACAATTCCCAGAGGTGACATCCGCCTCAACGGTCAGACGAATATCGCCCGCACGCTTCGCTGAGCTGGAAGGAAAGGTATACACTTCGGCCATGAGAGGCTCAGGCAAACCATCATCTCCAAGGCGGATGAGAAAACCCCTACTACCGTCCGCAACCGCCATGACATCGCGCTGGCTTTCGCGCCAGACATGCCCGTCGCTTTCGTAGTCCGCGCCGTATTCACGGGCATGAAGTCCAAGGCCCGTATCGCCCTGCCATTGTACAACAACGCGATCATAAAAGCGCAGCGAGGGCACATCGGCCTTAGCCGTGGCGCCATCCCCATTGCTCAGAATGACGATAAAACTCGCCTGCTCGGACAAGGCTGGGACATCAACACTCATGAGACCATCCGGTCCAATCTGATCTGTGAATTTAAGGTCTCCATGATGAACCACAACCCGTTCACCACTTAGGCAAGGCGCCATCAGTTGTAACGACACAAGGGCGGCTGGCAACGGCTCAACACTCAGGGTTACATCACAAGCAAGGTTCGGCGTTTCAACCTCTTCCGGCAGGTCACTTACCGGCATATCGCGCGACACGATAAGCGCGACAGTCTTATGCGACAGGCTCTCATCAAAACGCACCTCTCGCGGCAAAGCTGGAAGGCCATCAATCTGTGTTGATGCGGACGCAGCAGAAGGCAGGCTCACCGCAACCATACCGCCAACCGGCGAGGCCAAAGGTGTCACAAGCTGGTGCCCCGCATAACTTGGCTCACTTGATTGCATCAGAAAGCCGATTGAGATCGCACAAGAAAGCGTCGCCCCAGCAAGGGCATACCGGCGATATACATTGATCTCTTTTACCATACTAATCTCCTGAATCGCGCCGCCCAAGAGATGTTATGGCAAAAGAAAAGGGCGCTCATGTGGCGCCCTTTTGCACTTTATTTGTTGCTGCTGTTGTTAAGCAAGCCGCCCGTGGCAGTGCTTGAATTTCTTGCCAGAGCCACAAGGACAAAGCTCATTCCGGCCTGGATTACCCCAAGTAGAGGGGTCCGCTTCATCGAAGCCCTCCTTAGCGGCACCCGTAGCCAGCTCAGTCTGCGGATTTGCGGCCTTTTCCATTTCCACACGCTGATCAGCCATCTCAACCGCGAGCTGTTGTTGCTCTTCCTCGGTCATGGGGCGGATATGAGAGAGCGTTTTCGTCACATCCTCACGCAGGCTATCAAGCATGCTTTCAAAAAGCTGGAACGCTTCGTTCTTGTATTCATTGAGCGGGTCGCGCTGTGCATAGCCGCGGAACCCGACGACCGAACGCAGGTGCTCAAGTGTCAGAAGATGTTCACGCCATTTGGTGTCGATTGTCTGCAGAAGAACCTGCTTTTCGATCATCCGCATGGCCTCGGGGCCGAAGTGAACGGCTTTCTGGGCCATCATCTCGTCAGCAGCCTTCTCAAGGCGCTCGATCATATCATCATCGTCGACGCCTTCCTCGTGGGCCCAATCGGCGATCGGAACATCAAGCCCAAGAATCTCAACACTGTCTTCTTTGAGGCCATCCACATCCCATTGCTCGGCATACGATTTGGGCGGCATACGATGCTCAACGAGATCGGCAATGACCTCGTAGCGCATATCGCGGGCAATCTCGGAAAGATCCTCGGCGACCATGATCTCGCGGCGTTGGCCAAAAATGACCTTCCGCTGGTCGTTCATCACGTCATCGAATTTGAGAAGCTGTTTGCGGATATCAAAGTTGCGCCCCTCGACCTTGGCCTGAGCCCGCTCAAGCGATTTGTTGACCCACGGATGCACGATGGCTTCGCCTTCTTTCATACCAAGGGTCGACAAAACTTTGTCGAGACGCTCGGATCCGAAGATGCGCATCAGATCATCATCAAGAGACAGAAAGAACGCAGAACGCCCCGGATCCCCCTGACGACCGGAACGACCACGCAACTGGTTGTCGATGCGGCGGCTTTCGTGGCGTTCTGTGGCAAGAACGAACAGACCCCCGGCATCCTTGACCGCCTGCTCATCAGCCTCGTGCTCGGCCTCGATGCGCGCGCGGATTTCATCCGGGTGCTCATCCGGATGTGCCGCGATAGCTTCCATGATTTTGAATTCGACATTGCCGCCGAGTTTGATGTCAGTACCCCGGCCCGCCATGTTCGTTGCGATGGTCACAGCGCCAAGTTTACCCGCATCCGCAACGATCTGTGCTTCCTGCTCGTGCTGACGCGCGTTTAGAACGTTGTGTTTGACCCCTGCCTGCTTGAGCATATCCGAAAGAACTTCGGACTTCTCGATAGACGTCGTGCCGACAAGAATGGGTTGGCCCTTCTTGTGTGCAGTCTGGATTTCTTCGACAATGGCTTCGAATTTTTCCCGGGCTGAGCGATACACGGCATCGTCTTCGTCAATCCGGGAAATCGGACGGTTGGTCGGAACCTCGACAACACCAAGACCATAGATTTCCATAAATTCTTCGGCCTCGGTCGCAGCGGTGCCAGTCATACCACCAAGCTTGTTGTAAAGGCGGAAATAGTTTTGGAACGTGACCTGTGCCAGAGTGACGTTTTCGGGCTGAATCTCACAGCCCTCTTTGGCCTCGATAGCCTGATGCAAGCCTTCGGACAGGCGCCGACCGGCCATCATGCGGCCAGTGAATTCATCAATCAGCACCACACTGCCGTCACGGACAATGTAATCCTTGTCGCGAGAAAAGAGTTTATGCGCGCGCAGGCCTTGGTTGACATGGTGGACGATTGTCGTGCTCTCAGGATCATAAAGCGACTGATCCTCAGGCAGGATACCGTTTTCCTGAAGAACACTTTCGAGGAAATCGTTCCCATCATCGGTAAAGGTGACCTGACGGGTTTTTTCGTCGATGCTGAAATGCTCGTCGGAGAGCTGCGGAATGAGGGCATCAATCGACATATACATGTCTGTACGGTCCTGCGCCGGACCAGAGATAATCAGGGGTGTCCGCGCCTCGTCGATCAGAATCGAGTCGACCTCGTCGACGATCGCGTAGTTATGCTCACGCTGATACATCTCACGAAGATCGCTCCTCATGTTGTCGCGCAGATAGTCGAAGCCAAGCTCATTATTCGTCGCATAGGTAATATCGCAAGCATAGGCTTGGCGTTTTTCGTCATTGTCCTGCTGCGGATAAATGACACCCGTCGTCAGGCCAAGCGCTCCGTAAACCTTGCTCATCCATTCCGCATCGCGGCGGGCAAGATAATCGTTGACCGTCACAATGTGCACACCCTTGCCCGTCAGAGCATTAAGATAGGCTGCAAAGGTCGCGACGAGGGTTTTCCCCTCACCTGTCTTCATTTCCGAAATATTGCCCTGATGCAGGAAGATGGCGCCCATAAGCTGAACATCAAAGGCACGCAGGCCAAGAGCCCGTTTAGCCGCTTCCCGACAGTTGGCAAAGGCCTCAGGAAGAAGGGCGTCGAGGGCTTCCCCCCCCTTGGCGCGCTCCGAGAACTCCCGGGTTTTGGCTATGATCTCATCGTCCGAAAGCTTTTCAAACTCCGGCTCAAGGGCGTTGATCTTTTCAACAAGAGGACGGGTTGCCTTGATCTTGCGGTCATTCGGTGTTCCGAACACCTTTTTGGCAAGTTTTCCGATACCCAGCATATGCGTTTGTCCTTCGTTGACAGAATCTTGCGAGGGTCCCGCTTGCTCGTTCCGCGCACTACACATACAAACGGAAAACAGCCGGTTTGCCCTAGCCTCCAAGCGATGTAAGGGGCGGGCGAAACAGTGTCAACGTCGCCAACCCGCGCGACACCATTCAAGGACCTCAGGATGTCAAAACACACCAGATTCATGCGCTCTACCGCTCTTGCCTTCATGCTTGCAGCACCTGCGCTGGCAAATGCCGAGCCGACATCCGAGACCATCGTTGCCAAGGTAAACGGTACAGAGATCACGCTTGGTCATATGATCGTGGTGCGTGAAAACCTTCCGGAGCAATATAAAACGCTGCCGGATGATGTATTGTTCAAAGGGATCCTAGACCAGATCATCCAGCAGACTCTGTTTGCCCAATCTCTGGAAGGCCAAACCCCAAAACGAGTTACAATTGCCCTCGAAAATCAGGAACGCCTGCTTCTTGCCGACACCGCCATCGAAGCCGCTCTTGAGGAGGGCGTCGAGGCCGACGCGCTTCAGATCCGCTATCAAGAAAAATATGTCGAGAACTACGAAGGCCTCCCTGAGTTCAACGCGTCCCATATCCTTGTCGAAACTCTTGAGGACGCCAAAGCCATCCAAGCCGAGCTTCTTGCTGGTGCGGATTTTGCAGAGCTCGCCAAAGAAAAATCGACCGGCCCATCCGGGCCTTCTGGCGGTGCGCTCGGCTGGTTTGGACCTGGTGAAATGGTGCCGTCTTTTGAAGAGGCTGTTACCAAACTTAGCGTTGGCAACGTCTCTGAACCGGTTCAGACACAATTCGGCTGGCACGTGGTCAAACTCAACGACATGCGCACCCAGGAAGCTCCGACCTTTGAAGCCATTCAATCCGAACTGATTGCGGAAATTCAGGAAAGAGTGATCGACGCCAAGATCGCGACTCTGACCGAAAATGCTGAGATTGATAGTACCGGATCAGAAGGCATTGATCCGGCCATCCTTAAGAACCAAGACCTCATCAAAGGCGCCTCTGGAGAATAAGCAATGGCGAAAATTTCGCATGTTTCCCCGCTCGCACCCGCTAGCTTTCCTGAACTACCCGAGATTGCCGGCGCAGAGTTCGCAACCGTCGAAGCCGGCATCAAATACGCTGGCCGCAAGGATGTTATGCTCGCGCGGCTTGCTCCGGGCACATCCATGGCCGGGGTCTTTACCCGCTCGGCAACACGATCTGCGGCAGTTCTGGATTGTCAGGAAAAAATACTGACACAAAGCGACGACGGGGCGGCCATCATTGTGAATGCCGGGAATGCCAATGCTTTTACCGGACGCAACGGCATGGAGGCGACAAAAGCCGTTACCGGGGCCGTGGCCGAAACCCTTGGCATCCCGGAAGCACGTGTTTTTTCTTCCTCCACTGGCGTGATCGGAGAGCCACTTCCCTATGAGAAGATCACAGGAAAGCTTGAAGAGCTGCGGAGCGGGCTTTCGGCTAGCAACATGCGCGATGCCGCAAGTGCGATCAAGACAACCGATACTTTTGCAAAAGGTGCAGCTACCGAAGTCGAGATCAATGGGAAGCCGGTCAAGATCGCAGGAATTGCCAAGGGCTCAGGCATGATCGCACCCGATATGGCGACAATGCTCGTCTATATCTTTACCGACGCCAAGGTTGCGCAGCCCCTTTTGCAGACGATCTTGTCAGAATTGACCGATCTGACATTCAATAACATCACTGTCGATAGCGACACCTCGACATCGGACACGCTTCTTCTGGCTGCAACTGGGGCAAGCGGAGTTGAGATCGTTGATGAAAATGGACCCTTCCGCGATGCACTTCATACCGTGATGATCGACCTCGCGCATCAGGTTGTTCGCGATGGAGAGGGTGCTACAAAGTTCGTCACAGTGAATGTCACTGGTGCCGAAACAAATTCTGATGCGCGAACTCATGCTCTGGCGATTGCCAACTCCCCACTCGTCAAAACCGCACTTGCGGGAGAAGATCCGAACTGGGGACGGGTTGTTATGGCGATCGGCAAATCCGGGGCTGCTGCGGATCGCGATCTGCTGAGCATTCGTTTTGGTGACATTCTCGTTGCTGAAAAAGGATGGGTTTCTCCGGATTACAGGGAAGATGACGGTGCCGGATATATGCAGCAGGAAGAGATCGACATTAATGTCGATCTCGGGCTTGGGGATGGAAAGGCCACGGTCTGGACCTGCGATCTCACCCACGGATATATCACCATCAACGCAGACTACCGGTCATGAGCAAAATCATACTTGTCTCCGCCGTTGCTCTTATCGACGTGGATGGGCGCATTCTTCTGGCCCAGCGCCCGGAGGGAAAATCCATGGCCGGGCTTTGGGAATTTCCGGGCGGCAAAGTTGAGGCGGGAGAATCTCCCGAGATTGCGCTTATACGCGAACTACAAGAGGAACTTGGCATAGATACATGGGAGAGCTGCCTGGCGCCCCTGACATTTGCCTCTCATAGCTATAACGACTTTCACCTCTTGATGCCCCTCTTTGCCTGCCGAAAATGGAGGGGGACGCCAACCTCAAAGGAGGGGCAATGCCTTAAGTGGGTGCGTCCTGAAAATCTTCGAGACTTCAAGATGCCGCCCGCAGATATTCCTCTCATTCCGATCTTAAGGGATTGGCTGTAGGCTTTTTCATCAAAAAATATGTGATTTGCCTGATATTTTGTCATAATTTTGAAGAAATCTTCTTCTCGGACAGAATTGGCCGCGCTAAGCTAGCAACACTGGAGCGTTCCATATGGCCTTCAGTAAAGCAAAGCACAAACGTCAATCACTGGGGAGAATTGACATGCTCAGGACAATTACAGTGGGCAGCTGCGTTTCTGTACAGGGAACCTTCGTAGGCACACTTCCGGGTGGAAAGATTTCTGTCCGCGTTGGCAAGACCGTTTACTCTGGAACACCTATTTCAGCGCCGTAGTGTCTGTTTTGCCTATCGAATCAAAAAGGGCGCCTGAGAAGGCGCCCTTTTCGTTTTTCTATGTGCTCGATTAGTCGAGAGTACGCGTGACTTCCTCGCGCTCAAAGATCTCGATAACATCGCCGGGGCGAATGTCGTCGTAGTTCTCGAAGGCCATACCACATTCCTGACCCGAGATCACTTCTGCGACTTCATCCTTGAAGCGTTTGAGGGTTTTGAGCGTGCCTTCATGGATCACCACGTTATCGCGCAGCAGGCGAACGCCCGCCGAACGACGCGCAACGCCTTCGGTCACAAGACAGCCTGCAACCTTACCGACATTGGAGACCTTGAAAACCTCACGGATCTCAGCATAGCCAATGAAGTTCTCGCGGATTTCTGCGGAAAGAAGACCCGAAGCCGCAGCTTTCACGTCATCCACAAGATCGTAGATCACCGAATAGTAGCGGATTTCCACACCCTTCTGGTTGGCCGAGTTCCGGGCAGGTGCATTCGCACGCACATTGAAACCGAAGACCGGAGCGCCGGACGCTTCGGCAAGACCAATATCTGTCTCGGTAATGGCGCCCACACCAGAGTGCAGAACACGTACACGAACTTCGTTGTTGCCAATCTTTTCCATCGCCTGAACGATGGCCTCGGCAGAACCCTGCACATCAGTTTTAACTAGGATCGGCAGCTCAGCAACGGTCTCGTCTTCCTTGGCCTTCTGCATCAGCTGTTCAAGGGTAGTCGCTGCACCAGCAGCGGCGCGTTTGTCCTTGGCAACCTGTGCACGATAAGCCGCGATTTCACGAGCCTGTGCTTCGGTTTCTGTCACGTTGAGCACATCGCCAGCTTCCGGCGTACCATTGAGGCCAAGCACCTCGACAGGCACCGAGGGACCAGCTTCCTGAACGCGCTCACCCTTATCGTTGATAAGAGCACGGACCTTACCGTACTGCTCACCCACAACGAAGATATCGCCCTGACGAAGAGTCCCCTTCTGAACCAGAACTGTCGCCACCGGACCACGGCCCACATCAAGCTGAGCTTCGATCACAGCACCCTGTGCTGCACGGTTCGGGTTTGCTTTGAGTTCAAGGATTTCAGCCTGAAGCGCGATCGCTTCGAGCAGCTCAGCCATACCCTGACCCGTTACGGCCGACACTTCCACATCCTGCACTTCGCCTGACATGGCTTCGACGATCACTTCGTGCTGAAGCAATTCGGCGCGCACCTTATTTGGGTCAGCTTCGGGTTTGTCGATCTTGTTGATCGCCACAATCATCGGTACCGCAGCGGCCTTCGCGTGGTTAATCGCTTCAATGGTTTGCGGCATAACCGAGTCATCGGCAGCAACAACAAGCACCACGATGTCTGTCACCTGAGCACCACGCGATCGCATGGAGGTAAAGGCAGCGTGGCCGGGCGTATCAAGAAATGTCAGGACGTCGCCGCCCTTCGATTTAACCTGATAGGCGCCGATATGCTGTGTGATGCCGCCGGCTTCACCGCCGGTTACGTTGGCGTCACGAATTGCATCAAGCAGAGATGTCTTACCATGGTCGACGTGACCCATGATGGTAATAACAGGCGGGCGGGATTTAAGGTCCGCATCGGAATCATCCACATCCGCAATGACTTCTTCCACATCCGCATCAGATACACGTACTACTTTGTGCCCGAATTCCTCGATGATGAGTTCGGCAGTATCGGCATCAAGGGACTGGTTCTGCGTGACCATCATGCCCATTTTCATGAGCTCTTTGACGACGTCAGCTACACGCTCAGCCATACGGTTAGCCAATTCGGAAACGACGATGGTTTCCGGAAGCTGCACTTCGCGGATCACCTTTTCACGCTCAACCGGACCGCCCATAGCCTTCTGACGGGCACGTTCCTGTTTGCGCTTCATCGCCGCGAGTGACTTTTGGCGACCACCTTCACCAGACAATGCCTGGTTCAGGGTAAGCTTGCCGGACCGGCGCCCATCGTCACGCCCCTTGCCACGCGCCGGGCGCTGTTCGCGCTCACGCTCTTGTTTGCGGGGTGCGGCAGGTGCAGGGGTTGCACGACCTGCACTCGCGCGGGCGGCGGGTTCAGCTTTCGATTGCGATGCAGCGGCAGCTTCGGCGGCAGCGCGTTGTGCGGTTTCGGCAGCCTCACGAGCTTTGCGCTCTTCTTCTTCGGCCTTAACACGTGCTTTTTCTTCAGCTTCGCGCTGTTCGCGCTCCTTGGCCTCAGCTTCGGCGCGGCGGCGCTCACGCTCTTCAGCACGCGCCTTTTCTTCGGATTCGCGACGTGCGGCCTCTTCGACCTCACGCGCTTTAGCCGCTTGAAGAGCCTTCAGGCGGCGATCCATTTCCGCATCGGAAATACCTGCCGGGCGGCGCGACGGATCACCCCCAGCTTTGGCTGAAGCTGCTCCCGGTTTCGCGGCACCAGGCTTGGGCACGACGACACGCTTGCGTTTGGTCTCCACGACGACGTTCTTCGTGCGACCGTGGCTGAAGCTTTGCTTCACGTTGCCAGGGCGTGAACCCGATCCGCGGAGGCCGAGAGTTTTCTTTCCGTCACTATCGCTCATCTAGCTGTCTTACCCTTCCGGACGGCCCCTGCCGCCCCAATATCGCGTACGCCTTTTAGTCTTTGGGCCTCCTCTACAACACGTAGAGTGAGTCCACCAGACGCAAGCGCCCCATGTATCACAGTTTGTCGCCCAAATGCCAAACCCAATTCATCGGCCTTAAGCCAACCAATATAGGTTCCGCCATAGGGCGTACTTAGTTTAGATTTGCCGCGTCCAGACCCGTCAGATGCCTGAATCAAGACCTCAGCGTAATCCTTGGCCAACCAATCTTTGACCTTCTCATATCCAGCCACAGCATGCCCCGATTTTCGGGCAAGGCTGATCAAGTCGACAACGCGACGCATAAGCTGGCCATCGACCTGCTCTACGAGGTCTTCTGGCACAGTTACAGCCTGCTTGGCCGAGCGCGCGAAAAGCCGCTTGGACACAGCTTTTTCAAGTGCCGCGCGATCAGCGGAAACCCAGATGCCTCTACCCGGCAATTTGCCGAGAATATCTGGGACAATCTGCATGTCCGGCCCAACGACGAAACGGATTAGCTCCAATTGTGGGCGCACCTCTCCAGTCGCAATGCACTTGCGCTCCGGTCCGTTGCTCCGGTCCGCTTTTTGTCCACCACGCCCCATATCGGTCCACCGAAGCCTGAAATCAGGCCTCGGCCTCCTCGTTGCTGGCGCTTTCTTCGTCGACTGCTTCTTCTGCTTCCAGTTCGGCAGGATCGACCCAACCAAGGAGAATACGCGCCGTCATCACGAAATCCTGTGCATCTTCGAGGGACACGCCAAACGGTTCGAGGAGACCGTCATCCTTGATGCGCTCACCCTCGACCGAGGTCCAGCCGCCAGCCAGCTCCCAGTCTGCACAAGTTGCGAAATCTTCGAGCGTCAGAACACCGTCTTTAGCCAGTGCCTCAATCATCTGGGGTGTCAGACCCTCAAATTCAACTAGGCTATCTTCGACGCCCAGTTCGCGCGCTGCCTCCATCGCTTTACGATTTTTCTCTTCAATGTAATCGCGCGCACGGGCCTGAAGCTCATTCGCGGTGTCTTCATCCACGCCATCAATCACAAGAAGCTCATCGACTTCGACATAGGCAACTTCTTCGAGGTTCGAGAAACCTTCGGATACCAGAAGCTGAGCAAAGAATTCATCGAGATCAAGTGTATCCATGAAGAGCTTGGTACGCTCTTCGAATTCCTTCTGGCGACGTTCGGATTCTTCGGCTTCGGTCATGATGTCGATGTCGAGCCCGGTCAGCTGCGACGCAAGGCGCACGTTCTGACCGCGGCGGCCGATGGCCAGAGACAGCTGTTCATCGGGGACAACAACTTCAATCTTTCCGGCTTCCTCATCCAAAACCACCTTCGAAACCTCTGCAGGCTGAAGCGCGTTCACGAGGAAAGTCGGCTGATCTTCGTTCCATGGGATGATGTCGATCTTTTCACCCTGAAGCTCATTCACGACTGCCTGCACACGAGAACCACGCATACCAACACAGGCGCCAACCGGGTCGATCGAGCCATCATAGGAAATCACGGCAATCTTGGCGCGCGAACCCGGATCACGAGCAACTGCTTTAATGTCGATGATACCATCATAGATTTCCGGCACTTCCATCTTGAACAGTTCAGCCATGAACTCCGGCGCGGTGCGCGACAGGAAAATCTGCGGCCCACGGGTCTCACGGCGCACATCCTTGATGTAACAGCGGATACGGTCATTCGGGCGGTAGCTTTCGCGGCCGATTTTTTCATTGCGGCGCAAGATGCCTTCACCACGACCCACATCGACGATAACGTTACCGTATTCCTCACGCTTGACGACACCGTTGATAATGGTGCCTGCGCGATCCTTGAATTCTTCGAACTGGCGATCACGCTCGGCTTCACGGACCTTCTGAAGAATGACCTGTTTGGCCGATTGAGCCGCGATACGGCCCATTTCGACCGGAGGAACTTCCTCAACAAACTGATCACCGACCTTAGGGTCTTCGAGGTACTGCTTGGCCTGCTCAACGGTGAATTCGGCCTGATAGTTCTCAAGCTCTTCATTCTCGACCACAGTACGAACGCGGGTAAAGGTTGCCTTGCCGGTCTTGCGGTCAATGCTGACACGGATGTCCATCTCCGCGCCATAGCGCGACTTGGCCGCGCGGGCGAGCGACTCTTCCATCGCTTCGACAACCAGCGACGGGTCGATCATCTTTTCGCGCGCAACGGCCTCGGCGGTTTGCAAAAGCTCAAGCTGGTTTGCAGAGGTAATCGCCATTCTTAGTCCTCCTCGGAACCGATTTCGGTTTCAATCTCGTCAAATTGGTCTTCGTTCAGTGCCCCCGCCGCCTTTCGTTGACGGAGCATTTCCTTGATGAGTTCATCGGTCATCACAAGCTTGGCTTCTACCAACCAGTCAAACTGGAGGCCGACCGTTACAGTTTCACCACCCTGTTCTATATTCACCAAAACTTCATCGCCCTCGACACCGGCCAGAACGCCCTTGAAGCGTTTGCGGCCGTCGATCAATTCGGCAGTTTCAAGCTTCGCCTCGTAACCTTCATAGGCATCGAAGTCTTTGAGCCGGGTCAGCGGCCGGTCGATGCCGGGGCTACCCACTTCAAGTACATAAGAATCCAAAAGCGGATCCTCGACATCAAGCACCGCACTTATGGCATTCGAAATCTCGGCGCATTCATCTACCTCAATACCACCCTCGGGGCGCTCCGCCATGATTTGAAGCGTTTTCGTATTACCGCCCATCAAACGCAAGCGCACGAGTTCAAACCCCATATCTTCGATAAGGGGGGTAACAATCTCGGCCAGCTTGCGATCAATCGCGGCTTTGGCAATCAGGTCACTCATTCACGTGTTCCAGACACAAAAAAACGGGCCAGCGGCCCGTCGAAATCTCCGATGGAGCGTCAGGGCCGAACCCTAGCGCACCGCTGTTGCAAGCCATATACGCCCGATATGAAAGTTTCGCAAGGGCAATAAAAAACGCCCCGGCAATTGGGGCGTTTTTCAATGTTTCATAAGGCCTAGGTCAGGCCATCCACCAGCGTTCGGCCATACGTGCGTTGTCCATCTGCCAGAGATTGCCAACAGTGTCCGGGGTCGCAACCTTGTTCGACAGCGCCTGAACATAGTTGGCAAACATCGGCACAATCACGGAACCATCAGTGCGGAGGATTTCCTGCATCTCACGATACTGCTCGCGGCGCTTGCCGGAGTCGAGTTCAGCCCGCGCAGAGATCAAAAGCTCCTGGAAGCGCGCATCATCCCACTGCGAGTCATTCCACGGCGCACCCGCCTCATATGCAGTCGAAAACATCCAATCCTCGGTTGCACGACCGGACCAATAGCACGCGCACCACGGTTTCTTGAGCCAGACGTTGGACCAATAGCCATCTGCCGGCTCCTGAACCACGTTGATGTTGATGCCAGCACCCTTAGCCGAAGCCTGATATAGTTGGGCCGCATCCACAGCACCCTCAAAGGCCGCGTTCGAAGCGGAAAGATCAATATCGAGGGACGTCAGCCCAGCCTCTTTCATGTAGAATTTAGCCTTATCCGGGTCGTAGGAAAGCTGTTCCATGTCGCCAGCATAATACTGGTTTGCCGGACCAATTGGCGTGTCGTTGCCAACCTGGCCGTGGCCGAGAAGAATTTTGTCGACCATCTCCTGTCGGTTAAGACCATATTTCAGCGCTCGACGCACGTTTACATCGTTGAATGGAGCCGTTTTGGAGAGCATCGGGAAAGTGTAATGCTGGTTTCCAGTCACTTCCTGAACTCGGGTGTTCGGGTTCGCCTTGAGAAGCGCTTCGGTCTTGAAGTCAATACGGTTGATCGCGTCAACCTGACCGGTCAGCAGAGCATTCATGCGCGCTGTACTGTCGTTGATAGCGATATATTCGACCTCATCAAAGAACCCGGCGGAATCACCTTTGTAGTGATCGTCGACGCGCTTTGCGACCATACGCACGCCCGGCTCAAAAGCCTGAACCGCGTAAAGGCCTGTGCCGATGCCTTTGGCAATGGCCTCTTCAATCATGCCAGCCGGATACATCAGGATATGATAGTCAGACATCAGATAGGGGAAATCGGCGTTACCAGCTTCAAGTGTAAACTGTACTTGATGATCGGTGATCTTCTTCATTTCGCTGATCGCAGACACGATCGGCTTAGCCGCTGATTTCGCGCCTTCGGCCACATGCATATTCAGGGATTCGATCACATCATCCGCGCCAAAATCCTTGCCGTTGTGGAACTTGACGCCCTTGCGGAGGTTGAAGGTCCAGATCTTGGCGTCTGCGCTTGCTTCCCAGCTTTCTGCCAATTCGCCGCGAAGCGACCCATCGGGGCCAACTTCGGTCAGACTGTCAAAGACGGTACCCTGCGCGGAGGCGATCATGAAAAGGTCAGAATGCGTCCGACCGTCCCAGCTATCGGAGGTGTTCGCGCCGGAGAGACCCGCCCGGAGACGCCCCCCACTCTTGGGTGCTGCCATCAGGGGCATGCCGGTGGCCGCGAGAACACTCGCCGCTGCGCCTGTCTTGAGAAGGCTGCGTCTGCTGATACGTGTCATGTTTCGTCTCCCTTGTTGTTTCAGTACCCGGTTTTATCCAGGTGATTCGTTTTCCATCTTATCAAGTGCTGCGTCCCCGATGTTATCAACTCCACGATCTTTGAGCAGATTGGTCAGCCAATCTGGATCCATTTCTGGAACGGAACTCAGCAAAAGGTCAGTATAGGGGCGGTGTGGCGGTCGGAACATTTCTTCCTTGAGGCCCTGCTCGACAACTCGCCCTTCCTTCATAACCACCACCTCGTCGGCAATCGAACGAACGGTCGCGAGGTCATGGGTAATAAACATATAGGTCAGGTTCAACTCATCCTGTAGCCGCGCCAAAAGCTTGAGAATGCCCTCGGCGACAAGCTGGTCAAGGGCAGAGGTAACCTCATCGCAGATGATGAACTTAGGCTCCGCCGCAAGGGCGCGGGCAATCCCAACCCTTTGTTTCTGTCCTCCAGAAAGTTCAGACGGCAAACGATTGTAGTATTGCGATGGCTCAAGCTCGATTTCCTCAAGGAGTTGTTCAACCCTTTTGCGACGCTCTGAGCCAGTAAGACCCATGTAGAATTGAACCGGGCGCCCAATCAATTCGCCAATCGTCTTGCGCGGATTGAGAGCCGTATCCGCCATTTGGTAGATCATCTGAGCTTGGCGCAATTGCGACTTGTCACGCTTGCGGTAGTCGGACGGTAGAGGAACGCCGTCGAGTTCAATTTGCCCCTGAGTAGGCGGCAAAAGGCCTGTAATGCATCGCGCCACCGTGGATTTCCCCGAACCCGACTCCCCCACAACGGCCACCGTACGACCTGCATGCATATCGAAGCTGACATTGTGCAGAACGGGCACCTTACCATAAGCTGCCGTCACATTTTGCACCGACACCACGGGAACCGAAGCGGTTTGCACCGCTGGCTTTTGTGGACGCTTGAAGCTACGAACCGCCCAAAGGGATTTAGTGTAGCTTTCCTTTGGGTTAGAAAGCATCTCTCGCGTATCAGCCTCTTCAACTTCATCGCCCTTAAGAAGGACTTTGATTTTGTCCGCCATCTGAGCCACGACGGCGAGGTCATGGGTAATGTAGATCGCCGCCGTATCGAACTCTTCTACGATTTTGCGGATGCTGGCCAAGACTTCGATTTGCGTCGTCACATCAAGAGCCGTTGTCGGCTCATCGAAGACAATCAAATCTGGCCTGCAGGACATAGCCATCGCTGTCATGGCGCGCTGAAGCTGGCCGCCAGAAACCTGATGCGGATAGCGGAAACCGATTTCATTTGGATTGGGCAGGCGGAGCTTGCGATAAAGCTCAATCCCGTCCGACTCGCTCTCAGAACGCGGCATGACCCCATGCTGAACCGGGGCCTCGGTATGTTGATCTATCAACCGATGTGCCGGATTAAAGCTCGCCGCTGCAGACTGCGCAACATAGGCAATCCTGCGCCCCAAGAGGTCTCGCTTAGTACGCGCCGCTGCATTCACCAAGTCGATACCATCAAATTCGACGCTTCCGCCGGAAATCCGACAGCCATCCCGCGTGAATCCCATTGCAGCAAGACCAACCGTCGACTTTCCCGCACCGGATTCGCCAATCAAGCCAAGCACCTCACCCCTACACAGGTCGAAGTTGATTCCGTTTACGATAGGCATCCAGGTTTCATCGCTGCGGCCTTCAATCTTCAAGCCGCGGACCTTGAGCAGTGTATCAGCCATGCGCTCTACCCCTCATTCCTTGAGCCCCGAAGATTTTTGAAGCATCCAATCCACCACGAAATTCACGGCAACCGTCAAAAGCGCGATGGCACCGGCCGCAAGAAGAGGCGCGCTTGCAACTTGTGGCGCAAAGCCCGCGAAATTGATGAACTGGGCGAGATCCCGCACCATAGTGCCCCAATCCGCCGTCGGAGGCTGAATGCCCACACCAAGGAATGACAGTGACGCAATTGTCAGGAACACGAAGCAAAAGCGCAGCCCGAATTCCGCCAGAAGTGGTGCGTAGGCATTGGGAAGGATTTCGCGAAAGATAAGATAACTGAGCCCTTCACCGCGCAGTTTAGCTGCCTCGATATAGTCCATAACCACGATATTGAGACCAACGGCCCGTGCGAGACGAAAGACGCGCGTCGAATCGATCACCGCGATGATCAAAATCATATAGTAGGTCAAAAGACCTTTTTCAGAGCCGGCCCAAGCGCTCGCAATTGTCATCAGAAGAAGCGCAAAAATCAAAGACGGGATGGCCATGAGGACGTCAACTCCCCGAGACAAAACCTGGTCAAGCCAGCCCTGTAAGGTTGCAGCGAGGAATCCCAGCGAACCACCAATGAAGAAAGCAAGGCATGTTGTCGCGAATGCGATGCCGACTGTGTTCTGCGCGCCAAAAATCAGGCGAGACATGATATCTCGGCCGATTTGATCTGTGCCAAGAGGAAACTCAGGATTGCCACCTACGGTAGGATTACCGCCGGGAACAATATTGGCCGACGATAGGATTTCTTCTTGGCCGTAAGGCGCGAGCCAGGCCGCAAAAATCGCAACAAAAGCGTAAATCAAAATTGTTAGGACGCCAAAGCTCGCTGTTAACGGCATAGAGCGGAAAATCTTTCTAGATCCATCCGGACCAACATAGCGCCCGAAAAGTCGGAACACCCAAGCCGCAGCGGCAAACAAGAAAAAGCCCTCGACGGCCTTCCCTAGGAAAAAGAATTTATTCGCCGTAGCGAGATCGCTCGAATGTGACTGGCCATAGGCCCAGATCAACCAAATGAGGAGAAGAGCGCCCAAGACATAACCGAATGCAACCCCGAGACCCATATCCCGAAAATATGGCTTGTTGCCCGTGAACGTTCGGCCAAGGAAGCGAAAGACCCAGCCCCCACCGAGAACACCGATGATAGCCGCCACAAATAGCATCAAGTTACTCATTTTGGATGCCTTAGCCTCGGATTGGACAGGATGGATAGAACATCTGCCGTCAGGTTCAAAAGAATATACGCCCCGGCAAAAATCAGGCAGCAGGCCTGAACAACCGGGATATCACGAATTTTGACGCTATCGACGAAGAGTTGACCAATCCCAGGGTAAACAAAGACCACCTCGACAACCACAACACCGGTGATGAGATATGCGAGATTCAAAGCGACAACATTGATGATCGGCGCCAGAGCGTTCGGCAGCGCATGCTTTACGATAATCCGCAGCGGCGAAATCCCCTTGAGCTGCGCCATCTCGATATAGGGCGATGCCAGAAGATTGATGATAGCAGCGCGGGTCATCCGCATCATATGCGCCGTCACGACAAGCGTCAGAGTCAACGCTGGAAGCAACGTTTTGGTAAACCTTTCGCCGAAGCCCATACCTTCGTAGATATTTGAAAGCGATGGCAAAATCGGGTTCATAACCGCGAGAAACAGTATCAAGATATACGCTAAGAAGAATTCGGGTGACGAAATTGACGATAGCGTCAGAATATTTGTCGCGCGATCAAATATGGAATTCCGATAGAGAGCCGCGAGGATCCCGAGCGTCAAAGAGACCGGCACGGCAAAAAGGGCCGTGACACCGGCAAGGAAAATCGTGTTCTCGAAACGAGGCGCAATCTGTCCCGCCACCGAAGACAAGCCAGATCCAGCATCTGATCCAACAAAGGCAGCAAAGTTTGCTTGAGCGAAGCTATTTCCGAGATCGCCCTGCAGTGCACCAGCGAGCCAATCCAGGTATCGTGTAATCGGAGGTTGATCGAGACCTAGGTCACGGCGGATAGCATCAACCGCTTCCGGCGTCGCGCCTTGTCCAAGAATGGCCTGAGCAAAATCACCTGGAAGAAGGTTGACTGCAGTGAAGATGACGACGGAGACGACGAACATCGTTAATGCCCCCAACGCAAGGCGTTGGGCAATGATTTTCAAGATTGAGGCCACGGGCCCTCACCTGTTGTTTTTTCTTTCCCCTAAGGTTAACGGGTGCAGCGTCTCTGTAAACCGTTTATATTAAAATCCGTAAGCATTTGAAAAAATTGGTTTTAAAAATTTAAAAATCACCACCCTGAAGAAATGGCGATTTGATCCATGGTGCGAACCAATTCCGCACTGATCCCCGGTTCCGATAAAGCATGCCCCGCATTTCGAACCATGCGTAGCTCCGCCGCCGGCCAATTACGCGCAAGCTCATAGGCAGTTCGTGGCGGGCAAATCATGTCGTAGCGCCCCTGAACAATGATACAAGGAATATGGTGAATGCGCGCCATATCTCTAAGGATTTGTCCGTCTTCCCGCAAAAACCCAGCATTGCGAAAATAATGATTTTCCAGACGTGAGAAGGCGCGCGCGTATTCTGGCGGCGCATCACCGCCATGGCCTGCGGAGTGAATAGACGCGAGTGAGTTCTCCCATTTGGCCCACGCTTGGGCAAAACGGATTTCGGTCGGTCTGTGGCCGCTAAAGAGACGCTTCGCATATGCCTCAATCAGATTTCCACGCTCATCCTCTGGCACCAGAGACACAAACCGCTCCCATGGCTCGGGCCAAAAACGCCCGGCTCCCCCGGCATAGAACCAGTCAAGTTCTGACTGCTGCATAAGGAACACGCCACGCAAAATAAGATGCATAGCGCGATCTGGGTGAGTTTGTGCATAGAGAAGAGATAGTGTCGCACCCCAGCTGCCGCCAAAAATAATCCACTTATCGACTCCAATTTCCTCGCGGATGCGCTCAATGTCCGAGATCAAGTGCCACGTCGTGTTGTTCTCGATTTCGGCGTGAGGCCTGGACTTGCCGCAACCGCGCTGATCGAAGAGCACAATTCTATACACTTCAGGATCGAAATAGCGCCGCATGGCAGGGCTACTCCCGCCTCCGGGGCCGCCGTGAACAACAAGGACCGGAATGCCGTTTCGGTTGCCCGACTGCTCGAAATAGACCCGATGTCCGTCACCCATATCAAGCACCCTCTGGTCAAAGGGCTCGACCGGAGGATAGAGGTAATGCACTGCGCGCTTTTGGCCCGAGTTTTTGTCCATATCCGTCCTATATGTGTTGGGCGGCCCAATTGAGCATATGGAGTTTAGAATGCATCCCTCTCACACGACTGTCGACCCCGCAGAAGTTGCGAAATTCGAAGCGATGGCCGCTGAATGGTGGGATCCGAAGGGGAAATTCAAACCTCTACACATGCTCAACCCATGTCGCCTTGATTACATCTCGCAACAAATCGCAGCTGAATTTGATCGCGACCTCGGGAAGACAAAGCCTTTTGACGGCCTTCGCCTTCTGGATATCGGATGTGGAGGCGGTTTGTTAAGCGAGCCGATGGCCCGCCTCGGGGCTACTGTCGTGGGTGCCGACGCCGCTGGTGGCAATATTCCCGTCGCACAGGTCCATGCCGCGCAATCTGGTCTTGATATCGACTATCGCCACACAACCGCCGAAGCCTTGGCCGATGCCGGCGAAAAGTTCGACGTCGTCCTAAATATGGAAGTGGTCGAGCATGTTGCCGACCCGCTCTCCTATCTGACTGCGTGCCAGACCCTTCTAAAACCCGGCGGGTTGCATATTTGCTCGACGCTCAACCGCAACCCAAAAAGCTTTGCCGTCGCAATTCTTGGGGCTGAATATGTAATGCGCTGGCTTCCGAAGGGGACGCATGAATGGCACAAGTTCATCACTCCAGATGAGTTATGCGCCCTTATTGAACAAGCGGGCCTGACTCCTGTTGATCGCAAAGGAATGGTCTTTAATCCCTTCTCGTGGACCTGGTCTATGTCTGATCGGGATTTAAGCGTAAACTACGTCACAGCTAGCACAAAACCAGCCTAGAAAATCAATCGGGTGTGTTCAGCCTAACCCTAAGCTCTCGAAGAATCGGGAGCGCGGCGCGCACTCTCTCTTCGCCGATTTCATCAACGATATCCGTAATCAATGGCGCAATCCCGGCAAGCGCCTCGTCGCGTGCACGTCGGCCTGCCGGGCTAATGCCCACGATCTTACGTCGCGCATCATCCCAGTCAGGGCGAATGTGAATATAACCCGCCAGCTCAAGTTTATTGAGCGTGTTGGTCATTGCGCCACGGGTCACATGAAAAGTTTTGGCAAGCTGAGCAGGGCTACGCTCCGCACCTGCTGGCGCCAGATGATTCAACACAGAGAAATGCGAAAGCTCCATTCCCTTGGGCAACACCCGAGACAGCCGAGAGCGGGCAAGCTGCTCGGACATCAAAATTTCTCCAAAAAGAGAAATAGCTAGCGCATTGGCATCACTCATTCAGGGTCCCTCAAAATCCCGATCATGTCTCAGAGACGGCACTCGACGACGAGCGCTTTCAACCTCTCGGAGATCAATATCCACATACGTTATACCCGGTTCCTGCCCCGCATCGGCAAGCACCTCTCCCCAAGGCGCGACCACAAGACTATGCCCATATGTCTTACGTTGCACACCGCTCGTAGCAGGATGAATCCCGGTTTGTGCTGCTGCGAGCACGAAACACCCGGTCTCAATGGCACGCGCGCGCAACAACGTATGCCAGTGTGCAGCGCCAGTCACATGCGAAAACGCGGCGGGCACCATAAGAACTTGGGCACCAGCCTGAGCAAGCGCCCGATATAGATGCGCAAACCTTACATCATAGCAAATGCTCAACCCAAAGCAGCCAAGTTCCGTATCAACCGTCACAGCACGTTCGCCTGGGCGATACCCATCCGATTCCCTATAGGTTTCCTCGGCACTGACATCGACATCAAACATGTGAATCTTGTCATAGCGCGCGACAACATTCCCCTTCGGGTCAAGTATGAAGGAACGGTTAGCAAAACGCCCATCTGCATCTTTGGTTTTCAACGCCAATGAACCAATACAGAGCCAGACTCCGCACTCTTGCGCAGCTTCGCGAAGGCCCGCCAAGGTAAAGTCGCTTTCCTCTTCCTGAAGAACCGCCTGTTGATGTACCCGACTGGTTGACAGACAATTGGAAACCTCTGGCGTGCAAATAACATCTACCCCGCCCTTGGCTGCAGTTGAGATCATTTCACGAAGCATAAGAAGGTTCTGCTCCGGATCATCCGACGATGTGATCTGAACAAGGGCTGTGCGCATCAGACTCTACCCCTCCAATAGCGGATCAAGCTTTCCGTCGCGATCAAGCGCATAGAGTTCATCACAACCACCGACATGCACATCGCCAATAAAAATCTGCGGCACAGTACGACCACCATTGGCACGCTGGATCATTTCCGGCTTACGCTCCGGACTCTGCCAGACGTCAATTTCATTAAACTCAACGCCCTTGCTGTTCAGCAAACGCTTGGCCGCGTGGCAAAAGCCACAAAGCGGGCTTGTATAGATTTCTACATCTTTCATGGTCCGAACCCCGAGCTAGTCAACATTGGTTGTCGGGGAATTAGTCACTCTTTGCAACACGTGCCAACGTTACGATCCGAACATCCAGTGCCCCCGCTCCAAAAGCAGCAAGCGTTGCCGCCGAAAGAGTCGCGCCTGATGTCATCACATCATCGACGATCAATACGGTTTTGTCCTTGACCTGCTCCTTGCGAGCGGGATTGACCGTCATGGCGCCCTGCATTTTCATGAAACGCTCAGCATGATCCAGCCCACGCATACTCCCACGCGCAGATGGCCGCTCTAGCAAATCCAAGCAAAAGGGAAGGTTCAAATTCGCTGCCAAGGCCTTGGCGAGCAGTGCCGATTGGTTATATTTTCGTTTGAAAAGACGAACGCGATGCAGCGGCACGGGCGCAATCAGACTCTCGCCATCAGGCAATTCAAGAAGCGGCTTGGCCGCTAGGGCCAACCACCGGGCGGCCGGGCGGACAATATCGTAGCGATCCCCATGCTTTATTGCGAGCACAAGCTTGCGCCCGTTGTCACGATAGAGCAAGGCCGTGCGCCCTTTGCTCCATGGGCGTTCATATCGCATGCAATCATCGCACAGAACCGGCGCCTGCTTTTCCTCACCATGAACTGGAACACCGCATTTCTCACAAACCAATCCGCCCGCAAAAGGCGTTTCCCGCCAGCAAGAGCCACACAAACCAAAATCGCTCTCCACCAAATCACCGCAACCGACACAACGTGGGGGGAACAATATCTGAAGCGTCGTTTGAATCTTATCGAGCATGACCCTATTGTCCACCGTATGAACAGCGTCCCCCAAATGACAGATCGCGCCGCGTTAAGCCGCCAAAGAAATCGCATCCACAACGTTGATGATTTGTTTTTGCAGGCAACTGCTCTGGAAGAAGTTCAGGATCGCCTAACCTTGGTAAACAAAAGCTTTACGAAGGTCGCGATTGTAACGGGCTTCCCCAAAATTTGGGAAAGGCTCGCTCCAAACGTCACAATTGTCCCGGATGATGAGGTGCTGGATCTTCAAGAAGCAAGCTATGATCTGATTATTCACGCGCTCTGTCTGCATTGGGCGAATGATCCCGTCGGCCAGATCATTCAATGCCGTCGGGCTCTGAAAAACGACGGGTTGTTCATGTGTGTAACCTTTGGTGGTCAAACACTTCATGAATTGCGCGCCGCTCTCGCAGAGGCCGAGACAGAAATCACTGGCGGTCTATCACCTCGCGTAGCGCCTATGGCCGAGATACGCGATCTCGGGGCCTTACTTCAGAGAAGTAGCTTCGCTCTACCGGTCGCCGACACGATCCCCCTCAAAGTGACGTATGAAACGCCCTGGCATCTTTTTCGTGAACTTCGAAACATGGGGGAGGGCAACGCCTTGGCGCATCGGATCAAGCACTTCTCACAGCGTGCGTTTTTTCTGCGTGCAGCAGAAGTCTATACTCAATCTTTCATGGACAACGGTCGCGTACCGGCCACATTCGAAATGATGTTTTTGACGGGCTGGGCACCAGACGATAGCCAGCCGAAACCTCTCCGGCCCGGCAGTGCGCAACAAAGGCTGGCAGATGCTCTTGGTGTCGCAGAAACACCCTTGAAGGATTGACAGCAAACATCTGCGCGCTAGGTCACGAAGGCCGCCGAGAAAACGAAGGATTATCGCATGGAAGCCACCGCTACTCGCCCCAAACACAGCCCCGCCGATCACCCAAAGGTCGCTCTTGGAAAAACAGGTGTGCTGCTGGCCAATCTAGGAACCCCGGATTCCTATACCTATTGGCCCATGCGCCGCTATCTAAGCGAATTTCTTTCGGACAAGCGCGTCATCGACTACCCGGCCTGGAAATGGCAACCAATCCTTCAAGCCATCATCCTAACCAAGCGTCCGTTCTCAAGTGGCGAAGCATATAAATCGATCTGGAATCATGAGCGGGATGAAAGCCCCCTCATGATTATTACCAAGGACCAGACCGCCAAGATCTCGGATGCTATGAAAGAACGCTACGGGGATCATGTGATGGTCGATTTCTGCATGCGCTACGGCAATCCTTCAACGGACTCTAAAGTGCGCGAGATGGTTGCCGCCGGATGCGAGCGGATCGTGTTTTTCCCACTTTATCCGCAATATGCTGGTGCAACGACCGCAACCGCAAACGATCAGTTCTTCCGGGCACTGATGAAAGAAAAATGGCAACCGGCAGCTCGTACTGTTCCAGCTTATTTCGAGCACCCAACCTATATCGACGCTCTGGCGAAATCCATTGAGTGTGCCTATGCGAATATTGAAACGCGTCCAGATCTACTAATCATGTCCTATCATGGTATGCCCAAGCGCTACTTGATGGAAGGCGACCCCTATCACTGCCAATGCCAGAAGACGACGCGTCTTGTTCAGGAACGGCTTGGCTGGGACAAAACTGAAATTCGCACCACCTTCCAATCGCAATTCGGTCCGGAAGACTGGCTCCGCCCCTACACTGTTGATGAGGTGGCACGAATCGCCCAGGAAGAAGGCAAAAAGCGGATCGCGGTTGCCGCTCCTGCATTCTCTGCCGATTGCATCGAAACGCTTGAAGAAATTAACGAAGAAATCAAAGAGAGCTTCGAAGAAGCTGGTGGCGAAGAATTTACCTACATCCCTTGCCTCAACGACGAAGCGGATCATATCGACGCTCTGTCAGAGATTATTCAAGACAATCTCAAAGGGTGGCTCGACTAAGGCTTCAATCATCAAATCGTACCAGAAAAAGAAAAAGGCGGAGCAAAAGCTCCGCCTTTTCCAATTTTAACTGAATCGCTAGATTACGATGCAGCTGCTGCCACGAGAGCGATCAGCAGAAGCGGAACCCAAACAGCCGAGCTCGAGGAGCTTGCTGCTTCTTCCACAACCGGCGGCTCAACAACGGCATCAGCCATCGAACCAGCAAAAGCAGTCGATGCAGCGGCGGTCAGAGCAGCAGCGAGAACGAGTTTTTTCATGTTATCCTCCAGAAATAAGCTTGCCGTCAAAGTTTGAGGACGACGACAAGCACCCAAGACTTACCTCGTGCCTTTTTGTAAACAGCAATACGCCGCAAATGCAAACCTAAGATACATAGAAAATCCCTGCGAAAGACAGAATGTCGTCAAATTAGCAACACTTGCGTCCCAACCTTGGTCATCCCGAACAGTTCCGCGATGTGCTCGTTATAGAGTCCGATGCATCCGTTGGACGAGCGGCGCCCGATCTTGCGCGTATCATGCGTTCCGTGGATGCGGTAATACTTCCATCCGAGGTAAAGCGCATGGGTGCCAAGCGGATTATCCGGCCCCGGAGGCACATGGTCCGGCCATTCAGGGTTTCGCTTTTGCATCGCCGGGGTTGGCCGCCAGCTCGGGCCTTCGACTTTGCGCACAATTTGCGTCCGGCCGCGCCGCGTCAAATCTTCTGTCAACGGAACCGACGACGGATAAAGCTTATAGGTTTCCCCATCAGCCGACCAATAGTGCAACGCCCGCGACGTGACATCGACAAGGATCGCTCCATTGCGTAGCGATGAGAAGTAAGGCTGCCAGTCAAGCGAGCGGAAGCTTGAGACATTGCGTATAACCGCTTCGCTCAGGTCTCTCTCGACTTCGGTCGTCGAACTTCCTGTCTGCGCGATGGCGGGGGTGCTCAAAAATGCGGCACCAGTCGCTAGAAAAGCGCGTCGGCCAAGACGGTCATCTGATTTGATAGACATGCTGTTCCTCGGTTGATCTCGTGTTCGCAATATATTTCGCACAATATTGCCCGAAAGCCGCAGTCGCAATTCAAACACGCCACATTTGGCAAAGTCACGCTTATGTGGGTTTTCAAAGCAACGTTGGCTGGGTTAGACGATATTTTACAGCAAAGCGGTGGGATAGATATGACGCGACTGATTGCAATTTTGTTTGCTTCCGTTCTTGTGCTCGCGGGATGCGATACCGGAACAGGTGGTCATTCAAGAGCGGGCCAATATCGTATCTCATCCAACAGTACGGCTAAAATCCAGTACCGTGTTCTTGATTCGATCAATGCCCTGCGTAAGGCAGCAGGCGCAAATCCCCTTGAATTTAACGCGAAGCTCAACGCCGCTGCTGCGACGCATTCCCGCGATATGTCAATCCAGAACCGCCCTTGGCACTTCGGATCTGACGGATCTTCACCGATTCAACGGGTTGAGCGCGTTGGTTATCAGGGGCGCTTCCTTGGGGAAAATATCTCGGAAACCTACGAAAGCGAACTTCAGACCCTCGAAGCCTGGCTTGCGCAGGAAGATACCCGTGCCGTCGTCATGAATAAGGACGCCAAAGAAATTGGCTTTGCCTGGTTTCAAGAGGCAAGCGGCAAGATTTGGTGGACACTTGTAACGGGCCGCTCAGACGCCGCGCCCATGGTTCACGGGTAAATAGAGATCATTGTGCCATTGCGCACCATGGCATAGATATCTTCGATTTCCTTATTGGTAACGGCGATGCATCCCGCCGTCCAATCCTGACCACCGTCCCGGTATCTCCACGGCCGTCCATGAATGAAGATGTCGCCGCCCGGCCTCTTGCCGAGTGTATTGGCATGAGCCTTATCCCCTTCATCAGGGTACGAAACACCAATCGAAAGATGAAATTCGCTGTTTGGATTGCGGCGATCAATAACATAGTTTCCTTCCGGGGTTTTCCCGTCGCCCTCGATCTCTTTGTCCCCAACCGGCGCAAAACCAAGACCGATATCATATGATACAAGCACCTCATCATGATGCATCAAGTACATCTTTCGGTTTTCCTTATAGACAAGGACACGAGTGACTTCGGGGCCATTGTATGTCTTGAACTTCGACGCACAGCCACTCAACCCAACCAAAGAGAGCATCAGCATAAAAACAGCAGCCAATCGCAGCATTTCAAAGTCCTATTCAACCTGTTCGCATCGTCCTGTTGAACTTGCTATCTGCGCGAGAACTTCGCTGCAAGCTCGACATGAACCGACCAGCGAAATTGGTCCACTACCTGAACCCAGTCGAGCGCAAAGCCCGCGTTGCAAAGGATTTCTGCATCACGGGCAAAGGTCACCGGGTTACACGATACGAATGCAATGCGTGACACAGTTGATTGAGCAAGCTCTCGGGTCTGGGCTTCGGCTCCGGCGCGCGGCGGATCAATCACAGCGAAATCGTAGCGAAGGTCTTCTGCAATGATCGGATTGCGAAAAAGATCACGCGTTTCGGTGGTCACACGTTTAAGCCCCTGCGCCCGCCGCCATCCCCGATCAAGAGAGGCCAGCATCTCTCTTTCACCCTCCACCCCATGCATTTCGAAGAACGCGGCGAGGGGGAAGGTAAATGTTCCACAGCCAGCAAACAAATCAACACCACGCTTAGCCTCTAAACCAATTGCTTCGATGACGGCCTCAACAAGGGCAGCCTCACCCTCATAAGTGGCCTGAAGGAATGCACCGGGCGGTGGCACAACCCCCGCAGCCCCAAATTTCTGCTCGGGCGCAAACCGTGTGACAACAACCTCTTCATCCCAAGCCAGTCGTGCCAGATTGGCATTTTCTGCTTCCTGCACCAAAAGGATATTCAGGGGCGCGTCTAGGGGCTTGCCTCCGACCACAGCAATATCGAGCCCGGCATTTGATAGAGTAGCCGTAACCGAAAGTTCTCCCTTACGGCTGGAGCCAACCATCGCCAATCGTTTCGCCACATCTATTACAGGCAAAAGATCTGGGTGAATGAGTTTGCAATCCGGAATCTCGACAATCACATCGCTTGCACGGCCATGAAACCCCGCGGTCGCCCCCTTCTTGGTCCGCCTTGCAGAAAGCACAACACGACGGCGAGACTTAGTCGGGGATGTTTTGATCGAAAGAATATCCGCGCTCAACCCATGAGCAGCGAGTGCTTTTTCAACAATCTCTGTCTTCCAGTCAGCAACAAAATCATCACTTGCATGCTGCATCTGGCACCCACCGCAGGTTTTGAAATGGCGGCAGGGCGGGCGTACACGATCAGAAGACGGCGTCACGATGCGCACCGATTCAAGACGGTTTCCGTTGGGCTCTCCGGTTACGATCTCGCCGGGAAGCATCTGAAACGCATAGATTGGCCCCAACGCAATACCATCACCCTGATGACCCAGCCGCTCAATCACGTATTCCTGCATGAGGCCTCCTTCACTGCGACAGCAAATCTTCCCGGCCAAGCGAGAAGTCGGATTTCAACCAAAGCGCCTCCAGACGCTTAAGCTCCTGACCGAGCGCGGCCCCCTCATAAACAGGCATCAGATCCGCTGGTTTAATCGGAAAAATGGCGCCAGCCCCTCGCTGAATGTCGGAAATACCGGTCGCATCCACAGGCATCTCAAGCAATGCTGCCCGTAACAGAACTATTGAAACCGCCAAATCGGTGCCATGCCGATACCCGAGGACACCGCACCCCTCACCGCTCTCAATCCCGCAGCGAAGCACATCCAGCTTGCGTACCGACTTCTTTGACAGACGAAGATAATCCTCGATGTTCTGACCACCCAAAGCCGCCAATCGACGCAACGGATCGGGTTTTACGTCGATTGAACGTTCAAGATGGACCAGCGGTGCAAGCGCCCTATCATCTGCACCAGGAAACACCCAGCCCAGCGCCCCACTTACCCTCATGGCCGCAACAGCCGGTGCCGGGTCGGGCGCAGCCAGCAACTTTAGCATTTCCGCTCCTATCCGTTCATTCGATAGGGTCTCTATTCCGGACGCATTCTCCGCAATCGCGGCAAGGGCCTCGGAATCCATGCCTGCTTCAGGATCACCATAGAATGCATGAAAGCGAAAGAATCGGAGTATCCGAAGATAGTCTTCGCGAATTCTTTGCTCCGCATCGTCAATAAAGCGAACCCTCCGCGCCCAAAGATCATTCAGGCCACCAAGCGGGTCAACAATCTCACCATCAGGGCGCGCATAAATCGCGTTCATCGTGAAATCTCGTCTTCGCGCATCGTCTTTGACATCATCCGAAAACGCAACGACCGCGCGGCGACCATCCGTTTCAACATCCTTGCGGAAAGTCGTAATTTCATGCGGCTCGTGGTTTGCCACAACGGTAATAGTGCCGTGATCAATCCCCGTCGGAATCGCATTCAGGCCATGCTCTTTTGCCAACTCAAGAACCGTAATCGGATGCGCATTGGTTGCAATGTCGATATCGTTGACACCTGTCTCGTAGAGCGCATTTCGGACACAACCACCAACAAAGAGCGCCTGATAACCTTTATCGGTCAACATCGCACAAACTCTTTGCGTATCCGCGTTTTGAAGCCACGATCCGTTCAGGCGCGTCACGTCTCCATCCTCTCTGCGAGGCCGCGCAAAATACGCGCCGTTGCACCCCATATATAATAGGGTCCAAACGGAACGGTAAAATAGTGACGTTTGCGTCCCTGCCAGCGGCGCGATTGAATTGAGAAATGTGCGCTCTTCAACACATGGTCAAGCGGCACGCGAAAAACTTCCTCAACCTCACCTTCTTCGGGACGATCCGCAAACGGTGCTGTAATCAACCCAACAACCGGCGTCACCATGAAGCTTGTCACGGTTTCATGTGAGGGAAGTTGTCCAAGGACTTCAACATTTTCGGGCGGCAGTCCAATTTCCTCCCAAGCTTCGCGCAAAGCCGCAGCTGTCACATCCTTGTCGCCTTCGTCCTGCTTCCCCCCCGGAAAAGCAATTTGCCCGGGATGGTGCTTGAGGTGAGAGGCCCTCTTGGTGAGCACCATATGGGGCGTACCGGCAACCACCTCGACTGCGACAAGAACTCCGGCTGGTCGCAATTTGCGACCAGCCGGCAAGACAACATCGGGGTTAAGATCAAAATCAGAAGAGGCGCCGCTATCACGCGACAAGGCTTGAACAAGCCGTGTCCTTACCTCAATCACCCTTCGCCTCTTCCGCTTCAAAACCAACTGTCTTGGGGTCGAGAGAATAATGCGCACCACAGAACTGGCAATCCGCAGTCACCCGGCCTTCTGGCGTTGTCATTCTCGCAATATCTTTCACCGAATAGATCGAAAGGCTCTGGCGCACGCGATCCTCGGAGCAGGTGCAGCCAAAACACACCGACTGCGGATCATACACGCGTGGCGCTTCCTCATGGAAAAGCCGCAGAAGGAGCTGCGTCGGTGGAACTGTGGGGCCGATCATTTCGATGTCTTCCACGGTATCGAGCAGAATATTGGCGCGGTTCCAGTTTTCCTCATCATCTCCATCAAGAATATCGCCGGCATGAAGAAGGCCAGCTTCCCCGCTGCCACCCTCATCAGATACATGGGGAGAAGCCTTCGGCATATGTTGGAGCATAATACCACCTGCACGCCAATGCTCTGACACGCCCGGTTCCGTCGATTTGCCAAAACGCAATGCAAAGCGCGTCGCGAGCTGTTCCGACTGGGCAAAATATGCTTCTGCGCACGCCTTGATAGAGTCACCCTCCAATGAGGTGATCCCCTTATATGGCGCCATGCCCTTACCTTGGTCGATCATAATCGCGAAATAGCCGCTACCGACTTGAGCAAACGGGACATCGTCGGTCAACCGGCTTTCATCAAAGCTTGCGTAGGCACGGATTCGCGCCGGGTCGCCCTCTTTCTCTGGTCCGTAGTAATCGGTGGCGATCATCCGAACAGGCCCATTCGATTGCACCTGAAGCGACAGTTTCCAACGCAATTTGATGGTCTGGCCAATCAAAGCCGTCAACAGGGTCATCTCCGCAACCAACGCTTCTACCTGCGGAGGATATGAGTGTTGTTTCAGAACACCATCAAGAACGCCGTCAAGACGGGCAACCCGCCCACGTATATCCGAGCGGTCCAGCTGGAACGGTAAAATGGTATCGTCCCAAGCGATTTTGTTTCCAAGAGTCATCCGTTTCCTCAGAAGCTTTTTCTTGCCATACCTCGTCAACAACTAGCCCACAAGGCGTACAGAAAAGGGACAAACATGATCCGCCGATTTGGACAGCCCCCTAAAATCGACAAAACATATACTCTCCGCCCTGGCGTGTACGCTATACTCCGCCGTGGGCCGAACCTCCTCCTCACGTTCCAAAAAAAGCCGGATGCAGAGTTTCAACTCCCCGGTGGCGGCATTGACCCCGGAGAGTCACCCCTGACTACGTTGCATAGAGAAGTATACGAAGAAACGGGTTGGACCATTGCCCGTCCTCGGCGCATCGGTGCCTTCCGGCGTTTTGTTTATATGCCGGAATATGACCTCTGGGCCGAGAAGCTCTGCACAATCTATACTGCTGATCCCTGTTTACGGCGTGGCCCCCCGACAGAGCCACTTCATTCGGCGCATTGGGTTCCGATTAAGGCAGCTACTCAAATTCTCGGAAACTCGGGTGATCGTTATTTCGCGGGCTTGCTGGCGCGCTAGAGCCACGGCCCACGATATTCGAATAGGATTCCCGAAACATCATCCGGCAATCCCCCGCCGCCACTCAACGCATCGAGCCGCCAATGCAAGGTTTCGAGAAAACGATCTGTGGGAAGAGCATAGAGATTAATCAAAAGATCCTCCAACCCCTCCTCTCCAAGGAGGTTCCCCTCTTCATCCGGACATTCTATGACGCCGTCTGATAGAATGAGAAGCCGTTCCCCAATATCAAGCTTTGTCTCGAAATCCTCAAACTCTGCGTCTTCAATCAGCCCAACAGGCAGCCCGCCCGATCCGATTTCTTCAATCTTGCCGCCATGACGCAGCACAATTGGGTGCGGATGGCCAGCCTGCGCAATCTCGACCTGACCAGTTTGAAGATCAATGATTGCAAGGAGCATAGTAAAGTAATGCTCCGTCTCCATCTCAGAAAAAATGATCCGGTTAAGCTGAGCGATAACCTCCGATGGAGCTAGGTAGGTATGGCCACCATCCGGTAACGCCTTCAAGGCTATGTTCTGTTCTGGAGAAGATGACGAAAGATAACCCGCCAGCCGCGCAATCACGAGGGCAGAGCTAACGCCATGCCCAGATACATCAATAGCATAAAGGCCAATCTTGTTGTCGCTAATCCTATAATGGCCAACAAGGTCTCCACCTACATGACCGCTCGCATGCAACATCAAGGATGCCGCACCGGTACCGAAATCCTTAAATTTCTCTCGCACAAGAGATTCCTGAAGCTTTTTCGCTTCGATGAGGTCATTGTCGAGCGAATCGTATAGTCGGCGCAACTCCTCAAGCGTATCTGTAATCACATCATTCTTGCGGGTCAGTTCCCGCTGCATCTTGAGGATGCGGTCTCCGGCGCTGATTCGCGCACGAAGCTCATGCGCGTTGACCGGTTTGCTGACGAAATCATCGGCGCCACTTTCAAGACCTTTGACGACCTCCGCTTTCTCGCTCTTCGATGTAAGGAGGATAAAGTATCCGTATTGGTCCCCCGGCAACGCCCTGAACGCTTGGCAAAATTCAAGGCCGTCCATCCCAGGCATGACCCAGTCGCTCAGAATAAGATCCGGCGGGTTATTACGACAAATTTCAAGGGCTTCCTCTCCAGAGTCGGCCTCAATCACCTCGTATCCATCCCTTTGGAGAGACGCGCTCAGAATTCGCCGTTGCAATCGGCTATCATCCACAAGGAGAACCCTATGGATCGCTTTAACCAAGCCCTCGGTTTCAGATATATTCTCCGAAGCTTGCTGCACGCCTCACCTATTTCGCCAATCACACATGAACCAATTTACGCAGCCTAGGCCTAAGACGGTAAACAATCCTTCAAGACCACAAGGCACAACCTCATTTTTGTTCTTCCGTATTTCTTAACCGGTTCATCCTTAAAACTACCTAAAGCCAAAGAGGTTAGAGATGATTGATTGGGATCGCATCAAGGAACTACGCGCCGAGATCGGAGAAGATGACTTCGGAGAGGTTGTCGAAATTTTTCTTGAAGAGGTGGAAGAAGGCATAGGTCGCCTGAAATCCGATCGCGTTGATGGGACGCTCGCCGCAAACTTACATTTCCTGAAAGGAAGCGCTCTGAACCTTGGGTTTCATAGCTTTTCAACGCTTTGTCAGGCTGGCGAAACTGCCGCCTCCGAAGGAAAAGAAGACGAGGTTGATCTCTCGGGCTTGATTGCATGCTACCAAGATTCCAAAAAGGCTTTTGAGCAAGGTTTGTCTGCCTGAAACGGCTATGCGCTGAAAAGGAGGCTGAAAACGCATGCGATTCGCCCGCCTCTCCTTGCCCTGTCCCTGAAAACCCGGTATCGCGCCTGCGATATACGTTTGAAGGGAAATAGTCATGTCCGCGCCCAAGAAAGTTGTCCTGGCCTATTCCGGCGGCCTTGATACCTCGATCATCCTCAAATGGCTTCAGACCGAATACGGTTGTGAAGTCGTGACCTTCACCGCCGATCTTGGCCAAGGTGAAGAGCTCGACCCTGCTCGCCAGAAGGCCGAGCTTCTTGGGATCAAGCCGGAGAATATCTATATCGAAGACGTGCGCGAAGAGTTCGTGCGTGACTTTGTCTTCCCGATGTTCCGCGCCAATGCTCAGTATGAAGGGCTCTATCTTCTGGGAACGTCGATCGCACGCCCGTTGATCTCCAAGCGCCTGATCGAAATCGCCGAAGAAACCGGGGCGGATGCCGTGGCGCATGGCGCGACTGGCAAGGGCAATGACCAGGTCCGTTTTGAGTTGGCCGCCTATGCACTCAACCCCGATATCAAAGTTATCGCGCCCTGGCGTGAATGGGATCTGACCTCGCGGACCAAACTTCTCGACTTTGCCGAGAAGAACCAAATCCCGATCGCCAAAGACAAACGCGGCGAAGCGCCTTTCTCGGTTGATGCGAACCTCTTGCACACTTCCTCTGAAGGTAAGGTTCTTGAAGATCCGGCCGTGATGGCGCCGGACTACGTTTATCAGCGAACCGTGCATCCCGAGGATGCGCCCAATACCCCAGAATACATTGAAATCACGTTCGAAAAAGGCGACCCGGTCGCCATCAATGGCGAAGCGATGAGCCCTGCTACGATGCTGACCGCGCTAAACGAATATGGTCGCAAGCACGGCATTGGCCGTCTTGATCTTGTTGAAGGCCGCTTTGTTGGAATGAAGTCGCGTGGGATTTATGAAACCCCCGGCGGCACCATTCTGCTTGAAGCACATCGCGGAATTGAGTCGATCACGATGGACCGGGGTGCGATGCATCTCAAGGACCAGCTCATGCCGCAATATGCCGAGCTGATCTATAACGGTTTCTGGTATAGTCCTGAGCGCGAGATGCTTCAGGCCGCCATCGACAAGTCGCAGGAATATGTCTCGGGCACTGTGCGTGTGCGCCTCTACAAAGGTCTGGCCTCGACCGTGGGTCGCTGGTCGGAAAATTCTCTTTATTCTGAAGAGCATGTGACTTTTGAAGACGATGCTGGTGCCTACGATCAGAAGGATGCGGCGGGCTTTATCCAGCTGCAGGCACTGCGCCTTCGGTTGTTGGCAATGCGGAAGCGACGCAATAAGGGCTAAGGCTCCTGCAACGTCACTGTTGAGAGATCGCAAAGACCCGCCTAACCGTTAGGCGGGTTTTTCATTTCAGAGGTCAGCCATGCTTGAACAGATCGTCGAACGGATGCAGCAAGAGCTTGAAAACAAAGCGTTTGATGGATCTTTGAAGTTCGATTGCGGGGATGATGGAGTCGTGGTTCTGACCGATGGAACAGCGAGTCTTGAAGATCAGGAAACCGATTGCACGATCCGCATTTCGCAGGACAACCTCGTCAAGCTTCTGACGGGTAAGCTCAACCCGATGACTGGTGTCATGATGGGTAAGCTCAAGGTTTCGGGCGACATGGGTGTCGCGATGAAACTTGGCAGCCTCCTGAAATAATAGCGTTTTCAGTAGGTTAGAGCTTTACCGCCTTGAGCTTTTCATAGTGCGGCATGGCCTCGGCCAAGACGGGCTGGAGCGTATCGGGCACCTCGGGGAGTGGGCCTTCGGGGCCTGCGAAACCAGTGGATTTCCAGACCGCGCCATACCAATGCGAGGCCCAGACTCCGTCATCTTTGTGGCCCCCCGAAGGCCATGAGAGCATTGCGGGGGAAAAGTCTAAGCCTATGGTATTGCATAGTTTTTCAAGCATTTCCTTAGGGTTTTCGCGGATGTCGTGGCTGTCGATTACGACGGGTTTCCCGCCGAGGGCAAGCGCCTCGTCGTAGAGTTCTGCCTGCTGACGGAAACCGATATCGTCCAGCGTTGGATTTTCGCGCTTGGCAGCGTAGCTCGCAATGACGCGGGCGGGATGACGGATCAGGAAGACGTTGACGCAGTTCCCGATCCAGTCGCGCGGCACGCCCGGGATCATATGTTGCGACATATGTTTTTGATAATAAACGGGTTTTCCACCCGGAACCGACCCAATCAGCCCGTCAATCACAGCCCCGAAATCCTGTGATTGAGAGGCAAGGATTTCGTCCCTCATCGGGTGCTCCAGCCCCGTTTTAGCAAGGTAGGCCGCATAAAACGGCTCATCCACAACGGCGCAATCGGGGCGATTTCCGAAGGCATACATCATCGCCGTCGAGAGATTTCGCGGGCCGGACCACATGGCTATTTTCATCGAAAAACCCCTATATGCATTGCGTCTGTATCGCGTACGTATCGCGGTGGTGCGATATTTCAGCCCAGCGCGGCGTCACGAGCGACCAAATCCTTGTAGAGTGCTCGGATGCGTTTGGTCATCGGGCCCATATCGCCCTCTCCGATCGGGCGGCCGTCAATTTCACTCACCGGGGTTTGCGCCCCAAATGTGCCGGTCAGAAAGGCCTCATCCGCACCGTAGGTATCGACGAGAGAATAATTGCGCTCAAACACCGGGATGCCCTCGGCGCGGCAGACGTCGATAACCTTTTGCCGGGTGATGCCATTCATGCAGTAATCCCCTGTCGAGGTCCAAACCTCGCCTTTGCGAACGATGAAAAAGTTGCACGCGTTTGTCGTGTTCACAAAGCCATTCACGTCGAGCATCAGCCCCTCATCCGCGCCAGCCTTTTCAGCGGCGATACAGGCCAAGATACAGTTCAGCTTGGAATGTGAGTTCAGCTTAGGATCCTGCGTCATGGGCAAGCCGCGAATATGGGGCACCGTCGCAAGACGGATCGGGCGCGGGATCGACGGGCGGGAATGTTCCATGATGATGGTCACGGTCGGTCCCTGTTTCGAGAGGCCCGGATGTTGGAACGGGCGAGATTTGACGCCGCGCGTTACCATAAGGCGGGCATGGGCATCCGTTTCCATATTGTTGGCGGCACGCGTATCTTCGAGCGCCTGCATCATTTCGGCAGGCGTCATGCCAATATCGAGATCAATCGCCTTGGCCGCCTCGAAAAGCCGATCCATATGTTCGCCGAGAAAGGCCCAATGCCCATCATAAAGGCGCAATCCCTCCCAAACCCCATCGCCGAGCATGAAGCCGGAATCATAGACGCTTACCACGGCCTCTGCCTTGGGGACGATCCGACCATTGAGGTAGATCAGGATGTCCTCGTTGCGGGCGTCTTCTTCGGCCTGATGGGTTGTGACGTGATCGGTCATGCGCGCTCCTCTTTTGTCAGAACGCTAGAGCCGGGCATCATGAGTGCCAAGCGGTAAATTCTGCTCACCAAGGCGTGACATTCCCTTACAGGGGATTGTTCGGATCGGGCGGTCGGATAAGGCTCGGGGGGATCGAAGGAGGATCACGTCATGCACCGTTTGAGAAAACCCCAACCTATTCTTCTTGCTATGCTGATCGTGCTTGGGCTGCTTGCGCATGGCTCGCGCGCTCATGCGGCGACCGAGACCCTGACCGTTGCAGGCGGGTGTTTCTGGTGTGTCGAAAGCGATTTTGAGTCTGTGAAGGGGGTGCGCTCTGCCGTGTCGGGCTATACCGGCGGTAAGACGGCCAACCCGACCTACAAAGAGGTGTCTCGCGGTGGAAGCGGACATTACGAGGCGGTGAAGATCACCTTTGATAACGCCAAGGTCTCGCGCGATCAGCTCCTTCATATGTTCTTTCGTTCGGTTGATCCCACAGATGCGGGCGGTCAGTTCTGTGATCGCGGGGAAAGCTATCGCACAGCGATTTTCGTCTCTAACTCTGAGCAAAAAGCGGCTGCAGACAAAGCAAAGGCGGCTGCGGGCGCGGATCTTGGGCGCAAGATTGTCACGCCGATCCTGAGCGCCGCGCCGTTTTACGAGGCCGAAGCCTATCATCAGGATTATTATAAGGGCACAAAGCTTGTCCTGACGCGTTTCGGGCCGAAACGTCAGTCGGAAGCGTATAAGCGGTATCGCGAAGCTTGCGGGCGTGATGCGCGCGTGAAGGCGCTTTGGGGTAAGGACGCACCCTTTGTAGGACATTGAAAAAGGGCCGGACAAACGCCCGGCCCTTTCACGTAGATCGTTGATTTAGCCGACCTTACAGGCCGCCAGGATCGCCATGTTGAGAATGTCATTGGCGGTCGACCCGGTCGAGCAAATCTGAATCGGTTTATCGACACCGGCGAGGATCGGGCCGATGACCGTTGCGCCCGCCATTTCCTGCATCAGCTTGGTCGAGATTGACGCGGAGTGCCGCGCGGGCACAACGAGGATGTTGGCGGGGCCGGTCAGGCGCTGGAACGGATAATTTTCCTGTGCCTTTATGTTAAGGGCCACGTCGACGGTCATTTCACCTTCGTATTCGAAATCCACGCCGCGCTCGTCAAGAACCTTGGGCGCGATGTGCATTTTCTCGGCGCGCTCGGACACAGGATAGCCGAAGGTCGAGAAGCTCACGAAAGCGACGCGCGGTTCAAGGCCCATATGGCGGGCAACACCGGCGCAATGCTCGGCGATGTTGGCGAGGTCGTTTTCATCGGGCCATTCATGGACCAGCGTATCGGAGATCAGAACGATCCGGCCATTGTGCAAAAGCGCGGTCACACCGGCAGCGCCATGGGCGGCATCGGCGTCGAAAACGTGATTCACAAGCTCAAGCACATGCGCCGATTTGCGGGTCGCGCCGGTTACGAGGCCATCGCCATGCCCATGCTGAAGCATCAGCGAAGCAAAGACGTGACGGTCGCGAGCGGCGAGTTTGAACACGTCGTGGCGGTCAAAGCCTTTGCGTTGCAAGCGATTGTAGAGGAAATCGGTATAGGTTTCGAGGTGACGGGTATTCTTGGCGTTGACCACTTCGATTTCGCGCACGGCATCGCCAAGGCCGGCAGCTTCGAGCTTTGCCTTCACGTCATCCTCACGCCCGACGACGAGCGCCTTGCCAAGGCCGGAGCGTTGATAGGTCACGGCAGCGCGCAACACGCGAGGATCATCGCCTTCGGCAAAAATCATGCGGGCCTGAGCATTGCGGGCGCGAGAGTTGAGACCGCGCAGGATCGACGCAGTCGGGTCCATGCGGGATTTGAGGTTTTCCTCGTAGCCGTCCATGTCGATGATCGGACGACGCGCGACCCCGGTTTCCATACCAGCGCGGGCCACGGCGGGGGGAATACGGTGAATCAGGCGAGGATCGAAGGGGGTTGGGATGATGTAATCGCGCCCAAAAGCCAGCTTGCGGCCATAAGCCATGGCAACCTCGTCCGGCACGTCCTCGCGGGCGAGTTCGGCAAGGGCCTCGGCGCAGGCGATTTTCATCTCATCGTTGATCGCGCGGGCGTGAATGTCGAGCGCCCCACGGAAGAGATAGGGGAAGCCAAGCACGTTGTTGACCTGGTTCGGGTAGTCCGAACGGCCGGTGGCGACGATGGCATCGGCGCGGACGGCGTGCGCTTCTTCGGGGGTGATCTCGGGATCGGGGTTGGCCATGGCGAAGATGACCGGATCATCCGCCATTGAGGCGACCATATCGGACGTCACGGCACCTTTGACCGACACGCCAAGGAACACATCGGCTCCCTCCATTGCCTCTTCGAGGGTGCGCAGGTCGGTTTTAATGGCATGAGCCGATTTCCATTGGTTCATACCCTCGGTGCGACCTTGATAGATCACGCCCTTGGTATCGCAGACGATACAATTATCGTGTTTTGCGCCCATGGATTTCAGCAGTTCGATACAGGCAATGCCGGCAGCCCCTGCCCCGTTGAGGACGATTTTGCAGTCCCCGATCTTCTTGCCCGAGATGTGCAGCGCGTTGAGAAGGCCGGCGGCGCAGATCACGGCGGTGCCGTGCTGGTCATCGTGGAAGACGGGGATATCCATCTCTTCCTTGAGGCGCTGTTCAATGATGAAACATTCGGGCGCCTTGATGTCTTCGAGGTTGATGCCGCCGAAAGTCGGCCCCATGAGCCTCACAGCCTGACAGAAGGCATCGGGGTCTTCGGTATCAAGCTCGATGTCGATCGAATTCACATCGGCGAAACGCTTGAAGAGCACGGCCTTGCCCTCCATCACCGGCTTGGAGCCCAGCGCGCCTAGGTTGCCAAGCCCAAGAACAGCGGTGCCGTTGGAGATCACGGCGACAAGGTTGCCCTTGTTGGTATAATCATAGGCCGTCGAGGGATCTTCGGCGATGGCTTCGCAAGGGACGGCAACGCCGGGAGAATAGGCAAGAGACAGGTCCCGCTGGGTCGTCATCGGCACAGAGGCCTTGATCTCGAATTTCCCCGGGGTCGGTTCCAGATGGAACGCGAGCGCCTCTTCGTTGGTGATCTTAGTTTTTCCCATTTTCCGCCGTCCTCCGATACCGTTTGCGCCTCTTAACGCAAGGGGTCGCGGGCCTCAATGGTCTTGGCGGGGTCTGAACACTTTCGCCTTTCGCCGGATGCGTCTGGTTTGCTAAGAAAAACAGACCACAGGGGGAATTTCAGACGTGAACGCAGCCAAGCCAACCGTCACGCC